>WGNW01000032.1 GCA_016124315.1 Alphaproteobacteria bacterium
ACCCTGCCGGACTTCCCCGCCGAGATCCGCGCCCCGGCCGGGACCCTCGCGGGCGTGTCGGGCTTCCAGATCCAGTTCGGCAGCGTCGAGATCTTCACGCCCGGCGACCAGCCCGACGTGCTGGTGGCGATGAACCCGGCCGCCCTGAAGGTGAACCTGTCCAGCCTGAAGCCAGGCGGCACCGTCGTCGTCGACACCGGCTCGTTCAACGACCGGGCGCTGACCAAGGCGGGCTACGAGGCCAATCCGCTCGAGGACGGCACCGTCGCGCCCTACAAGGTGATCCCGCTCGACATCTCCAAGATGACGCTGGAGTCGGTGAAGGAATTCGGCCTCTCCAACAAGGAGGCCATGCGCTGCAAGAACATGTGGACGCTTGGCCTGATGCTGTGGATGTACGGCCGCCAGCGTCAGTCGGTGGTCGACTGGCTGAAGGGCAAGTTCGCCAAGGCACCGCACCTGGCCGACGCCAACGTCGCCGCCCTCAACGCCGGCCACGCCTTCGGCGAGACCGCCGAGCTGGCGGGCGACATGAGCCAGACCACCATCGGCCGCACCGAGGTGGCGCCGGGCATCTACCGCACCATCACCGGCGCCGAATCCCTGGCGCTCGGCCTGGTGGCCGGCGGCAAGCTGGCCGGCCTCGACATCATGCTGGGCTCGTACCCGATCACCCCCGCCTCGACCCTGCTGCACCAGCTGGCGCGGCTGAAGGAGCACGGCGTGGTGACCTTCCAGGCGGAGGACGAGATCGCCGCCATCTGCTCGGCGATCGGCGCCAGCTTCGCCGGCTCGCTCGGCGTGACCTCGTCGTCGGGCCCGGGCATCGCGCTGAAGACGGAGGCCATGGGCCTCGCCATCACCACCGAGCTGCCGCTGGTGATCGTCAACTCCCAGCGCGGCGGCCCGTCCACCGGCCTGCCGACCAAGACCGAGCAGTCGGACCTCTACCAGGCGGTCTACGGCCGCAACGGCGACGCGCCGCTGCCGGTGATCGCCTCGTCGACGCCGGGCGACTGCTTCGAGACCGCCATCGAGGCGGTGCGCATCGCCACCAAGTACATGACGCCGGTGATCCTGCTGACCGACGGCTACCTGGCGAACGCCGCCGAGCCGTGGCCGATCCCCGACTTCGACAGCCTCGAGCCGTTCCCGGTGACCTTCGAGACCAACCCGGAAGGCTTCAGCCCGTTCAAGCGCGACCCCGAGACGCTGGCGCGCAACTGGGCGGTGCCGGGGACCAAGGGCACCGAGCACCGCATCGGCGGCATCGAGAAGGACTACAACACCGGCAACATCTCCTATGCCGCCGACAACCACCAGCTGATGACCGACACCCGCTGGAACAAGGTGCTGGGCATCGCCGACGACATCCCCGAGCAGGAGGTGGCGCAGGGCGGCAAGACCGGACGCCTGGCGGTGGTCGGCTGGGGCTCGACCTTCGGCCCGATCTACCGGGCGGTCGAGGCGGCCCGCGCCGAAGGCCTGGAAGTGTCGCAGATCCACGTGCGCTACATGTGGCCGCTGCCGCGTAACCTGGGCGACCTGCTGCAGGGCTTCGACAAGGTGCTGGTGCCCGAGATGAACAAGGGCCAGTTCGCCACCGTGCTGCGCGACCAGTACCTGGTCGACGCGGTGCGCCTCAACCAGGTGAACGGCCAGCCCTTCAAGGTAAGCCATCTCACCCAGGTCATCCGCGACCTGGCGGCTTAGGAGACTCCAATGAACGAAATGGCTCCGCAGAAGCTGACTGCCAAGGATTACGCCACCGACCAGGAAGTGCGCTGGTGCCCGGGTTGCGGCGACTACGCGATCCTGAAGTCGGTGCAGAAGACGCTCGCCGACCTTGAAGCCGATCCGGCGAACACGGTGTTCGTCTCGGGCATCGGCTGCTCGTCGCGCTTCCCCTACTACATGGCCACCTACGGCTTCCACACCATCCACGGCCGGGCGCCCGCCTTCGCCACCGGCATCAAGCTGGCGAACCCGAAGCTGGACGTCTGGCTGGTGACCGGCGACGGCGACGGCCTGTCGATCGGCGGCAACCACCTGCTGCACGTGCTGCGCCGCAACGTCGACCTGCAGATCCTGCTGTTCAACAACGAGATCTACGGTCTGACCAAGGGCCAGTACTCGCCCACCTCGCGGCCGGGCACCCGCTCACCGTCGAGCCCGGGCGGCTCCATCGAGCGCAACCTCAATCCCTGCAGCTTCGCGCTGGCCGCCGGCGGCCGCTTCGTCGCGCGCACCGTCGACACCGACCAGAAGCACATGCCCGAGATCCTGAAGCGGGCCCACGCCAACCGCGGTGCGTCCTTCGTCGAGATCTACCAGAACTGCATCGTGTTCAACGACGGCGTGTTCGCCAACTTCACCGACAAGAAGGCCGCACCCGAGCGCCAGCTGCGGGCCGAGCACGGCGAGAAGCTGCTGTTCGGCGCCGACAAGGAGAAGGGCCTGCGCCTGAGCCCCGACCGGCTGTCGCTGGAGGTGGTGACCATCGGCGAGAACGGCGTCACCCTGGACGACATCCTGGTGCACGACGAGACCGACCCGGTGCTGGCCCAGCTGCTGGTCACGCTGGACGGCCCGGACGCCCCGGTGATCGTCGGCGTGATCTTCTGCGACCCTGCGGAAACCTACGACGCGGGCGTCGCCGGCCAGGTGGAGAAGGCGCGGGCCGCCAAGCCGAACGCCGACATGAAGGAACTGCTGTTCGCCGGCAGCACCTGGACCGTCGACTGACGATCTTGGCCGGACCGGCATACCGAAAGGGCGCCTGCGGGCGCCCTTTTCATTGTCGGCCGGGGAACGCCTTGCGAACGTCCCGCCTCGGCGTCAGGGTCTGGGGCGAAGCCGCGGGAAGCGCGGATCGCGCACCTTCTCGCCTGGCTTGATCCGCAGGGCGAGGCCGGGATAGTGGGGAGCGGGCACCTGCCGCTCGCGCTCGAAACGCCCGTCCAGCACCACGTCGTCGCCGTAGAAGCGGATCGTGATGGTGCGCCGCAGTCCGCCCGGGCCCGTGGCGCCGCCGCCGTGCAGCACGCCGGGATGGATGATGACCGCGTCGCCCGGAGTGATGTCCCATGCGACGATGTCCCACTTGTCCCGCTCGGCCTCGATGTTGGGAATGCGCGGCAGGGTCGGGAATGCCGGCTCCGTGGGATCGTCCGGATTGAAGGTGGTGCCGCCATACTGGGTCCCGCGATGCGACCCCGGCACGAACTCCAGGCAGTATTCGCGGGGAACCGGATCCAGCGTGATCCACATGGAACCGAGCTGGCTGCCCTCCAGAATCCAGTAGGGAAGGTCCTGGTGCCAGAAGGTCGGCATGTTGTCGCCACCCTGCTTGACGAAGATCTGGTCGTGGAACAGCCAGAGTTCCTCGGTATCGAGGAGATACTGCATGATGTCGGCGACGGGCGAGTGCTCCAGCAGGTACTGGTACTCCGGATTGACGTGATAGTTGTCGTAATCCATGAGGTACTCGCCGCCGCTGCCCTCGTGCATCTGGACGCTGTTGTAGCCGGGATTCGCGACGTTGCGCCGCATCCCCTGCTCGATCAGCGCCAGCCATTCCGGATGGATGAGCTGCGGGATGTAGACGACGCCGTCCCGCCTGTACTGCTCCTGCATCTCGGGCGTGACCCGGCTTCGCCAGTCAGTGTCCTGCGTCGAGCCGAGCAGGTCGCGGATCGAGCTGCCGTCCGCCCTGGAAAACCAACTGATCCTGGATTTCTTCATGTCGATCCCCTTACCGCCCCGTTCCGTCAACGGAGCAGGAGCATAAACCTTGTCGACGGGAATTTAACCACTCCGGCGGCTGCGGAACGGGGCCTCAGCGGTCGGTGCGCGTCTTGTACTTTTCCGGCTCCCAGCCGGACTCCCAGATCTTGGCGGTGGTGACGTCGGCCGGTTCGCCGTTGGCGCCGAACCAGGAGTCGATCACCCACTGGGTGCCGGTCGCCGTCTCGATCACCGTGGCGGTGTTGTGGAACCAGCGGTCGATGACGTGCCCGCGGATGATGGGCTCGCCCACCGTGTGCCATTTGAACAGGCCGTCGCGCTGCATGAAGGTGAGATAGAGCGCGGTGTTGTGCGCCTCGTCGATGCAGTCGAGCTGCCCCTTGGTGCTGGCGAACAGGATGGTGGCGCCGGGCTTGTCGATGTCGGTGCCGGTCTTGGGGCCGATGATCCGCTCGATCAGCCCGACGGCCAGGGCCATCCGCTGCCGTTCCTCGGCGGCGTCGCGGGGCGGCGGCTCGAAGACGGCGCGCACCCGGTCCCACTCCGCGTCGGTCAGCGTCATGTCCCAGCGGGTGTGGCAGCCGTACTCGCCGCAGAACACGAAGTTCTGCCGGGTCGCGGTGGTTACGTGCTGGTCGAACAGCATCCTGGACGGGGAATCGCCGGCACAGCCCGCCAGGGCGATCGCGGCCGCGGCGAACATCCAGCTCTTCACGCTTCCTCCACGGCCCGTCCCTCCTGCCGCCAGCATAGGCAAGCGCGCGCCGGCCTGTCGAGGTTGCATCGCCCTTCTCGGCTGCGGGCGAATGGGATAGACCGTCGGGCATGACCGTGCTGATGCCCAACGACCACTTCGTGCTGATCGAGAACAGCCGCGACTGGAGCGCACCCTCGTTCCTGTTCGAACGGCCGGAACGCATCGTCCGTTGCGACGCGCCGGAGGACGTGGAGCGGGCGCTGGGGGAGATCGACGCGGGCCTGCGCGACGGGCTGCACGCGGCCGGCTGGTTCGCCTACGAGCTGGGCCACCTGCTGGAGCCGCGCCTGCGCCACCTCCTGCCGCGGCGCAGGACCGAACCGCTGGTCTGGTTTGGCCTGTTCCGTCGCCGCCAGCGCCTCTCCCGGGCCGACGTGGAGCAGGTCTGGCGCGACCTGAGCCAGGGCCGCGGCTTCGCGCTGGCGCCGCTCGTGCCCGACATGGACCGGGAGGCCTATCTGAGCGCCTACGGGCGGGTGCAGGACTATCTGGCGGCGGGAGACGTCTACCAGATCAACCTGACCATGGACGCGCGCGCCGACTTTTCGGGCGACCCGCTCGCGCTACACGCCGCGCTGCGCAAGGCCCAGCCCGTGGGCCATGGCGGCTTCGTCGCCGCCGGCGACTGGTGCGTGTCGTCCCATTCGCCCGAGCTGTTCATCGAGCGGCGGGGCGACGCGCTGACGGTCCGGCCGATGAAGGGCACGGCGCCGCGCGGCCGCTGGGCCGCGGAAGACGAGGCGGCGCGGACGGCGCTGCGGAACGATCCCAAGTCCCGCGCGGAGAACCTGATGATCGTCGATCTGGAGCGCAACGATCTGTCGCGCCTCGCCCTGCCCGGCTCGGTCCGCGTCGAGAGCCTGTTCGACGTGGAGGCGTATCCGTCCGTGCTGCAGATGGTCTCCACCGTGACGGCGCGGGTGCCGCCGGAGACCGGCACGCTCGACATCCTGAAGCGGCTGTTCCCGTGCGGCTCGGTGACCGGCGCGCCCAAGATCCGGGCCATGGAGATCATCGCCGAGCTGGAGGACCGGCCGCGCGGCGTCTACACCGGAGCCATCGGCTGCATCGCACCCGACGGCGACGCGTCCTTCAGCGTGCCGATCCGGACGCTGACGCTGGACGGCCAGGGCCGGGCGCGGCTCGGCATCGGCAGCGGCATCGTCGCCGATTCCGACGGGCCGGCGGAATACGACGAATGCCTGCTGAAGGCCGCCTTCGTCACCGCCCCGGCCGAACAGCCGTGCCTGATCGAGACCCTGCTGTGGGACCGTGGGGACGGCTGGTGGCTGCTGGAGGGCCACCTGGACCGGCTGCTCGCGTCCGCCCGCTATTTCGGCTATCCGGCCGAGCGCGACGGCATCCGCGCCGTCCTGGACGAGGCGCGAGGTTCGTTCGCCGCCGCCTCGGACCACAGGGTGCGGCTGCTGCTGGGGCCGTCCGGCGCGGTCTCCGTCACCGCCGCGCCGGTCGACGTGGCGGCCGGACGGGCGCGGCTGCGCGAGGCGCCGCCGACGGCGGCCTGGGCCGGCGACGCCGTCCGCTCCGACGACCGCATGCTGTTCCACAAGGCAACCCGGCGCGCCGCCTATGACCGGGCGCTCAGGGACGCCAAGGCGCGGGGCTGCTGGGACCTGCTGTTCCGCAACGAGCGCGGCGAGGTCACCGAAGGCGCGCGCAGCACCCTGTTCGTGCGCCGGGACGGCGAATGGCTCACGCCCGCGCTGGCCTGCGGCCTGCTGCCCGGCGTGTTCCGCGCCCATTTCATGGCGGAGGAAGCCGTGCGCGAGGCAGTGCTGCACCCCGAAGACGTCGCCAGCGCCGAGCGGGTCTGCCTGGGCAATTCGGTCTGGGGCCTGATCGATGTTCGCGTCGAGGGCGGGCCGCCCTGATCCCGCGCCCGTGGATCAGGTGGGCACCTCGGCTTGCGCCGCGGACCGCAGCGCCGCGGCATGGATCTCGAAATCGCGCGCGTAATAGCTGTCGATGAACCGCCGGATGTCGTCGTTCCCCAGCGACGATCCGGCATACAACTCCCCGACATGCCGGAACAGCCCCCGCTGCCGCATCATGCTGTGGAGCCGGTTCTTCGCGCGGGAAGGAAGGAGGGCGCGGTAGACCGGCCGCATCAGGCGTACGGCACCGCGCATCAGGGAGTTCGCCGGCACCGCGCTGAGATTTTCCCGCACCGCCATGTCTAGGATGAGGCCCGTCGCCTGTTGCACGCAGCGCTGGAGGAGGTCGCGCCGGTCGAGCGGGACGATGGTCTTAACCAACCGGCGCCCGCGCAGCTCCACGTACCAGGACTGCGGCGTGTAGTGGGAGTAGCCGGCCGGCAAGACGCTGCGGTCGCGGTCGAGAACCTCTATCGCCGCCTCCGCCTCTCGCCGCACCATTTCGCCCGTCACCAGCGCCATGGGCACGCCTTGCCGTGCGACCAGCCGGTGCATCACCGACGACAGGAAGCGCTGATGGGGATCGCGCACCAAGGCCAGCGAGGCGTAGCGGACGACCTTGTCGAACTCCCGGGGATAAAGCGCCTCGAGCGCATGCAGCGGCACATGCCCCAGGTTCACCGTGCCCAGCTCGGTCTCGATCTCGCCCATTTGGAAGCGGCCCGCATAGCTGTCGATGGCGCCGAGCTGCACGCGGACGGAGGTTCCGCCGCACTTGGGAATGTGGATGAACGCGAACTGGTGCTCGTCGCTGAGGATCACTGGGTCGACCGCCGGTCACGAAGCCGGCGGAAATGCTATCCCATCCCGCGCAGGGGCGCAGCAGCGCGGGATGGCCGATGGCCGGACTACAGGGTGCGGCTGATCAGTTCCTTCATGATCTCGGACGTGCCGCCATAGATGCGCTGCACCCGGGAATCCGTGTAGAGGCGGGCGATGGGGTATTCGTTCATGAAGCCGTAGCCGCCGTGCAGTTGCACGCCCTCGTCGACCACCCGGCCCAGCATCTCGGTGATCCACAGCTTGGCCATGGCCGCGTCGGGCGCGGTCAGCTCGCCGCGCATGTGGTGGGCGATGCACTTGTCGGCGAACGCCCAGCCGACTTCGAGCTGGGCCTTGAGCTCGGCCAGCTTGAAGCGGGTGTTCTGGAAGTCGAACACGGTCTTGCCGAACGCCTTGCGCTCCTTGACGTAGGCCACGGTGAGGTCGAAGGCGTACTGCGCCGTGGCCTGGGCGTTGAGCGCGATGCCGAGCCGCTCCTGCGGCAGCTCGTTCATCAGCTGGGCGAACCCCTTGCCTTCCTCCTGGCCCAGCAGGTTGGCGGTGGGCACCCGCACCTCGTTGAAGAACAGCTCCGAGGTGTCGGCGGCGTGCATGCCCATCTTGTCCAGCCTGCGCCCGCGCTCGAAACCGTCGCGGTCGGCCTCCACCAGGATCAGGCTGGTGCCCTTGGCGCCCCGGGTCGGATCGGTCTTGGCGACGACGATCACAAGGTCGGCATTCTGGCCGTTGGAGATGAAGGTCTTCTGGCCGTTCACCACGTAGTGGTTGCCGTCCAGCCTCGCCGTGGTCTTGACGCCCTGCAGGTCGCTGCCGGTGCCCGGCTCGGTCATGGCCACGGCGGCGATCACCTCGCCGGTCACCATCCTGGGCAGCCATTCCCGCTTCTGGTCCTCGCTGCCGTATTTCAGCAGGTAGCCGGCGCAGATGTCGCTGTGCACGGTGAAGCCCGGACCCGACGCGCCGGCGAACCCCAGTTCCTCGTCGACCACCGCCAGGTAGCGATAGTCGCCGCCGGCGCCGCCATACTCTTCCGGCACCTGCGGGCACAGCAGGCCCTGCTCGCCCGCCTTCAGCCAGAACTCCCGCGGCACGCAGCCTGCCTTCTCCCAGTCGGCGTGACGGGGCGCCATCTCCTTCTCGAAGAACCTGCGGACGGCATCACGGAACATCTCGTGCTCCGGCTCATAGATGGTGCGGCTCAGCATGGCATTCCTTTCCGATGGCGCCGGGCAGCCGGCAGAAGAGGCACTCTACTTGCCCATGGCCTGGCGGACGAGCGCGACGGCATCCGGGCTGTCCCATTTGGCGTCGCCCGTGATCCGCCCCAGCTCGCGGCCCTGGGCGTCGATCAGGACGGAGGTGGGCAGGCCGGTCACGCCCATGGCCAGGCCGACGGCATTCTTCGGGTCGTAGTAGGGCGAGAGCGCCTTGATGCCGGCATTCTCGAAATAGGGGTCCACGGCCCTCTTGCCGGCCCGGTCGCTCGACAGCGCGACCACCTGGAAGTCGGCGCCGCCCAGCCGGGCCTGCAGCGCGTCGAGCGAGGGCATCTCCACCTTGCACGGCCCGCACCAGGTGGCCCAGAGGTTGAGCAGCACCGTCTTGCCCTTGAAGTCCTCGAGGCTGACGGTCTTGCCCTGGGCATTCTGGAACTCGGCGAACGGCGCCTTCTCCGGCTTGGCCGCCGGAACGAACGCCGATACCGCGCCCCTGGGCGTCAGCGCCGGCACGCCGCCCGCGGCCGGTCCCGTTTCCGGGTTGCCTGCGTCGCTGCAGCCGACATATAAGGCGGCGCTTAGGACGATGCTCAGGCGCAGCAGGCGCTTCAGTCTCATGATGGGCTCCGGAACAGGGGCGACGGCGGACAAAATGGCAGACGGGAACGGGTCCAACAAGCTCTGGGGCGGCCGCTTCGCCGGCGGCCCGGCGGCGATCATGGAGCGCATCAACGCCTCCATCGACTTCGACCGCCGGCTCTACGCCCAGGACATCGCCGCTTCCAAGGCCCATTGCGCCATGCTCGTCGCCACCGGGATCATCGCCGCCGCGGACGGCGAGGCGATCGACCGGGGCCTCGACCAGGTGAAGGCCGAGATCGAGGCCGGCGACTTCGCCATCGACCCGGCGCTCGAGGACATCCACATGCACGTCGAGGCGCGGCTCGCCCAGATCGTCGGCGACGCGGCCGGCCGGCTGCACACAGCCCGTTCGCGCAACGACCAGGTGGCCACCGACTTCCGGCTCTGGGTGCGCGACACCATCGACGACCTGGACGCGGCCCTCGCCGACCTGCAGCACGCGCTGCTGGAGCGGGCCGAGGAGCACGCGGCCACGCTGATGCCCGGCTTCACCCACCTCCAGGTCGCCCAGCCGGTGACCTTCGGGCACCATCTGCTGGCCTATGTGGAGATGACCGCCCGCGACCGCGGCCGGCTGGCCGACGCCCGCCGCCGCCTGAACGAATGCCCGCTGGGCTCGGCGGCGCTGGCCGGCACCTCGTTCCCCATCGACCGGCGGATGACGGCGGCCGCCCTCGGCTTCGACCGGCCGACCGCCAATTCCCTCGACGCGGTGTCCGACCGGGACTTCGCGCTGGAGTTCCTGTCCGCCGCCTCGCTCTGCGCCGTCCACCTGTCGCGGCTGGCCGAAGAGCTGGTGGTGTGGTCGAGCGCCCAGTTCCGCTTCGTCGCGCTGAGCGATTCCTTCTCCACCGGCTCGTCGATCATGCCGCAGAAGCGCAACCCGGACGCCGCCGAGCTGATCCGCGCCAAGACCGGCCGCATCGTCGGCGCGCTCAACGCGCTGCTGATGGTGATGAAGGGCCTGCCGCTGGCCTATTCCAAGGACATGCAGGAAGACAAGGAGCCGACCTTCGACGCCGCCGACGCCGTCGCGCTGTGCGTGGCGGCCATGGCCGGCATGGTGCGCGACCTGACGGTGAACGACGCGGCCATGGCGGCCGCCGCCGGCACCGGCTTCGCCACCGCCACCGACCTGGCCGACTGGCTGGTGCAGAACCTGAACATGCCGTTCCGCCGCGCCCATCACGTCACCGGCAGCCTGGTGAAGCTGGCCGAGCAGCGGGGCTGCGACCTGGCCGACCTCAGCCTCGCCGACATGCGGTCGGTGGAGGGCGGCATCACCGAGGCGGTGTTCGACGTGCTCACCGTCGAGCGCTCCGTTGCCAGCCGCCGGTCCTATGGCGGCACCTCGCCGGAGCGGGTGCGCGAAACCGTCGCCGCCTGGAAGGAGCGCCTGGCATGAACATGATCCGGATCGCCGCCGTCGCCCTGCTGTGCCTCGCCGCCGCGGGATGCGGCCGCAAGGGTCCGCTGGAGGCCCCCAAGTCGGAAGCGCCGCCGCCGCGGACCGAAGCCCGTCCCGCCGACACGGAGATTTCGCCTCAATCGCCCGACGCCAACCCGAACGACCAGGCGCAGCCGCCCGTGCCGACGCCCGACGCGCCGCCGGGCCCCTGATGCACCATTTCGACTATCGCGACGGCGTGCTGTGCGCCGAGGACGTGCCGGTGCCGGAGATCGCCGCGGCGGTGGGCACGCCGTTCTACTGCTATTCCACGGCAACCCTGACCCGGCACCTCGACGTGTTCTCCGGCGCCTTCGCGGGCATGGACGCGCTGGTCTGCTACGCGGTGAAGGCCAATTCCAACCTGGCCGTGCTGAAGACGCTGGCGCGGCACGGCGCCGGCGCCGACATCGTGTCGGAGGGCGAACTGCGCCGGGCGCTGGCCGCCGGCATCCCGCCGTCCCGCATCGTGTTCTCGGGCGTCGGCAAGACCCGCGACGAGATGGCCTTCGCGCTCGCGCGGAACATCCACCAGTTCAACGTGGAGTCGGAGCCCGAGCTGGAGCTGCTGAGCGCGGTGGCCACCGGCATGGGCGCGACGGCGCCGGTGGCGCTGCGGATCAATCCCGACGTGGACGCCGGCACCCACGAGAAGATTTCCACCGGCAAGGGCGAAAACAAGTTCGGCCTGCCGCTGTCCGGCGCACGCGACATCTACCGCCGCGCCGCCGCGCTGCCCGGCATCGATCCGGTGGGGGTGGACGTGCACATCGGCTCGCAGCTCACCGCGCTCGCGCCCTACGAGGAAGCTTTCCGCCGGGTCGCCGGGCTGGTCGACACGCTGCGCGGCGACGGCCACGACATCCGCCGGGTCGACCTGGGCGGCGGCCTCGGCATTCCCTATCGCCCCGAGGACCCCGAGCCGCCCCATCCCGATCTCTATGCGGGCATGATCCGGCGGCTGATCGGCCCGCTGGGCTGCGAGATCATCCTGGAGCCGGGACGGCTGATCGCCGGCAACGCCGGCGTCCTGGTGGCGGCGGTGATCTACGTGAAGCAGGCGGGCGGCCGCTCCTTCGTCATCCTGGACGGCGCCATGAACGACCTGGTGCGGCCCAGCATGTACGGCGCCTATCACCACATCATCCCGGTGCGGGCGCCGGCGCCGGGCACGCCGACCGGCCCCGTCGACTTCGTCGGGCCGGTCTGCGAGACCGGCGACACCTTCGCCCGCGACCGACTGGCGCCGCCGCTCGCGGCTGGCGACCTGGTCGCCATCCTGTCCGCAGGGGCCTATGGCGCGGTCATGGCGTCGAGCTATAATACGCGTCCGCTGGTGCCGGAGGTGCTGGTCGACGGGAATCGATTTGCCGTCATCCGCCGCCGGCCTACCTATGACGAGATATTGGCCGCGGAAACCATTCCGGACTGGCTGCAAGCCTAGGGATTGTCAGGCGTCATGCCGACCTCTCGCGAGAACCCGCCGGGCCGCATGGCCCGGATTTTGTCCGTTGCCGTGTGGGTTGCGGCGGCGTTGCTGCTCGTGCTGTTCGCCGTGCGCTACCTGTGGCCGACGACCGGACATCACGGCGACGTGGTCGCGCTGCGCGGCAGCAAGGCCACGGCGGACGACGACCTGCAGTCGAAGCTGGTACCGCCTTCCCAGCAATTCAGCAACCCGGTCGCCCAGCAGCTTGTCGATATCGGCACCGGCCTGGTGGCGCGGCCGCGGGACCGGCAGGAAGCCGCCCGCCAGCTCTACGCCCTCACCGAGGAGCCGGACGCGCTGGGCGACGACATGACCGCCTATCTGGCGGTACGCTCGGCCTACTGGCAGCTGCGCCGCGACCCCGAGGTGAAGGGCAGCCTGGAGGCCGCGCTCATGCTGTGGGACACCGCCGAGCGGCTGGAGGCGAACAGCCAGATTTCCAGCGCGTCGAAGGCCGACTCGGCCGCACGCCAGGAATAGGCCCGCGCCCGGGCGATTTTTCCCGCGACTCCCCCGCCGATTCCCGCGACAATGCCCTCCGCAACAACGGGGGAGACGGACCATGGCGGCCTCGCCGCAACTTCAGGCAGTGATCGACCAGCTGCGGACAAACAACGAGGCGGCGGCCGCCGCCGGCCTTGCCCCGACCGTGGAAGGCGTCCGCCAGATGATGGCGGAGAGCCTCTTCACCGCGCCGGTGCCCGCGGGCGTGACCGTCAAGAAGGTCCGCGCCGTGAACGTCCCTTGCGAGTGGGTCTATGCGCACGGCGCCGATCCCGCCAAGCGGCTGCTCTACCTGCATGGCGGCGGTTATGCCGCGGGCAACCTCGACACCCACCGGGCACTGTGCGCCGACATCTCGGTCGCCTCCGGGCTTTCGGTGCTCAACGTCGACTACCGGCTGGCGCCCGAGCATGCCGGCCCCGCCCAGTTCGACGACGCCCTCATCGCCTATCGCTGGATGCTGGACAACGGCCCGGCCGGCGAGGAACCGGCGGCCCGCTGCTTCCTGGCCGGCGATTCCGCGGGCGGCGGGCTTGCGCTGGCAACGCTGCTGGGCATCCGCGACGCCGGGCTGCCGGCGCCCTCGGGCGCGGCGCTGCTGTCGCCCTGGACCGACATGACCGTCTCCGGCGAGTCGCTGCGCGGCAACGCCGAGAAGGACCCGATGGTCGGCTACGGCCTTATCGCCTGGATGGCCGGCATGGTGACCGGCGAGGAGCTGCAGCCCGAGGATCCGCGCATCTCGCCGCTGTTCGGCGCCTTTGAGGGCCTACCGCCGCTGCTGATCCAGGTGGGCGAGGAAGAGACGCTGCTCTCGGACTCCCTGCGGGTGGCCGAGAAGGCGCAAGCCGCCGGCGTCGAGGTGACCCTGGAGCGCTGGCCCGACGTGATCCACGTCTGGCACGCGCTCGGCCACGACGTGCCGGAAGCTTCTCAGGGCATCCAGCGGGTGGGCGAGTACCTGCGGGGCAAGGCGGCCTGACAGGGCCGCTCAGGCCGGCCGGCCGAACGGCCGGTCGATCTTCGCGCCGCCATCCACCACGCCCTGGATGAAGTCGGTCTGCAGCAGGTCGTGGGGATAGCCCAGTTCGACCGCGGTCAGCTCGTCGAGCTGCTGCCGGTGCGCCGGCGACAGCGCGACGTCGGCGGCGGCCAGGTTGGTTTCCATCTGCTCGGGCGTGCGCGCCCCCAGGATGGAGCTGGTGACGCCCTCGCGACCCATCACCCAGGCGAGCGCCACCTGCGCCGGCTTGACCCCGAGCTCGGCCGCGATGTCCACCAGCGCGTCGTTGACCGCAAGTGCCTGCTCGGTCACCCGGCCCGACGACGCCACCATGGTCTCGCGGCTGCCGTCGCCGCCGGTCAGCGACCGGCTGTCGCCGGCACCGGGCTTGGCCAGGTGCTTGCGGCCGTACTTGCCGGTGAGCAGGCCGGCCGCCAGCGGCGACCAGGGCACCACGCCCAGCCCGAATTCGCGGCACATGGGCAGCAGCTCCCGCTCGGGCGTCCGCTGCAGCAGGTTGTATTCCAGCTGCAGGGCGGCGAACGGGCTCCAGCCCTTCAGCTCCGCCAGCACGTTGGCCTGGGCGATCTTCCAGGCCGGCGCGTTGGACACGCCCACATAGAGCAGCTTGCCTTGGCGCACCGCGTCGTCGAGGGCGCGCATCACCTCGTCGACCGGCGTGCGGAACTCCCAGGTATGCACCCAGTAGAGGTCGATGTAGTCGGTGCCGAGGCGCTTCAGCGAGCCCTCGATGGCGCGCATCACGTTCTTGCGGCTGTTGCCGCCGGCGTTGGGGTCGCCCGGCTCCATGTTCATGCTGAACTTGGTGCCGATCACCCACCGGTCGCGGCGGGGGCTGACGAACTCGCCCACCAGGATCTCGCTGGTGCCGCCGGTGTAGCCGTTGGCGGTGTCGATGAAGTTGCCGCCCCGGTCGGCATACATGTCGAACATGCGGCGGCTGGCCTGGGCGTCGGCGCCCCAGCCCCACTCCTCGCCGAAGGTCATCGCCCCGAGGCAGAGCGGCGAGACTTTCAGGCCGCTGCGCCCCAGCAGGCGGAATTCGTTCAAGGCCACCATGGCGTTCTCCCCGTTCGTTGGACCCGGCGGTTTACCGGGATTCGTACAATTGCGTCAGCAGCTGGTAAGTCTGCCTGAGATTGGCTTCGGCCTCGCTCCGCGCGTCGGTGGCGCCCACCGATTCCCAGTAGTCGATGGCCTGCTTGGTCAGGTCGACCGAGCGCTCCAGGTCGGCCGTGGACTTCCGGCCCCAGCCGCGCACGGTGAGGGCCTGCCCCAGATTGCCCTCGATGATGGCCTTCTGGCTGGGCATGTCCAGCCGCCCGACCCGGTCCAGGGCGGCGCTGAACCGGTCCACCGCCTCGTCGAGCGGCTGGTCGTTCTTGGAGAGTGAGGACAACTCGACCAGGGCGCTCGCCAGGTTGACCTCGATGCGCATGCGGTCCCGGTCGCCGACCGGCACCTTGTCCTGCTCCAGCGCGCTGCGGAAGGTCGCCGTCGCCTTGCGGATCATCGCCGGGTCGCGGGCCATGCTGCCCCGGGACCACTGGGCGATGGCCAAGCTGTTGATCAGGCCGGGCCACTCCTCCGGCACCGAATCGCGGGCGAAGACGACGGCCGCGTCGAATGCGGCGATCGCCTGGTCCAGTTGGCCCTGATCGTTGGAGCGGCGCGCCAGCATCACCAGCGCCGTGCCCAGGTTCTTGTTGGCGGCGACCCAGAGCGCGCCATGGGAGCCGGATTCCTGGTGGGCGAGCACCTGTCGCGACAGGTCGGCGCCGGCGCGGATCTGCGCCAGGTCGCCCTGCAGGTCGCCCAGCCGGTAGAGCGCCTCTGCGCGGCGCAGCAGCGCCTCGTCCGGGACGCCCTGGGCGGGCGTCTGCTGGATGATGCGCTCCAGCTCGGCCGGACTCGCTTCCGACAGGCTCGCCGCATGCGCCGCCGACACCGCGCCAGCCGCAGCCCAGAACAGAACAGCCATCGCGAGCTTGACCATCATCCCTGTCTCCGCGCCCATCTAATCCTGCCCGCCGTCGGCATTGCAAGCGCGCTTCCCGTTCGCGGGGCTTGCATGATCGCCAGCCGCCGGCCGATAAAGCGCACGTTGCCACACATGATATGTTATAACACCCGAATGCTTCTGATCGCCGCGCTCGTCGCCCTTCTCATCGGACCTGCCGCCTTCCTGCTACTGCGCGGGGAACAGCAACTCGGCCGCATCCTCGACATCGCCGCCACGCCGGTGATCACCGTGCTCGCCGTCCTCATCCTGTGGGATACCGCCGGCGAGGGCGGCTGGCCGGTCCTGCCATTCGCTCTGGTCGGCCTGGCGGGGCCGCTGGCGGCGGAGTTCCTGCTGCACCACAAGGAGCGCGGCGTCCACATGACGACGCTCGCCCTCGGGGTGTTCGGCCTGCTGCTGCACAGCGCAGCCGACGGCGCGGCACTGCTGAGCGGCGACCTGGGCCGCCAGCAAGAGCTTTCCTGGGCGGTCATCCTGCACAACGTGCCGGCCGGTCTGGCGATCTGGTGGCTGGTCCAGGCCAATTTCGGCAGCCGGATCGCCGCCGCCGTGCTGGCGCTGCTGTCGCTGGCGACGGTCGCGGGCTACCTGGCCGCCGCGCAGGTCGCGGGGATGGCGAGCGAGGCCGAGTTCGCCTGGCTGCAGGCCTTCGTCGCCGGCTCGCTGCTTCATCTGGCCTACCACCGGATACGGGGCGCGCGAGGCGGCCACAGCCACGACCATTGTGCCGGCCACGGCCACCGTCACTGAGCGCGCGAACGGGACTTACGGCTTCCCTTGAGGCCGTCCGCTTGGTAAACGCTTGGCACGCGCCTGTTGCGCGCCGCCGCGGGGACGACCACCTCCACCCCGACCTCCAACCACAGGGAAGGCCTCTCACCATGAAAATCGCGCTGGGACCTGTCATGGGCCTCGTACTGGCCTGCGTCGCCCTGGTCGGCTGCGACCAGTCGGCCCACGACCAGGCCAAGAAGAACGATCCGGTGCTTGCCACCGTGAACGGCGAGCAGATCCGGCAGTCGGAAATCAACGACATCTATGACAACCTGCCGGCGCAATATCGCCAACTTCCCGTGGAGTTCCTTCAGGACCAGCTGGTCGAGCGGCTGATCAAGCAGAAGCTGGTGGCCGACGCGGCCCGCAAGGCCGGCCTCGACGAGGACCCGATCTACAAGCAACGCCTGAAGCAGGCCAAGGAGCAGATCCTCGAGGATCTGTACATGCGCCGCAAGGTGGACGAGGCCATCACCCCCGAGCGCCTGAAGGCCGCATACGAGGCCCATCCCGCCAAGGAATACAAGGCGAGCCACATCCTGGTGAAGACCAAGGAGGAGGCCGAGGACATCATCAAGCAGCTCGACAACGGCGCCGACTTCGCCAAGATCGCCAAGGAGAAGTCTCAGGATCCGGGCTCGGGCGCCCGCGGCGGCGAGCTGGGCTACTTCCAGCCTGACCAGATGGTCCCCGAGTTCGCCAAGGCGGTGACCGCGCTGAAGCCGGGCGAGGTGTCCAAGGAGCCGGTGCGCAGCCAGTTCGGCTGGCACGTCATCAAGGTGGAAGACATCCGCCCGGTCTCCTTCGAGGACAGCAAGGACCAGCTGAAAGAGGAACTGGCCGACAAGGTGCGCGAGGAGATTCTTGCCGACCTGCGGGCCAAGGCCAAGATCGTCAAGCCGGAACCGCCCGCCGCGGACAAGGACGAGGCGCCAGCCGCCGCGAAAGCGCCGGCCGCGGGCCAGGCTCCGGCGGCGACGCCGGCGCCCGCCCCGGCGCAGGACAAACCGGCCGACGGCAAATAGGATAGCCCGCATCGTTCCCGCCGCCGGGCTGGACCCGGCCGCGGGACGATCACGGCGCCAGAGCAAGAGCCGATCAGGTGGGCTCACCTGATCGGCGGACTTCGCTCCAGATTCAGCGGGATGGAGCATGACTTACCGCCCAGGCCGGACCAGCTTGGGCGGTAAATCGTGCGCTAACGCTGCGAACCGATCAGCGGCCGCTGCGGCGGCGATCCTTGCGGGGCTGGGGCGCCTGATAGGCCATGGCGGCGTGATGGGCGCAGTAGGGCTGGCCCGGCACCGACTTGCGGCCGCAGAAGTGGAAGTCGGCGTCGCCGGGATGGCCCAGCGGCCATTTGCACATCCGGTCGGTCAGCGTGAGAATGGTGATGATCTCGGGCACGGCCTTGGGGGCGGCCTTCTCAACCTTCGGCGCCTTCTTGGCGGGCTTGGCGGCCGGTTCGGCGGCCTCCTCCGCGGTCTTCTTCACCGGCGACGGGCGCGACGACAGGCCGAGCCGGTGCGCCTTGCCGATCACCGCATTGCGGGTGACGTCGCCGCCCAGTTCCTCGGCAATCTGGCTGGCGCTCAGGCCCTTCTTCCACAACGTCTTCAGCAGTTCGACCCGCTCGTCGGTCCAACTCATCGCGATCCTCGCCCTGTCCGGATGTGGGGGCGGGCACAGTACAAAAAAGGCCCGTCCCGGTCAATTGTGAGACACTTAGGGCGCCGGACGGCGGCGTCAACCGCAGGAGAGGATGCACATGTGTCGTGCGCCGGGGCACAAGCGCGGCCGCTTGCCGTTGACCGGGCGCTCGGGGTAGAACGCCGATCGAGGAAAACCGGACCGTCATGCATCAGACCGTCAAGCCGCCCGCCTATGCCGTCCGCCGGATAGGCCGCATCAACTGGATCGGGCTTTGGACGCTGTACTCGAAGGAAGTGCAGCGCTTCATGAAGGTCGGCCTGCAGACGGTGATGGCACCGGCGATCACCACGATCCTGTTCTTCGCCATCTTCATGGTGGCGCTGGGCGGCGGCCACCGCACCTTCCAGGGCATGCCCTTCGGCGAGTTCCTGGTGCCCGGCCTGGTGATGATGGCGATCGTCCAGAACAGCTTCGCCAACACCTCCTCATCGCTGCTGATCGCCAAGGTACAGGGCAACATCGTCGACCTGCTGATGCCACCGCTGAGCGCCGGCGAGATGACCTTCGCCTTCGCCATGGGCGGCGTGACGCGCGGATTGCTGGTGGCGGTGGTGGTAGTGCTGCCGCTGCTGCCCTTCGTCCACGTGGTGCTGCACCACCCGTTCATCGCCGTCTACTACGCGGTATCGGCCTCGCTGCTGCTGTCGCTGGTGGGCGTGCTGGGCGGCGTCTGGTCGACCAAGTTCGATCACCTCGCGGCGGTGACCAATTTCGTCATCATGCCGCTGTCATTTCTTTCGGGTACGTTCTACTCCATCGACCGGCTGCCGCCCGTATGGCAGACGGTCAGCCATTTCAATCCGTTCTTCTATGCCATCGACGGCCTGCGCTATGCCTTCATCGACATCGCCGACAGCGCCATCCCGCTGGGAATGGTCGTGATGCTGGGGCTCAACGTGACGCTGTATGCCGCGTGCTACTGGGTCTTCCGACGAGGCTACCGGCTGAAGGACTAGCGCCGCAAGGCGCCGGCTTTTTCGTTGACTCGCCGTGGGGGTCTCCCGATACTCCACGGCTTTTTCCGGCACCCTCACGCGGACGGGGAATTTCGATGAACACGGCTGTGATGCCGACCTATGCACGGGCGGACCTTGCCTTCGAACGGGGCAGGGGATCGTACCTCTACACCACCGAGGGCGAGAAGTTCCTGGACTTCTGCGGCGGCATCGCCGTGACCAGCCTCGGCCACGCCCACCCCCATCTCGTCGAGGCGCTGAAGGCCCAGGCCGAGGCACTCTGGCACACGTCGAACCTCTACCGAATTCCGCAGCAGGAGAAGCTTGCCGCCCGCCTGACGGAAGCGACCTTCGCCGACCTGGTATTCGTCTGCAATTCCGGCGCCGAAGCCATGGAATGCGCGATCAAGACCACCCGCAAGTACCACTACGCCAACGGCGCGCCGCAGCGCTACCGCATCGTCACCATGGAGGGCGCCTTCCACGGCCGCACCCTGGCGACCATCGCCGCGGGCGGACAGACCAAGCACCTGGAGGGCTTCGGCCCCAGGGTCGAGGGCTTCGACCAGGTGCCGTTCGGCGACCTCGACGCGCTGGCCAAGGCCATCGGGCCGGAGACCGCCGGCGTGCTGTTCGAGCCGGTGCGCGGCGAGGGCGGCATCAACGCCGTGCCGGTGGAACTGATGGGCGCCATCCTCCGGCTGTGCGACGAGCGCGGCGTGCTGATGGTGCTGGACGAGGTGCAGTGCGGCGTCGGCCGCACCGGCAAGCTGTTCGCCTACCAGTGGTCGGACGTGAAGCCCGACGTCCTGGCCACCGCCAAGGGCCTGGGCGGCGGCTTTCCCATCGGCGCCTGCCTGGCGACGGCGGAAGCGGCCAAGGGCATGGTGGCCGGCAGCCACGGCTCCACCTTCGGCGGCAACCCCATGGCCTGCGCCGTGGCCAACGCGGTGCTCGACGTGATCCTGGCGCCCGGCTTCCTCGACCGGGTGGAGGACCTGGGCGGCTATCTGGGCCAGAAGCTGGGCGCCCTGGTGGCGCGCCACCCCGACATCCTCGACGGCGTGCACGGCATCGGCCTGATCCGCGGCGTGCGCTGCAAGGTGCCCGCCGCCGACGTCGTGGCCGCGCTGCGCGACCGGCACGTGCTGACGGTAGGCGCCGGCGACAACCAGGTGCGCCTGCTACCGCCGCTCACGGTGTCCGAAGACGAGATCGACGAGGCGGTCGCGGCGCTGGACGGCGCGTGCGAGGCCCTTGCGGCGCGGACGAGCGCAACGTCATGACCGGCCCAAGGCATTTCCTCGACCTCGACCGGCTCGACGCCGCCGACCTGCGGGCGATCATCGAGCGGGCGAAGCGGATCAAGGAGGCCCGCGCCGGCCTGCCCAAGGGTGCGGTCGACCCGCAGACGCCGCTGGACGGTCATATCCTGGCGGCGCTGTTCGAGCGGGAATCGACCCGGACCCGCGTGTCGTTCGACGTGGGCATGCGCCAGCTCGGCGGCCGCACCATGGTGCTGACCGGCGACGAGATGCAGCTCGGCCGCGGCGAGAGCGTCGCCGACACGGCCCGCGTGCTGTCGCGCTTCGTCGACGTGCTGATGCTGCGCACCCTGCGCCACGACTACCTGCTGGAGCTGGCCGAGCACGCCAGCGTGCCGGTGATCAACGGCCTCACCCAGCTCACCCACCCCTGTCAGCTGATGGCCGACGTGATGACCATCGAGGAGCATCGCGGCCCGATCGCCGGCAAGGTGGTCGCCTGGACCGGCGACGGCAACAACGTCTGCGCCAGCCTGGTGCACGCGGCGGTGAAGTTCGACTTCGAGCTGCGCATCGCCACGCCGAAGAAGTACGTGCTGCGCCCCGACGTGCTGGACTGGGCCGGCGAGAACGGCGGGCGCGTCACCACCACCAACGATCCGTGGGAGGCGGTGAAGAACGCCGACTGCGTGTTCACCGACACCTTCGTCTCCATGGGCCAGACCGGCCGGGAGAAGCGGCTGGAACGGCTGGCGCCGTTTCGCGTCACCGCCAGGCTGCTGGCCGAGGCGAAGCCGGACGCCCTGTTCCTGCACTGCCTGCCCGCCCACCGCGGCGAGGAGATGGACGCCGACGTGATCGACGGGCCGCAGTCGGTGGTGTGGGACGAGGCGGAGAACCGGCTGCACGTCCAGAAGGGCATCCTGCTCTGGTGCCTGGAGAAGTAGTTTCCCATGACGAGCCTTGAGCAGTCCGGCCCGGCGGCCGACGACCTCGTCGTGCCGTTCCAGATCGAGGGCGAATCGGTGCGCGGCCGGGTGGTGCGGCTGGGCCCGGTGGTGGCCGAGATCCTCGACCGGCACGACTATCCGGAGGGCGTCGCCAGCCTGCTGGCCCACGCGCTGACGCTGACCGCCATGCTCGGCACCTCGCTCAAGTTCGAGGGCAAGCTCACCATGCAGGCCAAGGGCGACGGCGCCGTGCGCACCATCGTCGCCGACTACCGCACGCCCGGCGAGCTGCGCGGCTGGGTGGCGTTCCACCAGGACGAATACGACGCGGCGGTGGCCAAGGGCGTCGATCCCGGCCGAGAGGTGCCCCAGCTGCTGGGCGGCGGCTACCTGGCGTTCACCATCGACCAGGGACCGGACACCGAGCGCTACCAGGGCATCGTCGGGCTGGAGGGCGGGACGCTAGCCGAGTGCGCCCAGCGCTATTTCGAAAGCTCCGAGCAGCTGCCCTCGGCGGTCAAGCTGAGCGCGGCGAAGGTGGACGGAGCGTGGCGCGCCGGCGGCATCATCGTCCAGCACCTCGCCTCGCCCGGGTTCCAGCAGGAGGCGCAGGACGAGCCCTGGCGCGAGGCCGCCATCCTGATGGCCAGCACCCAGGACGCCGAGCTGACCAATCCGTCGGTCACGCCCGAGAGGCTGCTGTTCCGGCTGTTCCACGAACGGGGCGTGCGGGTGTTCGAACCCCAGCCGCTCGGCGTGTTCTGCCAGTGCAGCCGCGAGCGGGTGGAGAACATCCTCGACCAGTTCTCCGCCGAGGAGATGGCCGACATGGTGGTGGACGGCAAGATCACCGTCACCTGCGAGTTCTGCAACACCACCTACGAGTTCGACCCGCCGGCCGCAGCCTGAGCCCCGCGGCCGGGCGTCGCGACGGGCCGAAGGCCCGGCTCAGGCGGCCAGCGCCTTCACCAGCTTCGCAACGAACGCGGCGCCCTCCTCCATCTGCGAGAGTTCAATGAACTCGTCGGGGCGGTGGGCCTGCTCGATGGAGCCGGGCCCGCAGACCACCGACGGGATCTCCGCCTGCTGGAACAGGCCGGCCTCGGTGGTGTAGGCGGCCGTCAGGGTCTCGTTCTGGCCGGTGAGCGCCAGCACCAGTTCCTCGGCCGGCGAGTTGGCCTGGCGCAGCAGGGCGGGCGAGCGGGAAATCTGGGTGGTGCGCACGAAGGCGCCGTCGAAGCGGGTGCGCATCTCGGCCTCGATCTCCCGCGAGCGGGCCTCGAATCGGTCGATGATCTCGTTCTCGTCGGCCTGCGGCAGCGAACGGTACTCCCAGACGAAGCGGCAGTCCGACGGGGTGATGTTGATGGCGGCGCCGCCGCGGATGGTGCCCACGTTGAGCGAGGTGTAGGGCGGGTCGAACCGGCCGGTGTCGTCGCCGCGCGCACGCATCTCGTCGAGGATACCGTCGAGGAACGCGATCAATCGGCCCGCCGCCAGGATGGCGCTGACGCCGAATTCCGTGTTCGAGGAATGGGCTTCGCGGCCCTTGATCGCCGTCTCGAAGGCGCGGATGCCCTTGTGGGAGGCCACGGCGCGCATCGAGGTGGGCTCGCCGACGATGCAGGCGCGCGGCAGCGGGCGGCGGCCGCTGATCTTGGCGATCATGCTGCCGACGCCCCGGCATCCCACTTCCTCGTCGTAGGAGAAGGCGAAGTGGATGGGCTCGCGCAGTCGCGCCCGGGCGATGTCGGGCGCCAGCGCCAGACAGATGGCGATGAAGCCCTTCATGTCGCTGGTGCCGCGGCCGTAGAGCCGGCCGTCCCGCTCGGTCATGTCGAAGGGATCGGTGTGCCAGTCCTGCCCGTCCACGGGCACCACGTCGGTATGCCCCGACAGCACGATGCCGGGCACGCCGGCCGGGCCGCCCACGGTGGCGAACAGGTTGGCCTTGCCCCCGGTGCCGTCGCCGATGATCTCGCTGTCGACGCCGACCTCGCTCAGCCGCTCCGCCACGTAGCGGATCAGTTCCATGTTGGAATTGCGGCTGACGGTGTCGAAGCCGATCAGGTCGCGCAGGATGTCGACGGCGTCGCGGGCATGAGGGCTCATGCCTCAACCATAGACGCGGCTGGCCGGACTGCCAATCATCGCCATGAACTCGGCGCGGGTGTTGGGGTTCTCGCGGAACGCGCCGAGCAGGGTGCTGGTCACCATGGAGACGCCGTGCTTGTGCACGCCGCGGGTGGTCATGCAGTGGTGCGCCGCCTCGATCACCACCGCGACGCCGTCGGGATGCAGCGCCTGGTTGATGCAGTCGGCGATCTGGGCGGTCATCTTCTCCTGCACCTGCAGCCGCTTGGCGAAGGCGTTGACGACCCGCGCCAGCTTGGAGATGCCGACGACCCGGTTGGTGGGCAGGTAGGCCACGTGCGCCTTGCCGATGATCGGCGCCAGATGGTGCTCGCAGTGGGATTCGAACGGAATGTCCCGCAGCACCCCCATCTCGTCATAGCCATGCACCTCCTCGAAGGTGCGCTCGAGATACTGGTGCGGGTCCTCCCGGTAGCCGGCGAAATATTCCTCGTAGGCGCGGGCCACGCGGGCGGGCGTGTCCATCAGCCCTTCGCGGTCAGGGTCGTCTCCCGCCCAGCGCAGCAGCGTACGGACGGCTTCCTCGGCCTCCTCGCGCGTCGGCGCCCTGGTAATCCTCTTGTCCAATCTATCGTCTCCAATCTTGTCGTCAGTTCAGGCTGGTGCGCTGATACGGACTGTCGAGGGAGAAGGCCGGGATATCGATCTCGAAGCCCTCGCCCCCATTGGTTTCCATCTGATAGCGGCCGGCCATGATGCCCGATGGCGTCGAAAGCGGCGCGCCGCTGGTGTACTCGAAGCTCTCGCCCGGCCGCAGCACCGGCTGCTCGCCGACGACACCGTCGCCCCGCACCTCGTGGATCTGCCCGTTGGCGTCGGTGATGTGCCAGTAGCGGCTCTTCAGCTGGACGGTCTCGCGGCCCTGGTTCTCGATGTTGACCTGGTAGGCCCAGACGAAGTGGTTGTCCTCCGGGTCCGACTGCTCCTCGATGAAATAGGGCGTTACCGTCACGCTGATGTGCCTTGTCACGGCGTTGTACATGGTCGACCTTCGCTGCGTCCCCCGACGTTCGGCATCCGGCTAATCTACGCTCGGCAAAGCGTTTGTCCAGAACGCTACGCCGATATACGACACAGCGCCTGATCCAGATCTTCGATAAGGTCCTGCGCGTCCTCCAGCCCGACCGACAGCCGCAGCGTCGCCTCGAGGATGCCCAGTTCCAGCCGAGCCGCCTCGGCGAGGGAACGGTGGGTGGTGCTGGCCGGATGGGTCGCCAGGCTCTTGGCGTCGCCCAGGTTGTTGGAGATGTCGATGATCTGCAGCGCGTTGAGCAGCCGGAAGGCGGCCTCGCGCCCGCCGGGCACGTCCACGGTGATGACGCTGCCGCCGGCCGCCATCTGGCGCATCGCCAGCGCGTGCTGCGGATGGTCCTTGCGGCCGGGATAGAGCACCCGCGCCAGCCTGCCGCTCTCGGCCAGGAAGTCGGCCACCCTGGCGGCGTTCTCGCACATCCGGGTGACCCGCAGCTCCAGCGTCTCCAGCCCCTTCAGCAGCACCCAGGCGTTGAACGGGCTCATGGTCGGGCCGGTGTGGCGCAGGTATTGGTTCAGGTGATCGTCGAAGAACTGCCGGCTGCACAGGATGCAGCCGCCCAGCGCCCGGCCCTGGCCGTCGATGTGCTTGGTGCCCGAATAGACCACCACGTCGGCGCCGAAATCGGTGGGCCGCTGCAGCAGCGGGGTGGCGAACACGTTGTCCACCACCACCGTGGCGCCCACTGCGTGGGCCAACTCGCACACCTTGGCGAGGTCGACCACGTCGAGGGTGGGATTGGCCGGGGTCTCGACGAACACGGTCTTGGTGCCGGGCGTGATGGCCCTTGCCCAAGCATCGTCGTCGGCGCCGGTCACCAGCTCGGTGGTGATGCCGTAGCGGGGCAGGATCTCGTCGATGATGTAGCGGCACGAGCCGAACAGCGCTTTCGAGGCGACCACCTTGTCGCCGGCGCGGAGCTGGCAGGTGAGCGCCGCGTTGACCGCCGCCATGCCCGTCGCGGTCGCCTTCGCCACCGGCATCCCCTCGAGCAGCGCCATGCGCTCCTCGAACATGGCGACCGTGGGATTGGACAGGCGCGAATAGGTGAAGCCCTCGGCGACGCCGGCGAACCGGTCGGCGGCGATCTCGGCCGCGTCGTAGCGGAAGCCCGAGGTCATGAAGATCGCCTCGGAGGTCTCGCCGAATTCCGAACGCTTCGTGCCGCCACGTACCAGGCGCGTGGCCAGCCGCCACTCGGAGGGCTTCTTCTTATCGGTCATGGGCCGGTTCCTTCTCGTTGTCGGCCATCAGCGCCGCGACGGCCAGGTTGTTCTCTCCGCCCTGCCGCTCGAGGGCGGTCCGCACCGACCGCCGATCGGCCGGACCGCGGTTCTGCGACAGCTTCCATTTCGCCTCGACGCGCTCCAGCGGGATCTCGATGCCGACGATGCCGCGCCGCAGCGCCGTCAGCGCGCCGGCGTCCATCCGTTCCGGCGTCCACGGCGCCTTGGCGAGGCGCGCTTCCTCCTGGGCGACCAGCGCCCGCAGATGCGCCTCCAGCGCCTCCTCCGGCAGGCGCGACGCCGTGCCGGACACGTGCACCGCCAGGAAGTTCCAGGTCGGCACCTGCGCGGTGTTCTCGTACCAGTCGGGAGACACGTAGGCGTGCGGGCCGGAGAACACCGCCAGCACGGGCGCACCCAGCGCCTGGCGCCAGATGGGATTGGCGCGCGCCACGTGGCATTGCAGCGCCTGCCGCTCCCGGTCGAGGACGAAGGGGACGTGCGCCGCCTCCAGGCCCACGGCCAGCAGGCCGAAGGACGCCCCGGCGACGAGCCGCAGCGCCGCTTCGCGGTCGTCCTGCCTGAAAGGGTCCGGCACGTACATGCGGTGCTCCAAACACAAAAAACCCCGACCGGTGAAGGTCAGGGTTCGCCCGACCGTTTAGCTGTTTTTTTAACGTGGCCGCAAGCTGGTCGCCAAATCGCCACGGACGCCAGTGTTAGGCCCATTCGACGGCGCCGTCAAGCGTCCACCCGGTCCAGCAGCCGGCGGAGTTGGCGGGCCAGGTCCTGGTTGCGGAACGGCTTGCGCAGCACCGGCATCTCCTCGCCGCCGATGCGGTCGCGGGCCGTCTTCGGGTAGCCGGACATGAACAGCACCTTGAGGTCCGGACGGAGCTTGCGCGCCTCCTGGGCGACGTTGTCGCCGTAGAGCCCGCCGGGCAGCACGATGTCGCTGAGGAGCAGCGCGATCCCCGGCTCTCGCCCCAGCAGGGCCAGCGCCTTGGCGCCGTCCTCGGCGACGGAGACCTGGTAGCCCAGCTGCAGCAGCCGGCGCGCCATGAGGTCGCGCACGCCCGGATCGTCCTCGACCAGCAGGATGCGTTCGCCGCGGCCGTGCGGCACGGCGTCGCCGCCGCCGATGCCCGTCCCCGCCCCGTCGGCCTCGGCGTGGCGGGGCAGGTAGACGGTCATGGTGGTTCCCTCCCCCGGCGTGCTGCGGGCGTCGACGGCGCCGCCCGACTGCCGGGCGAAGCCGTAGACCATGCTGAGGCCGAGACCGCTGCCCCGGCCGGTCTCCTTGGTGGTGAAGAACGGCTCGAAGACCCGCGACAGGGTCTCCTCGTCCATGCCGCAGCCCGTGTCGGAGACCGATACCGTCACGTAGTCGCCGGGAACGAGCCCGTCGCCGACCGCGCCGTCGCCCTCTCCGACGGCCTGGTTGCGGGTCTCGATGGTGAGGGTGCCGCCCTGCTTCATGGCGTCGCGGCCATTGAGGGCCAGGTTGAGGATGGCCGATTCCAGCTGCGTCGGGTCGACGCGCACCAGCCACAGCCCGCTGTGCAAGGTCCGCTTCACCGCCACGCCGTCGCCGGCGGCCTGACGGATGATATCGGCGAACCCGGACACCAGGGCGTTGACGTCGACCACGCGGGGCGAGAGCGCCTGCCGTCGCGAAAACGCCAGCAGCCGCTGGATCAGCAGCGCGCCCCGCTCCGAGGCGTCGATCGCCTTGCGCACCATGCCGGCGGCCTCGGCCATGCCGTCGAGATATTCCTCGGCCAGTTCCAGATTGCCGATGATGACCGCCAGCAGGTTGTTGAAGTCGTGCGCGAGACCGCCGGTGAGCTGGCCCACCGTCTCCATCTTCTGGGCCTGGAACAGGGCGTCCGCCGCCTCCAGCTGCTCGGTGACGTCGCTGCAGGCGCCCCGGTAGCCGCGGAAGACGCCGGCGTCGTCGAAAACCGGCTTGCCGCTGACCTGGAGCACCCGCTGGTCGCCGGACATGACAGTGACCGGCACCCGCAGGTTGCGGTAGCCCCGCCGCTGCCGGATCGCCTCCGTCACCTCCGGCCAGTCGCCGGCCCGCAGCTCCGCCAGCGTGTCCTCGAAGCCCAACCGTCCCAGCAGCACCTCGGTCTCCGAGCCGACGAATTCGGCGAACCGCTCGGAGACGTAGAGCAGGCGGCCGCTCTCGTCGGTCTCCCAGAAGAAATCGCTGGCGCTGTCGGCGATGTCGCGCAGCCTGCGCTCGCTGACGGTGAGGTCGCGGCGCATCCGCCGCGCGACCTCGGTCGCGGCGTAGAGCAGCAAGCTGGTGGACGAGGCCAGCACGGCAAAGCCGGTCAGCGGGAACCACAGCGCCGGATATCCCACCACGACCAGCGGGCCGTAGCCCATGGCCGTGCCCACAAGGCCCCAGCCCAGCGTCAACGCCAGCAGCGCGCCCAGGGCCAGCAGATTGAAGCGCATGGCCATCCAGGCGAGGATCGGGAAATTGAGGATCAGGATGGCCAGGTGGACCGCCTGCGGCAGCGGCAGGACCAGAGCGGCCGCCGACACCGTCTTGACCGCGAAGACGGCCGCCAGTTCCCACCATTGGCGGACCGTCCAGCGCGGCCATCGGCTGGTCCTCAGGCCGAGCGCCAGCGGCGTGAACGCCATCAGGCTGAACGCCGCGCAGACCAGCCCGCCCAGGAGCAGCGGCACCAGGCCCCGGGCGGCCAGTCCAGTGGCGGCGAATCCCGCGGAACCGGCCACCGCCGACACGGCGGCGTCGAGCGGCAGCGCGCCCAGCAGCAGGATGCCGACGTCGCGGAAGCGGTCGAGCTGCGGGCGTGCGCCGGCCCACCGGAAGACCGCCGCGCCCGCCGCCGCGCCGGCCGTGCCGGCGGCGGCGGCGATCAGCGCGTCGGGCGGCGCCAGACCGGCGGCCAGCGCGCCCAGCAGCCAGCCCAGCAACGCGCCCGGCCACAGCGCCAGCCCCCAGGCGGCAAGGGCGCCGAAGGCGAGGCCCGCCGGCACCCAGGCCGGCGGCGGAATACCCAGGGTAAGGGTGAGAGAGGCGCTGGCCGCCGATGCCGTCATGCAGGCCAAGGCGAGCACGCCACACCACACCCACTGGGATGAGGATTTAGGAACCATTCCTCACACCGAATGTACGGCGCCGCTTACGGCGCGGTTGTCGCTCCCTCGTAGGGGGCTATCATACGGAAAAATCGGCCCCGCCGAAGTCGAATTCACGGCGAGCCGGCGGGCGCGTCCAGCGCCTTCTTCAGAAACTGCTGCGCGAGCGGCAGTTCGATGCCGGCGTCGGCGAAGCGCTCCTGTATGGTGCGGATCAGGTGGTAGCGGAAGTCCCAGTAGTCGGCGGCGTTGACCCAGACGCGCACCTCGACCTGCACGCCGGTCTCGGTCAGGGCTCCGGTCACGATCTGCGGCTCGGGGGCCGGCAGCGGCCTCGGGTCGGCGGCCAGGATCTCCCGCACCAGCGCCGCCACCGAGTCGATGCGGTTGCGGTAGCCGATGGTCACCGACACGTCGACGCGGCGCGTCCGGTGGGCGCTGAAGTTCTTGATCACCGATCCCCAGACCGCGCCGTTGGGCAGGATCAGCAGCACGTTGTCCGGCGTCGACAGCTCGGTGGTGAACAGGGTGATCGCCTTGGCGGTGCCTACCTGCCCGGCC
Organism: Alphaproteobacteria bacterium; assembly: GCA_016124315.1. Lineage (GTDB taxonomy): Bacteria > Pseudomonadota > Alphaproteobacteria > SMXS01 > SMXS01 > RI-34. The sequence goes on from WGNW01000032.1 coordinate 29,347, forward strand.
ACCTCGATGGTGTCGCCGATCCGGAACGGCCGGAACAGCAGCAGCATGACGCCCGAGGCGAAATGGCTGAGGGTGCCCTGCAGCGCCAGGCCGATGGCGAGGCCGGCGGCGCCCAGCACGGCGATGATGCTGGTGGTCTCGACGCCGAACTGCGCCAGCACGGCGACGAGGGTGATGGTGAGCAGCCCGTAGCGGATGAAGCTGGCGAGGAAGCCGGCCACGGTCGGGTCGACCCGCTTCAGGCCCCGCGACAGGCGCGCGGCGGCGCGCCCGGCCCAGGACGAGGCCATCCAGCCGATGATCAGGATCAGCACCGCGCCGATCAGCTTCAGGCCGTAGACGGTCAGCAGGGCCACCGCCTGGCGGATGATGTCGTGGACCTCCATGGAGCCTCCGGTTTGCGCAGCCGCATCAATACGGCAAATCGGCGCGCGGCGGGAGACGGAAAGCCCGCGATCGCCCCGGCGCCGACGCCCCGGATTGTCCTTGCGCGCCCCCGCCGATATGGTATCTCAGATCGACCGGTGCGCCGGCGCGCGGGTGTAGCTCAATGGCAGAGCAGAAGCTTCCCAAGCTTACGACGAGGGTTCGATTCCCTTCACCCGCTCCACCGCCCAGAAAAGTCCGAATCTTCCCAGAGTTGCCGTCAGTCCCACGACACGGTCAGGGCCTCTTGGTGAAGTAGGCCTCCAGCTTGTCGACGAGATCGAGTTCCTTGCCGACGGCGCTCCTGGCCGCGCTGGGGTCCTGCGTCTTTGCGGCGACGTTCATGTCCCCGACGGCCCTGGCGACTTCATCCTTGAGCGCGGTGTCGCCGACCTTGCCGCCGAGTGCCGACCACCGCGACGTGGCATAGTTCGCGGCGGTTGCCGCGTCTGTCCAGTGAGGCGGCGTGGCCGCCAGGTCGGCCTCGTAGCGGAACCCGGCGTAGTCGAGCAGGCTCACCGCCCGGGGAACCGGGCCGGTATCGCTGGCACTCTCGACCAGAGTTCGATAGCCCTCGACCGCGGCAAGTGCGATCGCCGTCCGGTCGCCGTTCTTGTTCGCCGCATCGATCGCAGCGAGGTGATCGTCGAGGGCCGAGTGCTGCGGTGCGGTGAGCGACGGCGCGACGACCGCCCCCGCCTTCCGGGCGTCGCCGATCAGCGTGTCGAGTTTGCCGGACGTGGCGGTTGCGGCCTGCTCGGTCAGGTTCTCGAACGGCTCGGCCGCGGCGAGAAGCGCCGAATGCTGCGCATCCGCATCGTTCGGCGCCGGCGTGGACAGCTGCGGGGCGCTTGCGGCGTCGTGTGCCGCGCCCTGGTCTTGCTCCTTGGCGCTGCATGCCGCCAGCGCCGCCAAGCCCGCCGCCATCAGGGAATTCTTCCAGGTCGTTTTCATGGGGCCATCCTTGTGCGTTGCAGGAACGGTGGCGAAACCGGATTCACCCCGTGCACGTTCCAGAAAAACGCCAAGGTTGAGAATTTGTATACAAGACATCGGGAGCAAATCGCCTCTCGGACGAATTACATTTCCGCACGAATTCATGGAAAGTGGAGCCGAGGCGGTGAAACAAGCTCACGACAATACTGTGCCTGAGGCGGTTTACTCGAAAGTGCCAGCCGTCACGCTCGGCTTCTGGGTCATCAAGATTCTTGCGACGACGCTTGGCGAGACCGGCGGTGATACGGTCAGCATGACGCTCAGCTGGGGCTATCTCGCGGCGACGGGACTGTTTGCCGCGATCCTGGCGACGCTCATCTGGGCGCAGATCGCCGCCAAGCGCTTCCATCCCTTCCTGTATTGGGCAACGATCGTGGCGTCGACCACCGCGGGAACGACGCTCGCCGATTTTGCCACGCGCTCGCTAGGGATCGGCTATACCGGCGGCTCGCTGCTGCTGTTGTCGCTGGTCCTGATCTCGCTGTTCGCCTGGCACCGCACGCTGGGCAGCGTCAACGTGAACCGTGTCGTGACACCGAGGGCAGAGGTGTTCTACTGGATCACGATCACTTTTTCACAGACTCTCGGCACGGCGCTGGGCGACTGGCTCGCCGACACTGGCGGCATGGGCTACATCGGCGCCGCGGCGATATTCGCCGGGGCGATCGCGGTCTGCGCCGCGCTCTACCATTTCACCAGCACCAGCCGTGTGGGCCTGTTCTGGGCCGCCTTCATCCTTACCCGCCCGCTGGGCGCGGCGGTGGGCGACTTCCTCGACAAGCCGTTCGCAAAGGGAGGGCTTGCCCTCAGCCGCCCGCTGGCGAGCGCGGTCCTGGCCGCGGCGATCGTGCTGCTCGTCCTCCTCATTCCGCAGCGCGCGGGACGGCACCCGGGCGAAAGCGTCCAGCCGGCGAAGGGAGCCTGAGGGAGGGATCGCCACAGGCGCCCCGCTCAGTCGATCGGCGGGATTTCGTGCGCCAGGTGCGCCGGCGAGGGGTGGTCGAGGCGGGAGGGGCGGCCCTCGTCGCGCAGCCGCAGCCAGGCCTCGTGCCAGGACGGCGGCTCGGCCGTCTGCTGGCTCCAGTGCACCCGCGCGGCCGCCTCGCACCAGGCGGCAAGCCGGGGCATCGCCCTGCGGTGGGCGCCGGAGAGCATGAACCGGCGCATGGCCGCCTCGCTTTCCCACACCGTGCAGGTCCAGAAGCCGCCGTGGCGGTCGCGCATCACCGCGGCGTGCAGGTTGCCGGAGGCCGCCCGCGCCTGGCGGATCGCGCGGCCCGACCAGAGGATGAAGCCCGGCAGGTAGCGCCATGAGCGCAGCCGCAGCCTTGTGACGGATACCAGGACCATCGCCGCCTCCGTTCCGGGCCGCCAGTCATGCCCCAGGATAACCCGCGCCCGATGTCACGTCATGATACGCGCGAGCGCGGCGCATGGACGGGTCACTCGTCGGCGGTGGCGACCAGGGCGCGGGCTTCCGCGTCGGGCAGCCTTGTCCTGACGGCGACGAAGAAGATCGCCAGCGAGCCGGCGGCGATGACGGCCATGGCCAGCCATTCGGGCAGCAGGTCCAGCCCGCCGCCGTAGCCGCCCAGGTAGGAGGTGACGCCCAGCAGCAGGATGTAGGGCACCATCCAGGCGGCCTGCCGCAGGTGCAGCGGCCCGTGCTCGCCGCGCCCGGCGCGCCGGACGCCGGCGACCACGGCGAGGCCGATCAGCAGGATCAGCAGCACCTTGCCGTTGGTCTCCCAGCCGGTCCAGTAGACCACCCAGCTGGTGAGCACGAAGCACAGCGCGGCGACGGGCAGCGCCCAGCGCACCCGGAACGGGCGCGGATGGTCGGGCAGCTGGTGGCGCATGGCGATGAGCGAGAGCGGCCCGAACACCAGCGACAGCGTCGCCGCGCTGCTGGTGAAGCTGACCAGGGACTGCCAGCTCGGAAACGGCGCCATCATCACCAGCCCGAAGACCAGGTTGACGACGATCGCCCAGAACGGCACGCCCGCCCGGTTCAGCTTGAGGAAGAGGCGCGGGAAATGGCCGTTCTCGCTCATGGCGTAGTTGAGCCGGGCGGTGACGCCCACATAGGCGAGGCCGGTGCCGCCCGGCGACACCGCGGCGTCGACATAGAGCGTCAGCGCCACCCATTTCAGGCCCAGCAGCGCCGCGAAGGCGGCGAACGGCCCGCCCGGCACGGTGGCGGCGATGCCCGACCAGCCGTCCTTCAGGTCGGCCGCCGGGATGACGCCGATGAACGCCACCTGCAGCAGGAGGTAGACCGTGGCGCAGATGACGATGGTGCCCAGCAGGGCGAACGGGATGTCCCGCTGCGGCTTGCGCACCTCGCCCGCCATGTCGAGCAGCGCCCGGAAGCCGATGAAGGAGAACAGGATGCCGCCGCTGGGAATGGCGGCGAAGACCCCCGCCATGCCGGACGGCGCGAATCCGCCATAGTCGGTGAAGCGCCCGGGATCGAAGGCCGTCAGCATCAGCGCGATCGGCGCGATCGAGGGAATCAGCAGCTTCCAGAAGGTGATGATGGTGTTGGACGTGGCCAGCCAGGCGACACCCATCAGGTTGATGAAGACGAACAGGCACATCAGCGCGGTGGCCACCGCGAAGCCCTCGCCGGTAAGCACCCGGTCACCGTAGGCGCCGACGGTCAGGCCGGGGAAGTAGTTGGTGGCGTAGTCGAGGATCGCCATCACCTCGATGGGCGCCGTCGACAGATAGGCGACGAAGCACAGCCAGCCGGCGATGTAGCCGTTCATGGACCCGTGGGAGAAGAACGGGATGCGGGCGATCGACCCGGCGATGGGCAGCATGGTCACCGTTTCGGCATAGACCAGGGCGATCACCAGCACGATGGCGGCGCCGATCACCCAGGAGAGGATGGCGGCCGGCCCGGCGATCTGGGAGGCGTACATCGCCGCGAACAGCCAGCCGGAGCCGATGACCGAGGTGATGCCGGTGAACAGCAGGCCGATGGGGCCGATCTTGCGGCGCAGCGATGGGGGGGGCGTGTCGGCCTTCACGGCGCAGGTTCCTCCGGGTCGAGTGGGAAAGTCAGGAGACGAGCAGCGTGGCCGGCGGTTCGTCGGCGGCGGCGTAGGCCTCGCGCAGGCCTCGGCTGGCGGGCGCGGCGCGGCCGGCCACCAGCAGGCCGGGCGCCAGCGCGGCGATCTCGCGGGCGAGCGCCACGCCTTCGGCGTCGGACACCCGGACGGTTGCCGGCAGGCCGCGACGCGCCAGCCAGGCGCGGGCACTGCGCCGGCGACGGGCGGCGTCGCCGCCCAAGGCGACCAGCACCACCAGCTCCTTGCCGAAGGCCGCCGCCATTTCCCGGGCGACGGCCAGCAGCGCCGTGTCGCCCTCGAACAGGGCGACCACCGGCCGGTCGCGGCACATGCCGCGGCCCAGCAGCAGCAGCGAGCAGGCCAGCGCGTCGGCCGCGCCGCCGACGCCGCGCGCGGTCCGCGAGCAGATGGTGAGCAGGTCGCCGGCGGCCGCCTCGCCGGCGGCGATCTGCTCGGTGTACCCGGTGGCGGTGCGGAAGCTCCAGCGGATGCCGCTGCCGGCGGCCCGCGCCAGCCGCTCGCGGGCCTGGCGGGCGAGCAGCTCCAGCCGGTCATCGAGCGCCGCCGGGTCGACCCGCCGGACCTGGCCGCTGCGGCTGATCACCGTGGCGCCGAAGGGCAGCGAGGCCAGGTTGAACAGATCGCGGCCCTTGACGAACACGGTCACCAGCTCGGCGCCATAGGTGCGCGCCAGGCGCACCGCCACGTCGATGGAGTCCTGCTGCAGGGATTCGGGCTCGATGGTCAGCACCACCCGGCTGACCGTTCGCCCGCGCCGCCCGCCCCGCTTCGCCGCCTCCGCCATCATGACGCCGCCTCCGCACGCAGCGGCAGGCCGAAACGTCGCCGGGCGTCGGCGAAGCGGTGCAGCCGGTCGGCTACCAAAGCGTTGACCGTGCCGGGCGGAAAGCGGCCTTCGGCGTCGGGAATGCCCGCCGCGACGCCGGTGAGGATCTCGATGCCCTGGTCGATGGCCGAGACCGCGTGGATCTGGAACTTGCCCTCGGCCACAGCGTCGGTGACGCGCCGGTGCAGCATCAGGTGCTTGACGTTGGCGGTGGGGATGAGCACGCCCTGGCGGCCGTTGAGCCCCCGCTCGGCGCAAAGGTCGAAGAAGCCCTCGACCTTCTCGTTGACGCCGCCGATGGCCTGCACCTGGCCGCGCTGGTTGACCGAGCCGGTGACGGCGAAGTGCTGGAAGATCGGCACCTCGGCCAGCGCCGAGAGCAGGGCGTAGAGCTCGGCCGAGGAGGCGCTGTCGCCGTCCACCCCGCCATAGGACTGCTCGAACACCAGGCTGGCCGACAGCGACAGCGGCGTGTCCTGGGAATATTGCTCGCCGAGGTAGCCGGCGAGGATCAGCACGCCCTTGGAGTGCAGCGGCCCGCCCAGCGCCACCGCCCGCTCGATGTCGATCAGGTCGCCGCGGCCCAGCCACGCCCGCGCGGTGATCCGGCTGGGCTTGCCGAACATGGCGCCGCCGATGCTGAAGACCGACAGCCCGTTGATCTGGCCGACAACGGCGCCCGCGGTGTCCACCAGGATGGTCTGGCGCAGCATCTCGGCCTGCATCCGCTGGGCGATGCGCCCCACCCGGCGCCGGCGGGCGTCGATGGCCTCCTCCACGTCGGCGCGGGCGACCACGTCGCGGCCGGCCTGCCCGGCCATGTAGTCGGCCTCGCGCATCAGGTCGGTAAGGTGTTCCACGTTCGCCGACAGCCGTTCGGAATCCTCCTCGGCCCGCGACATGTCGTCGATCAGCCGGGCGACGGCGTCCCGGTCGAACGGCTTCAGCCCGTCGCCCCGCGCCCGTGCGGCGACCATCCGGGCCATCTGGCGGATGGTGTCGTCGCTGCGCACCACGCGCTCGTCGAAGTCGGCCATCACCTTGAACAGGCTGGAGAACTCCGGGTCGAGCCCGTGCAGCAGGTAGTAGATGTCGCTCTCGCCGAGCAGCACGATCTTGACCTTGAGCGGGATCGGCTCCGGCTCCAGGGTGACCGTGGTCGGCAGGCCCATCGCCGAGAAGACCGGCTCGATGCGCACCTCGCCGGCACGCAGCGTGCGCTTCAGCGCCTCCCAGGCCTGCGGCTGCATCAGCACCTTGCGCGCGTCGAGGATCAGGGTGCCGCCATTGGCCCGGTGCAGGGCACCGGCGCGGATCATGCTGAAGTCGGTCAGCAGGGTGCCCATCTCGGCACGGTGCTCGATGCGGCCCATCAGCCGCTCGTAGGTGGGCTCGTCCTCGTAGACCACCGGCGCCGGCGCGTCGGCCGCCTGCTCGACGATCAGGTTGACCCGGTAGCGGCGCAGGAACTGCTCGCGGACCAGCTGGGGCGGCGGCCCCTCCTTGCCGTCCTGGCCCGACTGGCCCTTCAGGAACAGCTCGATGTTCTGCTTCAGGTCGGCGTGCACCTGGTCCAGATAGGCCTTCACCTCTTCGAGGGCGTCGAAGCGGCCCTGCACCGTGCGGATCAGCCCGCCGATGGCGAACTCGGCGGTCTCCTCGTTCAGCTCCTGGATCTTCTTGCGCACCTCCTGCAGCAGCGAGGGCATCTTCTGCATGGCCGTGCGCAAGGCTTCCTGCAGTTCCTCGATGTCGTGCTCGATGCGCCGCCGCTCGTCCTCGGGCAGCTGGTTGAAGCGCTCCGGCTCCATCACCTTGCCGTCCTCCAGCGGCGCGAAGCCGAAGCCCATGGGCGTGTTGAGCAGGGTGACGTTCTTCTCCCGGGCGCGGGCGCGCAGCTCGTCGAGGGCGGCGCTCTGACGGCGCTCCACCTGCTCCTGGATGCTTTGCAGCGCGTTGCGGTAGTCCTCGCCCGAGAATGCGCTGGAGAGGGCGGCGAGCATGTCGCGCACCAGCTGCTCCATGGCCGACTCGAGCTCGGCGCCCTTGCCCGCGGGCAAGCTCAGCGCGTTGGGCCGGCGCTCGTCGTCGAAATTGTAGACGTAGGCCCAGTCCCGGTCGGCCCGGCGGGCTCGGGCCGCCTCGCCCACCAGCCGCGACACCAGCCGGTACTTGCCGGTGCCGCGTGGCCCCACCGCGAACAGATTGTAGCCGGACCGGTCGATGCCCAAGGCGAAGCGGATCGCCTCGACCGCCCGCTGCTGGCCCACGATGCCGTCCTCCTCGGACAGCTCCGCCGTGGTCTCGAAGCCCAGCGCGGCGGCGTCGCAGCAGCCGCACAGCGCGCTTTCGGGCAGGGGCAGATGTTCGGGGGCCGGAACGGTCGGCGTGTCGTGGTGCGGTTCGGTCATGCGGTCCTCCCACACGAAACGTAGGGCGGATCAACGGAAAAGTCTTGATCGAAGCCGAGGGATGGGGGAATTGGGCAGGACGGTCCTTCCCTCCCGCAAGGCGCTCCATGACCCGCGTTCCCCCAAAGATTTCCCGCCGCAGCGACATTCCCGCGTTCCGCGTGATGGACGTGATGACGGCTGCCGCCGCGCTGGAGGTGCAGGGGCGGCGGGTGATCCACATGGAGGTGGGTGAGCCGGGACTGCCGACGCCGGCGCCGGTCGTGGAAGCAGCCGAGCGGGCCATGCGCGACGGCCGCGGCGGCTACACCGTGGCGCTGGGCCTGCCGGCGCTGCGCGAACGCATCGCCCAGCACTACGCCGAGGCCTACGGCGTCGCGGTCGGCCCCGGACGGGTGGTGGTGACCACCGGCTCGTCGGCGGCGTTCAGCCTGGCGTTCACCGCCTGCTTCGACATCGGCGACCGCATGGCGATCGGCCGGCCGTGCTATCCGCCCTACGAGCGGATCATGCGGGCGCTGGGGATCGAGGCGGTGGAGCTGCGCACCACCCTCGCCGACAATTTCCAGCCGACGGCCGCGCAGGTCGCCGCGACGCCAGAGCTGCAGGGCCTGCTGGTGGCCAGCCCCTCCAATCCGACGGGCACCACCATCGACGGGCGGCGCATGGGCGGCCTTGCCGGGGCCTGCGCCGAGCGGGGCATCCGGCTCATTTCCGACGAGATCTACCACCGCATGGTGTTCGACGGCGGCGAGGTGACGGCACTCGCCTTCAGCGACGACGCCGTCGCCATCAACAGCTTCTCCAAGTACTACTGCATGACCGGCTGGCGCGTCGGCTGGATGGTGGTGCCCGAGGCGCTGGTGCGCCCGGTGGAGCGGCTGGCCCAGAACCTGTTCATCTCGCCGCCCACGGTGGCCCAGCACGCCGCGCTGGCCGCCTTCGACTGCACGGCGGAACTCGACGCGCGGGTGGCCCAGTACCGCGCCAACCGCGATCTGCTGCTGGCCGAGCTGGAGCCGCTGGGCCTGCGCTTCGCCAACCCGGAGGGCGCGTTCTACCTCTATGCCGACGTCAGCTGGTTCACCAACGACAGCGCCGCCTTCTGCCGGGCGATGTTGGAAGGCGCCGGCGTCGCCACCGTCCCGGGCACCGACTTCGACGAGGTGGACGGCGACCGCTTCATCCGGCTGTGCTTCTCCGGCACCGCCGAGGACATGGCGGAGGCCGCCCGCCGGCTGAAGGACTGGCTGCCGGCACAGCGGTAGGAACGGGCCCCGTCGGCCTCGCACCCGCTCGGGGCGAGCGACTTGGCGCATGGCGCCAAACCGCATCGAGACCGGCCCGACGCATCTCGATACACGGCCCTGCGGGCCGCACTCGATGCGAGCGGATCAGCCCACTTCTGGTAATTCAGGCGCAACGCGTTGGCGTCGGACGATCTTCCGGGCGGAGCGACGGGCGCCCGGGCATGACGAAACCGGCCCGTCAGGGCCGGCTGTCGCCAAGGGTGAACGTGGAATTGAAGGACGGGCCTACGCCGCCACGGCCGTGGCGGGCTGGTCGGGACTCTGCATGATGCGCTTCAGCTTCTCGAAGGCGCGCACCTCGATCTGGCGGACGCGCTCCCGCGAGATGCCGTGCTCCTGGGACAGGGCGTCCAGGGTCGGCGGATCGTCGCGCAGCCGGCGGTTGATCAGGATGTGCTGCTCGCGCTCGTCGAGGCGGCTGAGGCAGCGGGTCATCAGCGCCCGGCGCTTGACCATCTGGTCGGCCTCGATCAGCGCCTCCTCCTGGGAGACCTCGCCGTCCTCGAGCCAGTCCTGCCACTCGGTGTCGTCCTCCTCGGAGATCGACACGTTGAGCGACTGGTCGCGGCCGAACAGCCGCTGGTTCATGCTGACGACGTCGTCCTCGCTGACCTGGAGCTGGTGCGCCACGAACGCGACCTGCTCCGGCGTCAGGGTGTCCTCCTCGATGGCGCGCAGGTTGGTCTTCAGGCGCCGGAGGTTGAAGAACAGCTTCTTCTGGGCCGAGGTGGTGCCCAGCTTGACCATGGACCACGACCGCAGCACGTATTCCTGGATGGTGGCACGGATCCACCACAGCGCGTAGGTGGACAGCCGGAAGCCCCGCTCCGGCTCGAACCGGTCGATGGCCTGCATCAGCCCCACATTGCCCTCGGCCACCAGCTCGCCCAGCGGCAGCCCGTAGCCCCGGAAGCTTTTGGCCACCTTCACCACGAGGCGCAGGTGACTGCCCACCAGGTGCTCGGCGGCATGGGGGCACCGCTCGCGCTGCCAAGCCAGCGCCAACTGCTGCTCGGTCTCGGCGTCGAGCACCGAATAACGCCGCATTTCCTTTAGGAAACGGCCGAGATTCTCGTCCGCGATGAATGTAGCTCTTGACATCGTCACCCCGATGGATCGTGGAACCTAGGGTTTCGTGCCCTCGTCATATGAACAATGGTGCCGCGAAGATGAACGCTTCCTGAACGAAACGGGTTCCGTCCGTTCAGAATGTCCTTTGGCGCGCACGTCTCCGGCGACCGCCGCCGGCCACCCCTTCAGCGCGCGCGGAACACCGCCGCCGCCGCCCAGCCGGCCGCCACGGCGATCAGCACCGCGGCCAGCCCGTAGAGCACGCCGTGCTGCTGGGCGACCGTGAAGACCCACTGCTCGAGCCCTTCCTTGCCGACGGTGATGATGGAACTGGACCGGCCGATCTCGCGGCCGTTGCGGAACATCCGGACGATCACCCGGTAGTCGCCCACGGGCACCTGGGCGGGAAAGTAGATGTCGGCCCGGAACAGGTCGCCCTGGGGGAACGTGACGGCGTGCTCGTTCACCGTATAGAGACCGGCGCGCAGCCGGTCGGCGACGATCGCCTTGCGCAGGTCGGCAAGCCGGTCGACGCTGACGTCCTCGACGGACAGCAGCACCAGGTTGTCCGGGCCGATGTTCTGGCGGCGCAGGTAGTCGGCGCTGACGATGTCGCTCAGCTTGCGGTTGCTGGCTACCGCGTAGAAGCCCGGCACGTTGTGGAAGCGCACCGGATC
>WGNW01000058.1 GCA_016124315.1 Alphaproteobacteria bacterium
ATGGCCTTGGCCAGGTCGCCGGTGAACAGCAGGTAGAGGGAGATGGGCACCCAGACGAAGCCCGCGCCCACCGCCGGCAGCAGCGACAGGAATGCCATCAGCACGCCCCACAGCAGCGCCGCGTGCACGCCCAGCGCCCACAGCACCAGCCCGCCGATGGCGCCCTGGATCGCCGCCACCACGAAGCTGCCCTTCACGGTGGCGCGCACCACGGTGAGGAACTTGTCGTAGAGCTGCTGGCGCATGTCGGCGGGCAGCGGCACCGCCTCGCCGATCCGGCGGGTCAGCGCGGTGCCGTCGCGCAGCAGGAAGAAGGTGAGGTACATCATCACGCCCAGGCCCACCAAGAAGCCGAACGCGCTCTGGCCGACGTTGAGGGCGCCGGTGGCGATGGTCTCGCTGCCCGAGGCGATGGCGGTGGAGATTTCCTGGCGGATCCTGCCCACGCCGGTCAGGTCGAAACGGTCCAGCAGGCCGATCGCCCAGGCCGGCAGCGCGTCGTAGAGCCGCTGCATCAGGCCGCCCAGGTTCAGGTCGCCCGCCTGCAGCTTCTGGTAGATGGCGCTCACCTCGTGGGTGAGGGAGATGGCCACCAGGGTCGCGGGCAGGATGACCAGCGCCAGGATCACCAGCAGGGTGATGCTGGCCGCCAGGTTGCGCTTGCCGGGCATGGTGTGCAGCAGCCGCCGGTAGAACGGCCCGAACACGACGGCCGCCGCGATGCCCCACAGGATCGGTCCGTAGAACTGCCACAGCACCAGCAGGAAGGCCGCCGAGATGGCGACCAGCAGGACCACGAAGGCGTTTCTCTCAAGGGTGCGCACGAGGGTTCCGCGTCATTCAGGACGGCGCGATACTAATGACGTTTCGGATCGCGGGAAACGTCTTGCGTCGTGCCGTCGCAGGGGCGGCGGCGCTACTCCGCGGCGCCCCGTTGCGCTTCCAGCTCGGTAACCAAGTCCTGCTTCAGCTTGAACTTCTGGATCTTGCTGGTGGACATGGGCCAGGCCGTCACGAACCGGACGTGGCGCGGCACCTTGAAGCTGGCGATCTTGCCCTTGCAAAAGCCGATCAGGTCCTGCTCGCCCGCCTCGGCGCCGGGCTTCAGCTCCACGAACGCCGCGGGCACCTCGGCCAGCCGGTCGTCGGGCACGCCGACCACCTGCGCCAGCTTCACGGCCGGATGCTGCTGCAGCAGGCTCTCGATCTCGGCGGCGGCCACGTTCTCGCCGCCCACCTTCAGCATGTCCTTGGTGCGGCCGTGGAACATCAGCGCGCCGTTCTCGTCCAGCGAGCCGATGTCGCCGGTGTGGAGCCAGCCGCCCTTCAGGGTCTGGGCGCTCTTCTCCGGGTCGCGGTAATAGCCCTTCAGGATGTTGGGGCCGCGCACGCAGATCTCGCCGCGCTCCCCGGTCGGCACCGGCTTGCCGGTTTCCGGATCGCGGATCTCCACCTCCTGGCCGGGCATGGGCACGCCGAGGCGCGAATGCCGCAGCCACTCGGGCATGTCGAGCGGCGTGGTGGTGACGGTGCCGGAGGCCTCGCTCAGGCCATAGGTGCTGACCTGGGTGCAGCCGGGCATGGCCTTGGTGAGCCGTTCGGCGAAGTCCGGCGGCTGCATCGCGAGGCTGGAGTTCATCACCCGCATGGCGCTCAGGTCGGTGCCCGGAAAGTCGGGATGGTTGAGCAGGTCGGAGATGATGGTCACGAAGGACGCGTAGTTGACGGTGCAGCGGGCGTCCTGCAGCAGCTTCAGCGCCACGCCGGCATCGAAGTACGGCATCGTCACATAGGCCGCGCCCATGTCGAAGCAGGCGCAGATCGGGAAGGTGGCGGCGATGTGGAACATCGGCAGGGGCGACCAGAAGCGATCGTTCTCGTTCATTCTGTAGACCGTCGCCATGGCGCGGCCGTTGGCGATGATGGACTCGCCCGAGATCATGCAGCCCTTCGGGTTAGACGTGGTGCCCGAGGTGTAGAGGATCATGGCGAGGTCGTCACCGGCGACAGCCGCAGTGCGGCGGACGATCTCGTCGTCGGGCACCGCGGCCGCCGCGTCCTCGACGTCGGCTTCGGCCACCAGGCCGGGCGCGGTTTCGCCTCCCAGCAGCAGGATGTTGCGCAGCCGGGGCGAGCCGGGAAGGGCCAGCGCCCGCGCGTCGGCGGTCCCGGCCAGCCCGGGCAGGCCCTCGCCCAGGCGCTCGACGAAGTTGAGTCCGTCCGCCACCTGTCCGGTGGTCACGATGGTCACCAGGTCGGCGTTCTCGGTGACGTAGGCGATCTCGCTGCCCCGGTAGCGGGCGTTGATCGGCACCATGACGGCGCCGGCCAGGGCGATGCCGAACATCACCTCCATGAACTCGAAGCTGGTGGGCAGCAGGATGCCCACGTGCTCGCCCGGCTGGACGCCCAGGGCGATCAGCTGCTTGGCGCGCCGCGTCGCCCGCGCGTGCAGTTCGCCGAAGCTCTGGCGTCGTTCCGGAAAGATCACTGCGTCCCGCTCGGGCCAGGTACGCGCGGCATGGTCGAGCAGGCGCCCGAAAGTGTTGCGTTCGCTCATCGTCTTCCCCGTTTGTCGTTGCCGGCCATTCTAGACGATCGCCGGGTTTTGGCCATGGCGGCCGCGTCGTCGCCGACGGCTATTTCTCGCCCTCGATGTAGCGGTCCAGTTCGTTGTGGAAGTGGCGCAGGCGCTGCTCCTGCTCGCACCACAGCGGTCCCTTGAAGGCCTTGGAGCGCAGCCCCTTCTGCACCACCGGCAGCAGTTCGGAGTCCTGGTCCAGCACCAGTCCCAGCTCGGGCGGCTCGCCGATGCCCTTGTGCTCGATGTCGGGGCGCTCCCGGCCCGAGCAGTCGGTGCCCTCGGGCAGGCCCATCCAGTCCGGCACGCGGAAATGCGGGTCGTCCACGTGGCGCACCAGGGTGATGGTGTCGTACCAGAAGCGCTGCGGGTCGTCGGGATGGGGCATGAACTTCATCAGGAAGGCGCCTTCCGGATGCATGCCGAACTGCACGTTGGGGAAGATGCCGGTGGCGAAGCTGTCGGTGAGCTGGACGTCGGACAGGTTGTCCCACCCCAGACCGAACTTGTCCGAGATCCGGCGCTTGGCGGCGGCGAGGGCGGGGCGTACGTCGGCCGGCGTGCCCTTGAACGACGCGGCGTCGAGCCCGACGCTGCCGAGCATGTACTGCAGGCCCTCGTTGATCGACGTCTGGTCGGGGAAGTGCGGGCTGGGCTGGCCGATCGGCACGATCATCCGGCTCATGCCGTTGGGATAGCAGTCGTACTGGCAGTTGATGTCGCCCATGATCGGCTGGGTCTGCGGGTGCACGGCGTGCAAGTGGTAGGTCTCGTAGAACGCGTCGACGCCGGTCTTCCAGTTGGCGGCCCATTCGCTGCGCACGTGGCGCACCACGTTCATCTTTTCCACCTGGAACGACGTCATGTGCTCGACGACGGGCCCAAGGAAGTCCTCCACCGGACGGGCATCGTCGTCCATGTTGACGAACACGACGCCGGCCACCACGGCGGTCTTCACCGGCACCAGATCGGGCGCGCAGTCGAGCACCTCGGGCCGGAAGGACTCCGCGTCGGTGACGTGGGCGAGGGCGCCGTCGATCTTCCACTGCCAGGAATGAAAGCCGCAGGTGAAGCGGTCCTCCACATGGCCGACCTCGGCCTGCACCAGCCGGTTGCCGCGGTGCCCGCAGACGTTGTACCAGCCCTTGACGTCGGCGGGGCCGGGGCCGGTGCGCACGATGATGAAGCTCTCGTGCAGCAGGTCGTAGGTGAAGAAATCGCCCACTTCCGGGATGTCTGAGGCGACGCCGGCGATCGTCCACACACGGCTCCACAGGCGTTCCCATTCCTTGGCCATGTAGTCGCGGGCGTAGTAGCGCGCCGGATCCTTGCGCTCGGTGCCATTGTCCACATAGGGCGCCTTGTGGTCGACGGCAGTGTCGGCGGCGTCGGGATTGAGCGTCGGGCCGCCCTGGTCGAGGTTGTAATCCATCCTCTTGCCTCCTGAGTCTGGGTGAATTCGCGGTGGCTCGCCCGGCAGGAAGCGTCCTGCCCCGTTTCCTGGCGACCCTAGCACAGCGGCAGGTCCCGCTGAAGACACAAAAGAAACAGCCTTGATGGCTTCTTATCCGCCGCCTATGCCGTTGATTCCGCAGTTTTTTATGGGTCTTACAGTCATTCGTGACCCGATTTTGGCCGGTCAAAAGCCGAAAAATAAGAATCAACCCTATTTAAAGCAGACAGGATTGTATGTAAATTCCGAAGTAGAGACGACAAGATATGGGGTTTTGGCCGACATCGTGCGTGCACGGTGAACGCTCTTTCTTAGCCAAATCAAAAGGGGAGGTAATATGGACAGGAAATTTTGCGCCGCGGTCATCGCCGCAGGCACCGCGTTCGCCGCCGCCATGCCCGCCTGGGGCCAGGCCGGCGCATCCGCCGGCTCGAAATCGGGCGGCGACACGGGAACGGTCTACGTGTCGGCGACGCGTCGCGGCGCCACCGCCATCCAGACCACGCCGGTGGCCGTCTCCTCGGTCAGCGCGGCGACCATGGACGTGACGGCGCCGCAGGCCCCGGGCGAAGTGACGACCATGGTGCCCACTTGCTCGGCCGCCCAGATCACCGGCTTCAACGCCGCCTCGTTCTCGATCCGCGGCATCGGCCTGACGGACATCATCGTCTATCTGGACGCGCCCGTGGCGGTGATGGTGGACGATTTCGTCATGCCGAGTCCGCAGACCCAGCTGCTCGATACGTTCGACATCGACCATGTGGAGGTGCTGCGCGGACCCCAGGGCACGCTGTTCGGCAAGAACACCACCGGCGGCGTGGTGCAGGTGTTCACCAAGCGCCCGGATCTCAACGATTTCCACGCGGAAGGCCGGTTCCGCTACGCTAATTTCAACACCAAGGGGCTGCGGCTCGCCGTCAACGTGCCGCTGGTGCCGGGCAAGCTCGCGCTGCGCGCCAACATGCTCTACGACAAGTCCGACGGCTACTACCACAACGGCGCCCAGTACGGGCCGGTGACCGCGCTCGATCCCACCAGCCCCTACAACGGCGAGACGGGGCAGGGCGACGGCGCCAGCATCGGCGGCAAGAACGCCTGGGGCGGCCGGGTCAAGCTGCTGTGGCAGCCTACCGACAACTTCCACGCCCTGCTGCAGTACGAGGTGCTGCGCGACCATTCGGACGACGTGCCGTCCATCAACGAGACGCCGTTGGGCGATCCCCGGTTCACCTGGAACCTGCTGGGGCTGACCCAGGACGTGGGCGGCGACCCGCTCGACCACGCGGCCTCCACCAACCGTTCCGGGCTGCTGCTCAATATCGACAAGGGCCAGCGGGTCGACGTGGATGGGGTCTATCTCAACATGGAGTTGCAGGCGGGCGACCTGACCTTCAACTCGGTCACCGGGTATCGCTTCCAGAAGTCCCGGCTGCCCAACACCTACACCGGCGAGGTCGGGCCAGTGTCCCTGTTCGACGCCAACCGGGCGGATAACCGCCACACGTTCCAGCAGGAGTTCCGGGTCTCGTCCAACTACGACAGCTTCTTCAATTTCGTCGCCGGCGGGTTCTATCAGAAGAACGACGCGCGGTTCTGCGTCGTTCAGGTGCTGGGCTTCCTCGACCTGATCGGGTTGAAGGACGCGATCCCGGGCGGCTTCGACAATAACCCGCAGGTGCTGTGCAACCAGCAGAAGGCCGACGCCTTCGCCCTGTTTTCCGACGTCACCTTCGACATCACCAGCAAGCTCTCGCTCACCGGCGGGTTCCGCTACACCTGGGAGCAGAAGAAGTGGGCAGGCCGCCATCAGGTGTTCTTCCAGCAGCTCACCGGCGGGTTCGATCCGACCCTTACCTGGGAGGACTTCAGCGATCCGCTCCAGGCCGGAGACTTCGAGAAGTATCCGTTCGGTGTCGTGCACAACTCCCACAAGTGGAGCGATCCCACCTGGCGGGCGACGGTTTCCTACGAGTTCAGCGACGAATGGTACAGCTACTTCACGGTGTCGCGCGGCTTCAAGTCGGGCGGCTACAACGACCAGACCGGCACCACCGGCATCCCGCTGGACGAGTCCACCACCCAGCCCTACAACCCGGAATACGCCACGTCCTACGAGGTGGGTTTCAAGGGTGACCTGCTCGACCACCGCCTGAACTTCGCGACGACGTTCTTCTACGTGGAGTATTCGGACGCCCAGCGCGGCCTGGTGGCGACGCTGACCAACAGCTTCGGGCAGCAGTTCCAGGAAACCCGGTTCTTCAACGCGGCGAAGATCCAGGTGAAGGGCATCGAGTTCGAGGCGACGGTACGGCCGGTCGCAGGGCTGACCCTGCGCGGCAACGTCGGCTACCAGGACGGCAAGTACAAGAGCTTCCAGGCCGACACCAACTTCGACGGCGTGATCGACGTCGACTTCTCGGACCGTCCGCTCAACCGCTCGCCGAAATGGTCGGCCACCATCGACGCCACCTACATACACCCGCTGGGCAACATCGGTACGCTTACCTGGAACGTGAACTTCCACTACGAGAGCCGGAACGCCTACATCTATTCGGACGTGGACCCGGCCTTCGACACCTACCTCGATCCGCGCAACATTCTCAATGCGAGCCTGACCTACGACGACCCCAACGAGCGGTACTTCATCCGCGTGTTCGGCAAGAACCTCACCGACGACCGCTACCGGGTGTCGTCCCAGCCCGTGGCGTCGCTGTGGACCTTCACCCAGTACGGGGAGCCGCGTCACTACGGCGTCGAGGTGGGGTTCAAGCTATGAGCCGCTTTTCTTACGGCGTAAAAACCGTCAATGTTGCTCTTATGCACGCGTGCATGTAGATTCGACGTTGATCCGGACAACGGCCGGAAGCGGCGCGCTGGGGACGGCGCCGAACGGGGAGAAGCCGCGGAATTTCCGCGCCGGACGCCGCTGGGCGCAGGCGCATGCAGGTTTTATCCGAGCCCCTTCGGATAACCTTGGGGCTGGCGCCATGGGCTCCGGCCCCTTTTTTTGTCCGCATCCGCCGCGGGGCGCGGCGGGTTGACGGCGGGGCGGCGGCCGGCCACTCTGGCCCGGACGGTCTGGCGGGGGAGGAAGCATGACGGGACTGGTGGAAGGCAAGGCGGCGATCGTGACCGGCGCCGCCAGCGGCATCGGCGCGGCGACCGCCGCCCTGCTGGCTGAGGAAGGGGCTGGCGTTCTGGCGGTGGACCTGCCCGGCTCGCCACTGGCCTCGGTCCATGCCGGCCGGGAGCGGATCGTCTGCCTGGAGATGGACGTGACGGCGCCCGAGGCGGGGCCCGCCATCGTCCGCGCCGCGCTCGACGCCTTCGGTCGGCTCGACATCCTGTTCAACAATGCCGGCACGGTCGGCAAGGGCGGCGAGGTGGAGACCCACGACGAGGCAGACTGGCAGTTCGTCATCGACCTCAACATGACGTCCATCTACCGGCTGTCCAAGGCGGCCATGCCGCACCTGAAGAAGAGCGAGGCTGCGCGGATCGTCAACGTGGGCTCCGTGCGCTCCGACTTCGCGGAATCCGGCGCCGCCGCCTACACCGCCACCAAGCACGGCGTGGCCGGCCTCACCAAGGTGCTGGCCTGCGAGTTGGGCCGCCACGGCACCGCCAACTACATCCAGCCGGGCGCGATCCTGACCGGCATCACCAGGCCGGCGTTCGAGCGCATGCCGGATTATGCCAAATACTGGAAGGAGCGGGCGCCCGTGGGCCGCTTCGGCGAGCCCGAGGACATCGCCAACGCGGTGCTGTTCCTGGCCTCGGAAGAGGCCGGCTATGTGAGCGGCATCGGCCTGTGGGTCGATGGCGGCGCCATGTGCCACGGCTGAGCGGGAGAGGCGGAGCATGCCAACGGAAAACCGGCTTCAGGGCAAGGTGGCCATCATCACCGGCGCGGCCAGCGGCATCGGCGCCGCCGCCGTCGACCTGTTCACCGAACAGGGCGCCAGAGTGGTCGCCTGCGACGTGCCCGGCTCGGCGCTGGAGCAGCGCCACGGCGACAATCCGTCGGCGGTCACGGTCGCCAAGGACCTCACCGACGAGGATGCGCCCCAGGCCGTGGTCGACGCGGCGATCGCGGCGTTCGGCCGGCTGGACATCCTGTTCAACAACGCGGGCATCGCGCCCTACGACCCCTACCTGGAACAGCAGCCAGGCACGTGGGAGCGGGTGATCGCGGTGAACGTGACCGCGGTGAACCGCCTCACCCTCGCGGCCGTGCCGCATCTGCGCCAGAGCGGCGCGGGGAGGGTGATCAACACCGGATCGGTCGCCTCCCAGATGGCGGCCGCGTCGCTGTCGGCCTACGTCGTCTCCAAGCACGCCGTCGCCGGTCTGACCAAGCAGCAGGCCCTCGAACTGGGCCCGCTGGGCATCACCGCCAACTATGTCCAGCCGGGCTTCATCGTCACCGGCATGACGGAGCGCTACGTGAAGACGGCGCCGCCCGGCGAGATCGACTACTGGCGCAACAAGACCACGGTCGGCCGGCTCGGCGAGGCGATCGACGTGGCCAACGCCGCGCTGTTCCTGGCCCAGGACGCCGCCAGCTTCATCAACGGCACGGGCATCCGGGTCGACGGAGGCGCGACCATGAAGATGTAGCCGGACCGGCCGGCGGGCCGCTCATATTGTTGAGGAATTTTTATCATGCGCCGATTTTCCGTTGTCTTCCTGCTGGCGTTCTGTGTCTTCGGCGGACGCCCGGCCCGAGCCGACCTCGACGATCATGTGTGGCAGGAAATCCGGTCGGAGCACTTCCGGATATTCACCAACGGCGACGTGGACGTGGTCCGCGATCTGGCGGGAGATCTCGAGAACTTCCGCCGCATCTTCATGCTGATGACCGGCAAGACCAACGTCGACAGCCCGGTGCCGTTCACCATCATCGCCGTGGTCAACCGCAACGAGTTCGACGAGTTCTTCGCGCAGCCATTCGTCGCGGGCGTGTTCGGCGGCAACCTGCTTGGCAGCCATGCCGTGATCGATCTCAGCACAAGGCGCCCCGACAGGAACGGCAAACCGGTCCTTGCCGCCGATCTCATCATCAAGCACGAGTACGTCCACTTCCTGCTGCGGACAACGTCGCGCATCCGCTATCCGCTCTGGTACGAGGAGGGCTTCGCCGAGTTCCTGTCGACGGCCGAGTACGACCATGGAGACGTCATGGTCGGCATGCCGGTGGTGGACAGGCACATCAGCCTGTCGAGCGATTTCGGCCTGTCGAGCATGGATCACCTGCTTGCGAGCACCCATGCCGACCGGCAGGTACGCACCGACATCCTCTATGCCCAGGGCTGGCTGCTGGTGCATCATCTGATGACGACGCCCGATCTGCTTGCCAAGTTCGTGGACTACCTGAAGCGGTTCGATGAGACCGGCGATTCTGTGGCGTCGTTCCGCGCCGTCTACGGCGACAAGACCGACGAGATCCAGCACGATCTGGTGCGGGAGGCGCGCCGCGGCCGCTACCATTACATCACCCTGACGCCGAAGACCCCGTTTCCGGAGCCGAAGGTCTCCGTCCATCCGGTTTCGCAGACCGAAATCCGGCTGCAGATCGCCGAGGCCTTGCCCGTGTTCGGGCGCGACGACGAGCGGCTGCAGAAGGTTCGGGAACTTTATGAGCGGGTGCTCGCCGGGGAACCAGACAACGCGCGGGCGATCGCCGGCCTTGCCCATCTGCTGCTGCGGAAGGGAGACCTGGACGCCGCGGCGGCCATGCTGGCGCGGCTGCCGGAGCAAACGGAGGACGAATCGGCGCTGACCGCCCGCGGCGACCTCGCCCTGGCCCAGGCCGTTTGGCGGGCGCTAGACCCGTCGCTGCTGCAGCGGGCGCGCGAGTGCTACATGGCCGTTCTCAGGCGGAACAACCAGTCGGCCGAGGCCTTCTTCAGCTACGGCCTGACCTACCTGGGAAGCGACGAGAACCCGAAGGAGGGCCTGCTTGCCTTCGACCAGGCGACCTATCTGGTGCCGGGCGACCTGGATGCGGCGATGTTCTACGGTCTGCTGCAGCTCCAGGCCGGCCACTTCGCGGAGGCGACGAAACTGGAACGCCACGTGGTGGTTGCCGGCACTCCCAGCTCCGTGGCGATCGCCCGACAGGTGCTGGCTCTGGCCGGACAGCGGGATGCCGCCGGCGGCCGGGAGCTGGCCGGCTCGGTCCTGGCGCTGCAGGTCGCCGGCCGGTTCGAAGGCCCCGAGGGCGACTAGATCGGCGGCGCGTCCGCCGCTAGCATCGCCCGGAGGCCCGGCAGGAAGGCCGGGCTCCCACTCTCGACAGGAGCCTTTGCGTGGACCTGACCGCCTATCTCCATCCCGGCTGGGCGCCGCTGATCCGGCCGGCGCCCGCGACCCGGCCGTGGATGGACGCCACGCCCGAGTCCTTCGCCTATCGCTGCCTGCCGCTCAACATCGCCAACGCCCATGGCTGGGAAGTGCTGACGCCGGTCGGCTTCGATGCGGTGTGGGACGGCGGCGCGGGCACGGAGGCGGTGTCCATCAGCCTGGAGCCGGGCGCGGCGCCGGAGCGCGGGCCGGTGTCGCTGTTCGGCCAGGGCGTGCTCACCTTCCACGTCGAGGCGATCTTCCGCACGCCGCCGGGCTGGGATATGTGGGTGGGCGGCTCGCCCAACCGCCAGAAGGACGGCATCGCGCCGCTCAGCGGCATCGTCGAGACCGACTGGTCGCCCTTTACCTTCACCATGAACTGGCGCTTCACCCGGCCCGGCCACGCCGTGCGGTTCGAGGCGCTGGAGCCGTTCTGCTTCCTGTTCCCGGTGCAGCGGGGCGCGGTGGAGGCGTTCCGGCCGGCCTTCGCGCCCCTCGACGACGACCCGGCGACCGCCGAACGGTTCCGCACCTGGAGCCGGGCGCGCAACGAGTTCCATGCCCGCATCCAGCGGGAGCCGCCCAGGGCGCCGGCGGACCGCTGGCAGAAGCACTACTACCGCGGCGTCGACGTGAGCGGCGAGACGCTCGCCCCCGATCACCGTTCCAAGCTGCGGGTGAAGCCCTTCGATCGCGCCGCGACGCCGGGCGTGCCGGCGCCGCCCGCCGAGGATGTTCCGGGTACGCCGGCCGCTCCGATCCGGCCGGGCCAGGCGGAAGAGGTGGCCGCGCTCAGGCTGGCGCTCGCCAAGCGGGAATGGCTGCTGGAGACCATGGAGCGCCAGCGCGCCCTGGTGCCGGCGCTCACCGGCATCGAGCGCCGCACCGGGGTCGGCTCGGAGGAGTTCCTCGAGCGCTACTACGCGCCGGGGAGGCCGGTGATCCTGACGGGCGAAGCGGCGGACTGGCCGGCGCTGTCGCGCTGGACGCCGGACTACCTGAAGGCGAAGGTCGGAGCCGCGACCGTCGAGTACCAGGGCGACCGCGCCGCCAACCGCCTGTTCGAGATGGAGAAGGACCGCCACCGCCGGCAGGGGCCGTTCGATGCCTTCATCGACGCCATCGTCCGGTCGGACGGCAACGACGCCTACATCACCGCCTACAATTCGGAGCGCAACAGCGAGGCGCTGGCGCCGCTGCGCGACGACATGGGCTTCCTCGACCGCTTCCTGACCCGCGACGAGCCGGATGCCGCCGGCATGATGTGGATCGGGCCGGCGGGGACGAAGACCTCGCTGCACCACGACCTCACCAATAACCTCATCCTGCAGCTGGCGGGCCGCAAGCGGCTGCTGGTGCTGCCGGCCTCGGAGGTCGGCAAGGTCTACAACCACCGCCACGTGTTCAGCGAGGTGTCCGACCTGGAGGATCCTGCGCTGGATGCGGCACGGTTTGCCCGGCTCAACGGCGCCCGCGTCTACGAGGTGGTGCTGGAGCCGGGCGACGCCCTGTTCATGCCCGTCGCCTGGTGGCACCAGGTGACGGCGCTCGATTTCAGCGTCACCGTGACCTACACCAACTTCCGCTGGCCCAACGACGCCTACGCCACCTATCCGGCGGGATAGGCGGCCGCATCCGGCTTCGGCGTCGTCGATTCGCAATGAGGCTTCGCCGGCACCGGAAGCTGTGGAATTTTTTGACCCTGGCCTCTTGAAACGCTGTTTGGACCGCATCCGCAACAAGGCGAGGTTTTCGGAACCGTTCAAAGCAGGTCGTTAAGGCGGCGGCTGCAAATCGCCTCGGTGCGGGAAATGCCGATTGACGGTGTTGCGCAGCGCCGCTCACTATCACGTGAGCGCAGCGACTTTTGTCAGACAAAATAGAATTAGGACTTGGGGGAAGGATGTTCAGACCTGTTTTGAACGGTGTCATTTTCGCATCGCTGCTGGCGCTGCCGGGCTGCGGAGGCGGTGCAGGCCTCTCGCCCACCCCAACCCCGACGCCCACCCCAACGCCGACGCCCACCCCAACGCCCACTCCAACGCCTACTCCAACACCTACTCCGACTCCGACGCCGACACCCACTCCGACTCCGACGCCGACACCCACTCCGACCAATCAGAGTCTGTCGAATCTGGTGGCCAGCCAGCAGTTCGCCGCCCTGTCGGTGGAAATGAACTTCGGGGTGACCAACAAGGGCAAGGCGAGCTCGCCGTCGTCGTCCATCGAGGATTTCGGCGGCGGCAATTCGGTGACCTACGACGTGGGATCGGACAGCTTCCGGCTGCAGGTGGCGCATCCTTCGGTCGCCCTGGACGAGACCTTCGGGCCCGGCGACGTGGACAGCCAGCAGAGCGACGCCAGCCTCACGGTCTACCAGCGGCAGAACGGCGACCGCCTCTACGTCATGCTCAAGCCGGAAGAGGCGATCCTGAATCTCAGCTACACCACCTTCGGCACGTGGATCGACCTGACGGGCGACAACAACGATTTCGCCACCGGCTACGTGGTCTTCGGCATCCGCACCCCGGCGGGAGACGTGCCCGGTTCGGGCACCGCCAGCTACGACGGCCAGACGGCCGGCACCATGGTGGACGCCGCCGGCACCGTCTACACCGTGAGCGGTTTCGGCACCCTCACGGCCAACTTCGCCGCCGGCACGGTGAACGGCGACTTCACCCGGATGGGCGCCCTCGACGTACTCACCTCCACCGTCGTGCCGTGGCGCGACTTCACCACCACCGGCACGATCAGCGGCAACACCTTCAGCGGCCCGGCCGCCACCAAGGACGGCGCCTTGAGCGGCACCCACCAGGGCGGCTTCTTCGGCCCCGCCGCCGACGAGGTGGGCGGCGTCTGGCGGATGGAAGGCGGCGGCGAGAAAGCCGTCGGCGCCTTCGTCGGCAAGAAGTAGGGGGCGGCGATATGATTGGGTGCAATCGATGCATCTTCTTATACGGAGTGAAAGCGGTTGGCTTTCTCCTTCTAGTGTGCGCGACCGCGATGGGCAGTGCATTTGGCGCATGTGCACCCGATCCTGTTCAGTCAGGTGACACCGTCACTTGCTCGGGTCCGGATGCGGAGACGGATGGTGTTGGCAATAATTCGCAAAGCAATGTAACTGTCATCATCAACTCCGATGCCGTTGTCAGAGATGACAACCCTTCGCCGGCTTTGGATTATGCAATAGCGCTTGTGTCGAACAACTATGTGGAAAATAACGGAAGAATCGAAGGGCGCGGTGGCATATTCGTTGGTGGGCATGATAATACTTTAGAAAACGGTAAAAGCGGTGTTATTGACGTTACGCGGACCGGTATAACGTCATCAAATAACTCCGTAGTTATAAATATGGGGGAAGTCGATTCTGAATTTATAGGTGTGGAGTTGGGGCTTGGAGGCGGTGGTATTATTAATAATTATGGAAAAATATTTGTGGCAGGATCGATCGTCCAGGGAGTGGTGCAAAATGGGTCAACTACCGTAAATAACTATCAGGACATAATTGTAGAGGCGGGGTCCTATGGAGACGCAACCGCAGTACATATGAATTTTCATGATGAGCTAAATAACTTGGGAAACATTACTTCTTCAGCGAGTGACTACCAAGGATCCGCAACAGGAATATTTGACCAAGGAGGAGGTGTTTCAGTTAATAATGCCCAGAAAATAGACGTTCAAGCGTGGAGTCGGGCTGTCTCTCTTGATTTATTATCGGGGAAAGTAGTTAACACTGGTAGCATTATATCGGAGGCGACAGGGGGCGCTTGGGGCATCCGAACGACGTATGGTTTGGACCTCTCTAACGACGGCATCATTCAAGTGACAGCGGGCGATCAAGCCATAGCAGTCGTCGCTGGGACAGGCTCAACAATAAGGAACAACGGAACAATAATAGCTCAATCCACGAACGAATCAATTGGCATACAGATCGCAGCTTCTCCATCTCAAACGATTCCAATAGTGAATAATGGAAGTATTTTGGCCGACATAGCGATATTTTCATCACAAAATAATTCACCCAACGCTCCTCCGGCAATTTATTTAACTAATTCTGGAAACATCAATGGCGACATTGTTCTTCATGATCAAGGGGATATCGTTCGCAATCTTATGGGTGGGGAGGTCGTAGGGAGAATTGACCTGGGAGATGGATCCGATCGTGTCATCAATCTTGGAACGGTCATTGGGGCAGTTGATCTTGGGGCAGGCGACGACTTCTATCTGGTGGGTGCCGGCACGGGAAGCCAGTCGGGAGGTGCGGTTACTGGCGGATCAGGCTTCGATAGCGCCGGTTTTTATTCCAACACGACCGAGACGCAGACGTTGACGCTGGTAGACGGCTTCGAGGGCACCGCGGTATACGCCGACGAGAATTCGGTGTTCACCATCGGTGCGGATTCCGGAGGCCAAGCGGACCTCAATGTGTCGCTCCTGGGGTCTGGAATCGTCATCAACGAGGCCCATCTCGTTGCCACCGGGGGCATACCGGCCATCAAGATCGTCGACGCAGGGCTCGAGTTCCGCAACGAGAACCTGATCGAGGCCGGCGCCAATGGGGTCGTCGCCGGGGACGGCGACATCATCGTCAACGGAACGAGCGGCGGGGCGGGTGGAACCATCAGTTCCACGAACTTCGCCATCGTGGCCGGTAATGGCAACGATATCGTGAATTTCGGTGCTCTAAGCTCCGATACTGGCGGCATCCTCGTTGCAGAAGACAACAAGGACGACCTGAATGGCGACGGGTTTGCAGGCGTCACCAACGCGGGGATCATCTACGCGACGACGGGGGTCGACATCAGGGGCAGCAGCATTGGTGGAGTCGGCAACAACCAGGTTGCCAACCAGGGAACCATTGACGCGCAGGTCGGAATACTTGCCACCTCATCCGGCAACCGGATCGAGAATTCGGGAACGATCGTAAGCGACTACTATGGTGTGCGTGTCGCCGGCGCATCGGATAACGCCATCACGAACACGGCTACCGGCACGATCTCGTCATGGAACGATGCGATCAACGTTTACGGTGACCACAGTTCCATCGTCAATTCCGGTTTGGTGGTTGCCGGCGACCAGGGACTGGACGAGGGCGGCCAGCCGGACCCGACTGGAGCTCATGGAATCGAGCTGCAAGGGAGCGACAGTTCCATCACCAATCAACTGGGCACGATCCGCTCCGGTACGGGCCATGCAGTCCTTGTGCAGGGCGACGCCAACGTTATCACCGACAACGGAACTCCGGGTGTCGGAGACGGGATCATAGACAGCACAGGCGGACAGACCGGGATCGTGGGTCTCGACGCCATCCACGTTGAAGGCGCGCAGAACAATGTCATCATCAACGAGGGCGGCCAGGTGCTTGCGCACCGCTACGGCGTCGACCTGAGTGGTACATTCAACAGCCTCGCGAATTCGGGCCTGATTGACGGTGACACCGGCGTGCATCTTGAAGGCGGCGGCAACAGCTTGGTCAACAACGGTACGATCCAAGGCAAGACTGCCGCGATTGACAATCTGAGCGGCTCCGCAACCATCGAAAACAGCGGCGTTATCAACGGAGACATTCTGCTTGGGCCATCCGCCGACACTATCGCATTGGCGGCAGGGTCTGTCGTATCGGGCACTGTGGCCGGCGGAGGTGGCTTCGACACCATCACGAGCACCGGCGATGGTTCCTTCGAGGGGACCATGTCCGACGTCGAAAAGCTCGACGTGCAGAGTGGGATGCTGCGGGCGACGTTCACCAGCCCTTCGGCAGTAACGACCACGACCGTGGAGGGAGCGCTCGAGTTGAACGGGACCCTGTCGACAAACGCATCCATTTCAACGAACGGCGTCTTGTCAGGAACCGGCACCATCGGCGGCAGCCTGCTGAACCAGGGACGGGTTGCCCCCGGCAATTCCATCGGTACGTTCGGCATCGATGGCGATTATACGCAGGCCTCGACCGGCCGGCTCTCGGTCGAACTGGGCGAGGGGGCGGGCGACCTGCTGGCGGTCACCGGCACGGCGGCGCTCGACGGCACGCTGACGACGGC
Organism: Alphaproteobacteria bacterium; assembly: GCA_016124315.1. GTDB lineage: Bacteria > Pseudomonadota > Alphaproteobacteria > SMXS01 > SMXS01 > RI-34. Next base: position 16,424 of record WGNW01000058.1, read on the forward strand.
GCTGCAGGCGGACGACCTGTCGTCGCTGGCGGGCAACAGCTACACGGTGCTGACGGCGGGCGGCGGCATCAGTGGGTCGCTGGCGACGACGGGGTCGGTGCAGCAGGGGTTCTGGACCCTCGACGTCGCGCAGGGGGCGAACGACGTCACGGTGACGGTGACGAGCGTGGACGTGCCGCTGGGAGCGACGCCGACGGCGCGCTCGGTGCTGGGCGGGGCGCTGACGGCGGCATCGGGCGGTTCGGGCCAGGGCGGCAGCGGCATTGTCGTCACCGGCGACACTAATACCACGCCGGTGGTCGACCAGTCGTCGGAGTCCCAGATCAGCCAGCAGCTCGCCTCGCTGGACTATGCCAGCATGGGCGGCTGGGAGAGCGATGCGGCCGGCTATGTGGGCGGGCTCGACGCGCTGGGGCCGGGCACGCCGGCGACCTCCATGCCGAAGACCGGCACCGCCGAGTTCGCCGGCACCACGCGCGGCGACCTGACGGAGCAGCACGCGGGCGGACCCGAGGCCTTCGTGGTGGAAGGCAACGTGCTGATGCGGGCCGACTTCGCCCGCGGCCTGGTGAACGCCGACTTCACCGGCATGGAGAAGATCGACGCCCAGGGCGTGGCCAGCGCCTGGGTGGACTTCCGCGCCCGCATGCGGATCGCCGACGGCAGCAGCCAGTTCGCCGGCGCGGCGCAGAGCGACGACGGCACCTGGCACGGCGACGCCCAGGGCGGCTTCTTCGGCGACGACAACGGCGTGCCCGGCCACGCCGCCGGCCTGTGGCACCTGTCCAGCCCGCTCGGCCACGCCCTCGGCGGCTTCACGGCAAAACGGCAGTGAGGGAATTGGCACCCTGAAGCCGGACGTGCCGGAATGATCGTTGACCGCCTGAGAGCGCTTGGCAAAAGAGCCGGCCTAACAGAACAATCACGGAACGCGTTCGGGGGGAAATAATGACCAGTCGTATTGTCAACGGGGTGATTTTCGCGTCCTTGCTGGCCTTGCCCGGCTGCGGCGGCAGCGCCGGCCTGAGCCCCGTACCCACGCCGACACCTACACCTGCGCCGACCCCAACACCCACGCCTACTCCGACACCTACGCCTACTCCGACACCTGCGCCTACTCCGACACCCACGCCTACTCCGACACCTGCGCCTACTCCGACACCTACGCCTACTCCAACGCCGACACCTACTCCGACCAATGCATCGCTAATAAATCTGACTGTTAGCGAGACATTCCAAGCGGCAGCCAGTCAGGCGCAGTTCACTATTGTGCAGGAAACGGGCCAACCGCTTTTCCTCGGCCATGCGCAAACTGGTCTAATGGCGGACTCCACAGTTTCCTATGACGTTGCGACCGACAGCTTTCAGTTGAGAATCTCAAACTATAGTTCTCCACTCGAAATGTCCTTTGGTCCGGCCGATGTCCAGCATGACGCTGCCATTCCTCCTCAATTGATCATCTACGATAATGGATCTGCTATATTTATACTGGCGAAAGCTGGTGGGGCTGGTTCCGGCCTGAATTACGTTACCTATGGAACCTGGGGATTATATGACGGGAGGGGGTATGTTGTCTTCGGCGTGCAGACGCATGCCGACGCCGTACCGACTTCTGGAACAGCGTCGTATGTCGGATGGGTAGGCGGCACTTTGGTCTCGGATCACCAATACGGCCTTAATGGCTCCGTCGCGTTAACAGCGGATTTCGCAGCAGGCACTGTCGCCGGCGATTTCACGAACATGACGAAGATCTACGCCATCACGCAGGAGACCACTCCCTGGCATGATTTGAGTATGACCGCACAAATTGTCGGGAACACCTTTGAAGGCACATTGAACGCAAAGGACGTAGAGCTTGGTGGAACGGTGAGCGGCGGATTCTTTGGTCCGGGAGCGGAAGAAGTGGGAGGTTCCTGGGCGGTGGACAATGCCGACGAGCATGCTATCGGTGAATTCATTGGACGGTAGTGACGCTGTGGTTGCGCGTGAATTGGTCTGAAGGCGCACTCTCTACTGTGGGCAGGTGGGGAGCTAGGCTCGCAGCATGGCTGTTTGTGATGGTGATCCCCCTGATACCAAGAGGGGCTGTCGCGGGAGATTCCGGTGGCGGCGAGGGCGGAGCCATTCCGCGAGAATCTGGTCCGTTGCGGGTCGAACGACCCGAAGAAGCCTTCTCCGTGCCGCTCGACAAGCTGCCCGACCTGATGCCGCCGGCAGAGGTGATCGAGGTGGCCAAGCGGCTGATCGTCGCCGGCCAGACCGATCCGGCGCGCCGGCTGCTGGAGCGGGTCAAGGACAAGGCGCCCGACCCGGTCGACGTGAAATTCCTGCTAGGCACCATCGCCGTGGCCGAGAAGCGCTACGCCGACGCGGTGAAGATCTACCGCGACATCCTCACCGACAAGCCGGGGCTCACCCGGGTGCGGCTCGAGCTGGCGCGGGCCCTGTTCCTCAACAAGGAGGACGAGGCGGCCGAGCACCACTTCCACCTCGTGCTGGCCACCGAGCCGCCGGGGCCGGTGGCCGACAACATCCACAAGTTCCTCGACGCGATCCGCGCCCGCAAGACATTCCGCTACAGCTTCTCGCTGGCGGCGGCGCCCGACACTAACATCAATGTGGCGCCCGCCGACGAGCGCGTCGACCTGTTCGGGCTGCCCTTCGTGCTCGACCGCAACGCCCGCCAGAAGTCGGGCATCGGCATGGTGGTCTCGGGCGGGGCGGACTATTCCCCCAGCCTGAACGACCGCACCAAGCTGGAGACCAACGTCTTCGTCCGGCACACGGAATACAGCGGCTCCACCTTCGACGACACGTTGGTCTCGGTCGCCGCCGGCCCGTCCTTCCGCTGGCCCAAGACGGTGATCTCCACCCAGGCGACGGGCTACTACCGGTGGTACGGCCACCGTGCCTACAACCGCAGCGTCGGTGGGCAGGTGAGCTGGGAGCAGGACGTCGCCCGGCGCTGGCGGGTGTCGGCGACGGCCAGCTACCAGTACGTCGATTACCTGATCAACGACCAGCTCGACGGACCGCTCTACTCCCTTGTCTCGTCGGCCACCTACGGGCTGAGCAGCCGCAGCTTCCTGCGGGCGATAGTGGCGGTGGACTACGAACGCGCCTCGGCCAGAAGCCTGCGCAACTGGGACGTCCGGTTCGGCCTGGGATTCTACCGGGAATTCGGCTGGGGCATCGTCGCCTACCTGCAGCCGGAGATCACCTTCAATCCCTATGAGGGCGTGCAGGCGGCGTTCGGCAAGCGGCGCAACGACCGGGAATACCGCGTCGGCCTGTCACTGCTGAAGCGCGACATCAACCTGTGGGGCTTCTCGCCTGAGCTGCGCTACACCTTCGTGCGCAACGACTCCAGCATCAGCTTCTATTCCTACACCCGCCACCGGGTGGAGATCGGCGTCTCCCGCAAATTCTGAGACGCAAGTGAGGCTGGTGGGAACGCGGGCCGGCGTTCGGGCTCCGGCCCGCGCCCGCCGGTTACTGGCTGCCCAGCGTGTTGGTCGCGCTGTTGCCGGTGGCTGTGGCGCCGATGCTATTGCCGGTGACGCGCAACGAGCTGTTGTTGCTCGTCGCCCCGATGGTGCCGCCGCCCAGCCCGATGCCCACGCTGACGCCGCTGGTGCTGGCCGAAATGGTGCTGGACGAGGTGGTCTGCAGATTGGCCACCGCCGCCGACGGGTGCTGGAACGTCCCCGTGCCCAGCACCAGCTGGTTGGTGGCGTCGTTGGCGGTGGCGCTGGCCAGCACGGTGTTGCCCTCGACGTTGAGGGCGCTGCCGTTCACGCCCGTCGCGCCGGACAGGTCGTCGATGCCGACGGCGACCGTCCCGACGGTCGCGCCGAAGTCGTCCACGAAGCTGACGGACTGCCGGTTGAGCACGGCATAGTCGGCGCCGGTCGTGGTCAGTTCGACTGCCGCGTCCGGCGTCAGGCTCGCGGAGGCGCCGCTCGACTCCTGCAGCGAGGCGCCCGCGCTCGTGCCCAGGCCGTTGAGCGCCACGTTGCCGGCCGCGGAGGCCGACACCAGGTTGTTCGAGACGCTCAGGCCGCTGGCGACCGCGCCGCCTCCCACGACGTCGGTGCTCACCGTGACGTTCGTCGTGGAGGCGGTCAGGCTGGCGAAGTCGTCGACCGCCTGAACGTTGGCCAGCTGCCCGGTGGTGTCGCTGGAGGCACCCGCGGAAAGCGTCAGCGTGTTGGTGGCGACGAAACCCCTGGTCTGGGACTGCACCGCGTTGTTGTCCACCGTCAGGGAGTCGAGGTTGACGTCGGAGCTGACGGTCAGGCCGGCGCCGACCTGGTCGACCTCCGACGTGATCCCTTGCCCGTTGCCGATGGCGGCTTGCAGGTTGAGCAGGCTGTTGTCGGCGTTGAGGGTGATGGTGTCGGAGTCGGGGAAGCCGAGCACCGGCGAGGGGGCTGAGACGCCGCCGAGCACGGAAGCGCCGGCCTGGACGTCGAGCCGGTTGGTGGCGCTGCCGCCGATCGCCACGCTCGCCACGGAATTGAGCGAAACGGTGGCCGACGCGCTTGCGGCGGCGCTCATGTCGTCGATGGTCCCCGTCAGCTGGACGCCGGTCGTCTGGGAGGACACGTTCGCCTCGTCGGCCACGAGCTGCGTGGAAACCAGCGAGACCGTCGGCGTCACGTCGGGCGCGCCGATATTGGCCGATGCATGGAGGGTCAGCAGGTTCGCCGCGCTGTGATCGAGGGCCTGGCTGACCACGGCGTTGTTGTCGATGCTCAGCGAACCGGTGTCGAGGGTCGCCACGTTCGCCAGGACGGCCACGTCGTTTGCCGCCGCCGAGATGTCGATGAGCGTTCCCTCGCCGAAAAAGGGGCCGCCCTGGCTGTTCACCAGGGCGACGTCGACGGCGGTGGTTTCGACCAGCGGGCTCGATGCGGGATCGATGACGGTGGTCGGCGTCGGCGTGCCGGACGCGCTCAGGATATTCGTGCCCGACATGGAGAGCGTATTGGAGGACCGGCTGGACGACGCGAGGGCGCCGATGCCGTTGCCGTCCAGGCTGATGCTCGTATCGGTGATGACCGGCGTCGCGGCGCCGCTGTCGACGTTGGCGAGCAACTCGATGCCGGAGACGCTGGCATCGATCAGCTGAATCGGTTCTCCCTCCGTCTGGACATTGCCGAGCAAGGCGGCCGCCTCGTTGGTGACGTAGTCCACCGAGAGCGCGTTGGCCGAATCGTTGGCGCGCGCTTCAGCGATCAGGCTGTTGTCGCTGAGCGATATCGCCGAGCCGTCGATGGTGCCGGCGCCGTCGGCGAGGATGCTCATGCCGACAGGGGTCGCGGGGCCCGCCCCGGCGAGGCTGGCGACCGTGTCGTTGTCGAAGTGCTGCTGTGAGACGACCGTGAAGCTGAATCCGCTCGCCGTGATGGCCATCTCCGGCGCCTGATTGGCGGCGATGGTCGGGCTGGCGGCGGTCCCGTCGAGGGTGGTGCCGCTGGCCGTCAGCGTGTTGACCACGTAGTTGGTCCTCGCCCGCGCAAGGATGGCATTGTTGTCGATGGTGAGCTGGCTGCCGGCGATGGAGCCGGCGACGTCCGTCGCGTCGAGAATGGCGCCGACGCTCAGGCCCTGCGCGGACAAGGCATCGTTGACATTGCTTGCCACCAGCGAGACCTGATTGGACGCAATCGTCGCCAGGCCGCGCGTATCCGCCGCGTCGAACACGCCGACGTCCAGGGTCAGCGTGTTGCTGGCCTCGTTGCCGAGTGCCTGGATGGTCATGGTGTTGCCATCGATCGAGGCGACGCTGTCCGAGAAGGCGCCGGCCGCGCCAATTGTCAGGCCGAAGGTCGAATCCTCGTTGATCACGTCGATACCGGGGCCCGCCACGCCATTTACATTGCGGAACTCCTGGTCGTTGGCGAGCAGCGTCAGGGCGCTGGCACTGGTGGTGGCGGTGCTCCCGAAATAAAGGCCTACGATACCCACCGGCGTGCTGGTGGAAACCTGGGTCTGGGCCGAGACGGTGAGGCTGTTGGTCGCGAGGTTGGCGCGGCCTGACGCGAGCAGGTCGTTGCCGTTGACCTGGAAGGTGCTGCCGGAAACGGTCGACGGCGAGCCGTCGGCGGCAGCGCCCACCGAAACGGTGATGTCGTTGTCGTGCTGGGTGACCGCCAGCGAGGTCGATACGCCGGTGACATCCTGATCCGCCACCGACTGGACGTTCACCAGGCCGGCGGGGCTCTCGAGCGTGGTCGCGGCGTCGACCGAAACCGTCGACGTGGCTTGGTTCAGCGTCGCGGACACCGTCCCCTGGTTGTCGCTGGCGGTGAAGGTCGAACCGGCGAGGGGATTGGCCGCGTCGAGGCCGACGCGCACCAGCACGAGATCGCCCTCGGTCGGATCGGCGACGAGGCCGTTGCTGGCGGTCACGACGGCGCTTTCCGGGTCTGCGACGGACTGGTCGTTGACCAGCATCTGGCTATTGATCGCCGAGGACGTGTCCGTAACGGGGGCGGTCCGGTCGATGATGATCGTGCTGCTGCCCGGAAGGAACGGCTCGATGGTGTTGGCCGAGATCGACAGGGAATTCGTGGTGGAATCGGCCAGGTTGCCGAACACCCGCGCGCTGAACGTGTTGGCGTCGGCGTTGATGCTGGTGTCGGAGATCGTCTCGGGGAAGGCCGATACTTCCAGCTGGGCCTGATGGGTCTGGCCGGTGGGGTCCGGGGTGACGTACGGCGAGTCGGTCTCGGCAGACAGCAGAGTGCCGTTCTCCACCGTCTGGATGTTGAGGACTGCCGCCGTCCCGGCGTAGGTCGTAGCCGCGATGTCGATGCCGGCTCCGGTCGACAGGTTGCCCGCAGCGAGAGCGCTGATCTCGTTTTCGGAGGCGCTGATGCCGGAATCGGTGATGGCCGAGCCGGCGGCCGAGCCCAGCGAGGCGTCGACGCGAATGTTGGAGACCGTCGTCGCCTGGGCGCCGCCACCGTTCAGGTCCTGGACGCTGAGCAGGCTCACATCCGCGTTGCTGGAGAACGATTCCACGGTCCTGAGGATGGAGAGGGAGCCGGGAAAGCCTCCGGAACCGGGGGACAGATCCGTGCCGGAAAGGTCGATCTGACTGTCGTGCAGGTTGCCCATGGCTTCGCTGAAGAGCCGGTTGCCGTCGGCGGAGATGGCGGTGCCGGCGATGTCGCCGGCCGTGCCGCCGACGCTCGCCACCGAGACCAGCAGGTTGGCGCCGTCGGTATCGGAACCCGTCTGCGCCGTCTGAAGGGCCTCGGCGACCTGGACCGACTGGACGCCCACAAAGGCGTTGAAGGTGGCGGCGCCGGTCACGTCGAGATGGTTGCTCGTCGTGTTGCCGGTCGCCGTGGCGCCGATGCTGTTCTGGAGTGAGTCCACCGTGCTTCCCGTGACGTCCTCGACCACGACGGACAGGTCGCCCTGGTCGCTGGCGCTGGCGTCGACCTGGCTGATCTGCGTGTTCTGGATGAACAGGTCCGACTGGAGAGCGTATAGCGGCCCCCCCAGGATCACGCTGTTGCTCTGCCCGTCGACTCTGACCGGGTTCACCCCGGCCAGCGACAGGCCGTTGGTGGAGGCGTTGGTGGCGACTGCGGCCAGGATGTCGTTGCCGGTGAAGGACAGGTCGCTGCCGCTCAGGTCGGCGATGGCAGCGCCCGCGCCGAAGTCGCCCGCCTCGATGGTCGTGGCGGTGACGGAAGCCGTGAAGGGCGACTCACCGGCCGCGACCTGACCGGAAACGGCGCCGGCGGTGCCAAGCAGCGTGGTGGCTCCGCCATTGTCGATCGCGACCACGTTGGTGGCGTCGTTGCCGTCGAACCGGGCGCGGATCTCGTTGTTGTCGATGCCGAGCGGGATGCCGGCGAGGGAAGCAGGCGTGCCGTCCACCGTGGCCGACAGGCCGATGCGCGCGTCCGTGACGGTCGCCGCCGCCGTACTGAGATCGGTGATCTGCTGCACGGTCGTTGCCAGCACCGTGGCGTCCGCGTTGACGATGCCGTTCGCAATCACCAGGACCGAGCCGGCCTCGGCGCTGCTCAGCAGCGGATTGATGTCGCCGGCGACCTGCGTCGTGGCGGTGTTCACCGTTCCGTCCGCGTTGATGAGGTTGTTGGACACCTGGATGGTGCCGCCGCCCAGATCCTCGATGTCGGCGCGGATCTCGGCGCCGTTCACCGTCGCGCCCAGCGTGCCGGCGGTGGTGACGACGTTCGCCTGCAGTGCCGCCGCGGTGGCGGCGCTGGTGGTGCCGCTGCCGGTCGCGGCATACAGGTCGACTGCGGAGGTCACGTCGTTACCGGTCGCCACGGCGTAGATGTTGTTGTTCATGTCGACCAGGATGGAGTCGGTGCCGCCTTCCAGATCCTGGGTGCCGGAGGTGGGCATGCCGATCACCGAAGTCGTGTTGCCGGCGGTGATGGTGGCATTCAGGTCGAGCTGGTTGCTGGTGATCACGCTGGCGCTGGCCGGGGCGGCAGTCAGTGTGGGCGGTATCGACGTCAGGTCGAAGAAGGCGTTGTCGGCGCGGGCGCCGGTCATGCCAGCGGCCGTTGCCAAGGCAAACACGCTTGCCGTCGCGAGTACGCGATTCAGATGCATTGATTTCCCCTCCACGGATCGCCGGCATCGAGGTCTGTCTCTCTCGCCGGACGAATACTGCCTGAAATACAGCTAGGCTATTGTGGAGGGCGGTGGGACGCCAAAGAAAAAACCTCGATCAGTATTACCGGTCTAGTAATAAACCTTCATCTGTCAATGTGTTGACAAACGTTAATATTTCGTGTTGGCAGGCCTTGGGCACATCTTGCCCGTCGCCGGGCCCGCGCCTCGCCTGATCGAGTCGCCACGCGTCGCGGCGGCTGCTCAGCCGACGATATCCTTGAAGTAGTCGGGGCGGCCGGCGGGCCACATCCAGCCCATCTGCGACATGCCGCCGTCCACGGTCAGCACCTCGCCGGTGATGAAGTTGCCGCTCGGGCCGGCCAAATAGACCATGGCCTCGGCCACGTCCCAGGCGGTGCCGGTGCGTTTCATCGGGTTGCACTTGTTGAAGGTGACCAGCGCCTCGTCGGAATAGACGTTGAAGCCGGTGGTCTCGATCGAGCCCGGCGCCACGCAGTTGACGCGGATCTTGTGGGCCGCCCATTCGGTGGAGACGGTCTTCGACAGGGCGATGATGCCGGCCCGCGCAGCGCAGGTGTGCCCCGACTGGGGCATGCCCCGGTTCACCGTCGCCACGTTGTTGATGACATTGCCGTACTCGTAGCCGGTGTCGCGCCAGCGGATGGCGGCTTCCTGCATCATGTACCAGGTGCCGTTCAGGTTCAGGTCGATGACCGAGCGCCAGCCTTTCTTGGTGTAGTCGATGGCGTTCTGCACGAACTGGCCGCCGGCGTTGTTCACCAGGCAGTCGAGCTTGCCGAACCGTTCCCAGGTGGCGTCCATCAGCGCCGCGACCTGCTCCTCGTCGCGGATGCTCATGGCGTGGGTGGCGACCTCCTTGCCGAGGCGCCGGCGGATGCCCTCGGCGGTCTCGTCCAGCATTTCCTGGCGGCGGCCGCAGATCATCACCTGCGCGCCGAGACGCGACACCAGATAGGCGAGCGTGCGGCCCATGCCGGTGCCGCCGCCCGAGATCAGGAAGACGTGGCCCTGCAGCAGGTCGTCGCGGAAGACGGTGGGATGGCTGGCGAGTTCGTCGTCGTCCAGACCCCACTTCTTCAGCGCGATCTTCTCCTCGATGCTCAGTTCCCGGTTCATCCGGCAGTTGCCGTTCTACTGGTGGAGGCGGCCGAGGATCGACACGCTGCAGATGTTGCGGTTGGGGATGCCGCCCAGATTGTGGGTGAGCCCCATGGTCGGATCCTTCAGCTGGCGGGCGTCGGCGCGGCCGTTGATCTGGTTGTAGACCTCGTAGGCCATCCGCAGCCCCGAGGCGCCGATGGGGTGGCCGAAGCACTTCAGGCCGCCGTCGATCTGGCAGGGGATCTCGCCGTCCGCGTCGAACTTGCCGTTCAGGATATCCTTGTAGGCCTCGCCTTCCTTCGACAGGCCGAGGTCCTCCATGACCACCAGCTCGGTGATCGAGAAGCAGTCGTGCACCTCGGTCATGGAGATCTCCTTGAGGGGATCCTTGATGCCGGCTTCGGCGTAGGCGCGCTGGGCGGCCATTCGGGTGGTCATGGTGTAGCTGCCGTCCCAGGAGTTGTGGCCCATCTCGACGCCGTTGGAGGCGGCGAGCTGCATGGCCTTGACCACGACCGGGTTGTCGTAGCCCATCTCCCGCGCCTTCTCCGGCGTGGTGACGATGGCGCAGGCGGCACCGTCGCTGACGCCGCAGCAGTCGAACAGGCCGAGCGGGAACGACACCATCGGCGCGTTCAGGATCTTGTCCATCTCGACCTCGGCGCGCAGGTGCGCCTTGGGGTTCTTGGCGCCGTTCTGGTGGCTCTTCCACGACACGTGGGCCATCGCCCGCTTCAGGTCCTTCATGTCGACGCCATGCTTGGCGGCGTAGGCCGAGGCGAGCTGGGCGAACGAGCCGGGCGCCGTGGAATTGGGCTGCCACAGGTCCTCGAAGGTGCCCTTGGTGCGCTCGGGCAGGCCGCCATAGCCGGTGTCCTTCAGCTTCTCGACGCCCAGCGCCATGGCGACGTCGCAGGCGCCGGCGGCAACCGCGTAGACCGCGCCGCGCAGCGCCTCGGTGCCGGTCGCGCACAGATTCTCGACGCGGGTCACCGGGATGTTGGGCAGGCGAAGCGCCTGCGACAGCGGGATGGCCGACTTGCCGACGTTCTGCTCGTCGAAGAACACGCCGAGCCAGGCCATCTGGATGTCTTCCTTGGCGACGCCGGCGTCGGCCAGCGCCTCCGTGTAGGCCTCCAGCATCAGGTCGTCCGGGCTCGAATCCCAGCGCTCGCCGAACTTGGAGCAGCCCATGCCGATGATCGCCACCTTGTCGCGAATGCCAGCCATCTCAGTGTCCTTTCGTCTCTCTAGCCTGCCTGCCCCGGCGCCGCCTATTCGGCGGGCGCCGCCTTCCAGAAGTAGCGGCGGAAGCCCCGATTGTTGTCGAAGTCCTTGATGCGGAAGACCATCTTCACCTTGGAGCCGACCGAGATCGAGCCTGCGTCGAAATCGGTAAGGTCCATATAGACGTTTCCACCCTCGAAGAAACCGATATTACCATATTGCAGGGGAGGGTTCGGCGAATAGGCCAGATTGTCCTCGGTGTACGTCTTCACCGCCGCTTCCATGTCGGCGAACGGATGGTCCTCCTGGGTGCCGATGGCCTGGCAGTTCGGATTGACGCAGACGTTGGACTTGGGGAACTGCACGGTGCCGCACTGGGTGCACCTGCCGCCCATGAACGCGGTCACCGCGTCGCGCTTGCGGTAGAAGGCGCTCTGGGCGGTGCGGTTGTCGCGCTCGGCGCGGATGCCCCACTCGTAGTCGATCTGGTTGGTGAACGACAGGTAGCGCAGGTAGTTGGCGTCCTCGGTGCCGCGGGCGAGGTTGCCGGTCACCGCCTTGCGCCGGGGCAGCGCCCTGAGAGCCTCGGTGGTCTCGAAGATCAGCACGTCGGCGCCCTGGCCGAAGCTCACCACCATGATCTTCTGGCCCGGCTCGGCCTCCTCGAGCGCGTGCACCAGCATCAGCATGGCCTGCGCCGCGCCCGCGTCGCCCATCTCGGCGTTGAGGCCGGTGCGCACCGCCTCGGGCTTCACGCCGATCCGCTTGGCCTCGCGCGCATCGACGCCGCGCTGGGTGGCGGGCATGATGAACATGTCGACGTCCGCCGCCGTCAGGCCGGTCTTCTCGAGCGCCTTCCCCGCCGCCTCGGGCACGATCAGGTCGTAGCCCATGTCGCGGATCCAGCGCTCCTCCAGATTGTAGTCGTATTCGGCGTTGGCCGAGCGGTAGTGGTCGACGAGGTCGCGGGCGAGCGAGTGGGAGCCGAGGAAGCGGGCGACCACGTTGTCGCTGCCCAGCAGCACCGCCGCGGCGCCATCGCCGAACTGCATCTCCTGGGTGCTGCCCGGCTTGCCGATGCGGTGGTCGGCGGCGATCACCAGCGACCGTCCGCCCGCCTTGAGCGCCTGGATCAGCGCCGTGGTGCCGGCGCGCTGGCTCGACGTCACGTCGACGGATTCGGTGTTCTCGTCCAGGGTGAGCGCGGCGAGCACGACGCCGGCATTGTGGCGGTCGGCGAAGGGCAGGGTGGTCGAGGCCAGCGCGACGCTCTCCACCGCGGCGCGGTTCAGCCCGGTCAGGCAGTCGCGACCGGCCTCGACGGCCATGGTGATCGGGTCCTCGTCCCAGTTGCAGATCGCCTTGGTGCCCTTGCCCAGGCCCTTCAGCGCCGGGTTCATCCAGGCATTGGCGGCGGCGATGCTGGCGCGGCTCAGGCGGCGCTTCGGCAGATAGGCGCCATAGGCGGTGATGCCGACGTTGCTCATTCTACTCTTTCTCGCTGATTGTTCCCCGGGGTCGGCGGGGATTCATAAAGAACGCCGGCAACCGGCACAAGCGGCCAGGCGGCTACTCGGCCGCCCGCGGCGCCGGCGTGCACCAGCGCGAGAGCGCCGGATCGATCATCAGCGCCTCCGGCACCGCCGCGCCGGCCGCGCGGATGCGCCGGTCCAGTTCCTCGTGCCAGTGGTAGATGCGGCGCTCCTGGTAGCTCAGCAGCACGCCCTCGAAGCCCGGCGATTCCACGGATTCCTGGATGAACGGCGCGAACTGGGTGTCCTCGAACAGGATGCGGTCGAAATTGGCGATGCGGGTGTGCCAGATCTCGGGCAGCGGCCCGTCGCCCCAGTCGGGCGAGAACCAGTGGCATTCCACCCGCATGGTGTTCGCGCCCGTCGGCCAGAAGGTGAGGAACGGGATGCCCGAGGCGTGGGGCGGCGTCACCAGGTTGGGGAACACGTTGAACGACAGGTTGTGGATGCGCGGCACGTCGGTGACGGTGTCCATGTGCTTGACGCCGACGGTGCCGGGGTCGCGCCAGCCGTCGCGGCGGTTGGGCGTGCACATGATCGAGTGGCCGTTTTCCCACAGCTCGATGGCCGTGCCGCGGGAGTCGATGAAGCGGTCCACCGTGTGCTGGTGGATGGACTTCACGTGGTAGGTCTCCAGGAAGGCGTCCATCATCACCTTGACGTTGCAGGCAATGTCGAAGCCGTGCTTCTCGACGAAGCGCAGCCGCTCGGGCTGGAACTGCCTGAGCTGCACGGCCATCGGCCCCAGATAGTCCAGCAGCGGCGCGGCGTCCGGGTCCTCGCTGACGAACACCCACTTGCCGAGCTGTTCGCAGCGCACCGGGATCAGCGAGCGGCACGACGTGTCGAGGTCGACGAAGTCGCGCTTGTCGCGCAGGCTCACCAGGTTGCCTTCCAGGTCGTAGGTCCAGCCGTGATAGGAGCAGACCAGCCCGCGCGCCTGGCCCTCGGCATCCTTGACCAGAGGTGCGCCACGGTGGCGGCAGGTGTTGTAGAAGGCGCGGATCCTGCCGTCGCCGCCGCGCACGATCAGGATCGGCGAGCCGGTGTTCTTCCACAGCAGGTAGCTGCCCGGCTCGGGCAATTCGTCCTCGTGGCAGGCATAGAGCCAGCTCTTCTTCCACAGCGCCTGCCATTCGGCCTCCAGGAACGCCGGGTCCAGGTAGCGGCCGCCGGGAATCTCGGGCAGGGCGGGGAAGCCCGCCGGCGGGCCGCCGCGGCTCTTCTCGTATTCCATGCCGCGGATCAGGCGCGCGTTCAGCGCCTCGATGGCGTCGAGGTCGAGCTTGGCGTCGGTCATGAGGGCCTTCCCGCGCGGGTAGGCCCGCGCACGGTCACAAGTTGGAACTTTGGCAGAGGCCTATCACAGGACAGCGCAGCCTCCAACGGAAACAAACATTTTTGTTGGTTTCTTCGCGCGGGTCGCCCATGCAGCCGTGCTGGTACGGCGCGCGGCCATGGGTTAGGCTCCCATGCCTGAACGCCATCGACAAGGGGAGAGAACGATGAGCCTCGCCGAGGACAAGCTCGACATCCAGATGCTGACCCAGCGCTACGCAGACGCGGTCATGCGCCACCACGCCGACGACTGGGCCGCCACCTGGGCCGAGGACGGTGAATGGTACCTGCGGGAGGAACCCGTCAAGGGCCGCGCCAACATCAAGAAGACCTGGGAGGCGGCGATGGCCGGCTTCCCGTTCGCGGTGTTCCTGGTGCAGCCCTGCATCATCGACGTCAAGGGCGACACGGCCACCTCGCGCTCCTACGTCACCGAGATCCTCGCCACCACCGACGGCACCTCGTTCCGCGTCTATGGCTGCTACAACGACGAGCTGGTCCGCGAGAAGGGCGAGTGGAAGTTCAAGGCGCGCCGGTATTCCCGCCTTTATCAGGGCCCGGTCGACCTCAGCGGCGAGAAAGTCCCCTATCCCTGAGCCGGGCGGCGCCTACTCGCCGATGAAGTTCAGCTCGATCTTCACACCGTCCGGGTCGTCGATATAGAGCTGCTTGATCTTGAAGTCGGCCACCACGTTCTGGCCGACCTCGTAGCCGGCGTCGACCAGCCGCGCCTTGACCTCGTCGAATCCCTTGCAGCGGAAGGCGATGTGGTCGATGGGGCCGCTGGTGCCGCCGCGCGCGTTGTCGAGCGCCATGATGTGCACGACCGGGCGGCCCTCCAGGTACATCCATGCGCCGGGGAAGCCGAAATCGGGCCGCGGGCCGTTTTCCATGCCGAGCACCTCGCTGTAGAAGCGGATGCATTCGTCAAGGTGGCGCGTGTTCAGCGTCACGTGGTCCAGCAGTTCAACATTCATCAGCCATCTCCCCTTAGCGCGGGCCCATTCTAGCCGCTCGCCATCCTGATGCCAGCCCCTTGCGAGCCGGCGGGGGAAATCGGGGAACTCCGCACTCGACATCCTGCCCGTCCGCCGCTAAGAACGCGAAGGACGGACAGAATGGAACCGTTCGGACGGTCTGCGGTCGACCGTGCGGTCCGCGGACCCCGGGACCTATTTCGTCGGCGCGCTCGTCGTCACGCAGTTGTCCTTGGAGGTCTGGACCGGGTTGCAGTTGCCCGAGTCCGTGATGACGTACTCGTACGTATTGCCCTTGGCCGGATCGTAGACCAGCGCCCGTGTCTTGCCCCGGCACTTCACCGTCGTGTGGTCCGTTCCCTGACGCCACGCGAAGTTGATGAAGATCTCCTTGCCCGCATAGTCGGCGGGCAGGGCGTGCTCGCTGGTGGAATCCGAGAAGTTGTAGGTCATGGTGCCGCCGTTTCCAGCGATGCCCTTCTCGCCACCGCCCTGGGGATAGAGCTTCGTATCCTTGATGTTCGGCCCCCGAATGGTCGGGCGGTGCATCACTTTACCGAAATTGTTGGTGACCTTGATCGCCTTCACCGCGCAATAGGTGGTTGCCGCCTGCGCAGGCACAGTAACCGCAAGAGAAAGCGGCAATAAAAACGTCGCGGCCAGCGCGGTCATGCTTGTCGAACACAGTTTGATTTTCAACACTTCCAACTCCCGATTTTCATTACGGCTACGTGACATCTGTGTTGATGTATACCGTAATGCAGGATTGGCGTCGCTTGATCGGGGGTCAATTACCTGCCAGGTAATCAGGTAGGTGCCGCCGGCCGCACGGTGCCTGCCGGAACAGAACTCACGACAATCCGCAGGGCCGCGGCACTGACCCTATTTCGTCGGCGCGTTCGTCGTCACGCAGTTGGCTTTGGAGGCCGGGGTGGGGTTGCAGTTGCCCGAGTCGGTGACAACGTACTCGTACGTATTCCCATTGGCAGGATCGTAGACCAGCGCCCGTTGCTTGCCCTGGCACTTGACCGCCACGTGGTCGGTGCCGTTCTCGTACATGAAGTTGATGAAGATCTCCTTGCCCGCATAGTCGGCGGGCAGGGCGTGCTCGCTGCTCGCGTCCGTGAAGTCGTAGGTCACGGAGCCGCCGTTTTCGGCGATTCCCCTTTCGCCACCGCCCTGGGGATAGAGCTTCGTGTCATTGATGTTCGGCCCCTGGATGGTGGGGCGGTGCAGCACCTTGCCGAAATTGTTGGTGACCTTGATCGCCTTCACCGCGCAATAGGTCGTCGCGGCCTGTGCCGGCGCGGTAACCGCAAAAGACATCGGCAATATCAGCGCAGCGGCAAATGCCGCCGAACCCTTCATCGACAGTTTGGTGCGAGACATTCGTCCCTCCATATTTGGACACAATTGTGCAGAATTTACGCTGATGAACCGCGCAATTTAGGATTGCTCTCGCAACTATAGGGGGTCAATTACCTGTCAGGTAATCAGGTGCCTGCTGAAGGCATGCTCCCAAGTGCCGGTTCTGGAACGGGATCTAGACGATCCGCTTGGCGCGCAGTTCAGCGATCTCGTCCGCCGAATAGCCCAGTTCCGCCATGATCTCGTCGGTGTGCGCGCCGAGCGCCGGCGCGGGCGTCGCCATGAGGCCCGGCGTCTTCGACAGGTGGAAGGGCGGCCCGGCCACCGGCGCCGTCAACTCGGTGCCGGGCGGCTGCATGGGGAACAGGTCGCCCATGGCCTTTACCTGGGGATCCTCCAGCGCCTGCCGGGGCGTCAGCACCGGACCGGCGGGCACGCCGAACTCCTCGCAGGCGGCGATGGCCTCGTCGGTGGTGCGCTCGGCGCACCATTCGGCCATGCGGGTGCCGATGACCGTGCCGTGGTCGCCGCGCAGCTGGTCGGAGCGGAAGCGGGGATCGTTCACCCACTTTTCCTCCTCGCCCATCATCCGTGCCCAGCGCGCGAACAGGGCGTCGCCGACCGTGTGGGTGAGGATGTGCCCGTCCATGGTCTTGAAAATGTCGGAGGGGGCCGAGGTCTGCACCCGGTTGGCCGACGGCTGGCGGTTGATGTCGAGCACCGCCTGCTCCATCAGCAGGCCGTTCATCAGCATCATGCCGGTGCGCAGCAGGGCGCCGCCCACCTCCTGGCCCTCGCCCGTCGCCCGGTGGTGCATGATCGCCGCCAAGGTGCCGAAGGCGGTCGACAGCGCGGTGCCGAAGTCGACCCACGGGGCGTTGGACTTCACCGGGTTGCCCAGCGTGCCGGTGAACCACGCGGCGCCCGACATCACCTGGCCGATGCCGTCGAAGCCGCCCCTGTTGGCGTAGGGGCCGGTGGGGCCGAAGGTCGAGATGTTGGCGAGGATGATGTCGGGCTTGATCTGGACCAGGGAGTCGTAGTCCAGCCCCAGGCTCTTCATGGCCGGCGCCGGCAGGTTGGCGACCACCACGTCGGCGGTGGCGACCAGCTTCCTGACGATCTCGCGGCCTTCCGGCTTGGCGGGGTTGAGGGTCATGGACTTCTTGTTGACGCCGACCTGCATGAAGATGCTGCCTTCGCCCTCGGAGCCGTCCTCCCTCCAGGACAGCGGATAGACATAGCGATCCTCGCCGCCGGCCAGCTTCTCGACGCGGATCACCTCGGCGCCCAGATAGCCGAGCAGGGTGGCGCAGAACGGGCCGGCGATGTAGCGCCCAAAATCCAGAACCCGAACGCCGTCCAGCACTCCCGCCATGTCATTCTCCCCGTGTTCGGCTGCGTGGTCGGCGCACTATGCAAGAAGCCTTGTGCCGCGCGCCAGCAGGAATTGGCCAAAGCGGGGCGAGAGGGCTTAGGCTGCATCCCGGACGAATCGAACAGGGGACGCGACATGCCGCTCTACGCCATCGGAGACCACAGGCCGGTTCTGGAAAGCGACGACGTGTGGGTCGCGCCCAGCGCCGACGTGATGGGCCGGGTGATCCTGAAGAAGGGTGCCAATATCTGGTTCAACGCCACGCTCCGGGGCGACGACAACGTGATCACCGTAGGCGAGGACACGAATATCCAGGACGGCGCGGTGGTCCATGTCGATCCCCGCTTCGCCTGCACCATCGGCCGCAACGTCACCGTCGGCCATCAGGCCATGGTCCATGGCTGCGTGATCGGCGACAACACGCTGGTTGGCATCGGCTCCACCATCCTGGACGGCGCGAAGATCGGCAGGAACACGCTGATCGGCGCCCATACGCTGATCGGCAACAACAAGGAAATCCCCGATGGCGTGCTGGTGCTGGGCGCGCCGGGCAAGATCGTCCGCGAACTGACGGACGACGACATCAAGCTGCTTGAGCTGTCGGGCCGTGCCTATGCCGAGAAGGGACGCATGTTCCGGGAGAAGCTAAAGAAAGTGGGCTAAGTTGCTTTTCAGGCAAGCGGTCTACCGGACCTTCGACAGGAAGGCAGCCACGTCGTCGACGAACAGTTCCGGCTGCTCCAGCGCGGCGAAATGGCCGCCTCGGGGCAGCTCGGTCCGGTGGACCACGTTGCCGTAGGCCTTTTCCAGGTAGCTCGCCGGCGGCAGCGGCGAGAGTTCGCGGGGATAGTCGGCGAAGCCCGTGGGCACCATGATCCGCTCGCCTGGGGGCAGCACCGAATTGCCGCTGTCGCGCACCGCGCGGTACTGCCAGGCGGCGGTGTTGAAGGTGCGGCTGGTCAGGTAGATCATGATGTTGGTGAGGATCTGCTCGAGGGAGAAGACGGGCGCCTCGCGGCCGTCCGCGCGCTCGGCCCAGGCCTGCATCTTCTCGCCGATCCAGGCGGCGACGCCGACCGGGCTGTCCATCATGGCGTAGGAGAGGGACTGGGGCTTGGTGGACTGCAGCACCATGTAGCCGAACCGGCCCTCGCCGCGCCGCGCCGCCTCGCGCGCCCACGCCTTTTCCTCGTCGGTTTCCAGCCGCGCGACGCCGACGCCGAAGATGTTGGGGAAGCTGCCGCCCGGCCTGAGGCCGAACATGTTCATGTGGATGGCCCGGCAGGCGCCGCCCTTGTCGGCGCCGTGGTCGTAGCCCATCCAGGGCGCGATGGAGGCGCCCCAGTCGCCGCCCTGGGCGACGTAGGACTCGTAGCCCAGCACCCGGGTCATCAGGCCGTCCATGAAGCGGGCCTGGTCGCGCGGGTCGACGGGCGAGGGCGGCTTGCCCGAATAGCCGTAGCCGACCAGCGACGGCACCACCACGTCGCAGCCGTCCTCGGCGCTTCCGCCGAACCGTTCAGGGTGGGCGAGGCGCTCGACGCACTCCAGGAACTCGAAGTAGGAGCCGGGCCAGCCGTGCAGCAGGATCAAGGGGATGGACGCTGACCCTGATCCTTTTTCGTAGACGAAATGCAGGTCGATCCCGTCCACCTCGGCCGTGAACTGGGGGAAGCGGTTGAGGCCGGCCTCGGCCTTGCGCCAGTCGAAGCCGTCGAGCCAGTAGGCGCACAGCTCGCGCATGAAGGTGCCGTTGGCGCCGTACTGCCAGCCGGCGTCGTCCGGCTCCTCGAACCACTCATAGGACCGCACGCGGGACAGGATACGGTCGATCCGATGCTGGGGGATGTCGACCGAGAATGGTTTCATCTTCAGTTCTTTATCCCCAGTTGGTGAGAAATTCCCGCAGGTCTTCCAGGAAGATCTCCGGCTGCTCGAAGGCGGCGAAATGGCCGCCCCTGGGCTGCTCCTTCCAGTGAACCACGTTGTAGGCCTTCTCGGCGTAGGAGCGGGGCGGGACCGGCGCGATCTCCCTTGGATAGGAGGCGATCCCCGTCGGCACCTCGCAGCGCTCGCCGGGCGGGAAGGCGAAGCCCTTCTCCGTGCCGACGCCGTAATACTGCCACGCCGCGGTGTTGAACCGCCGCGTCACCACGTAGAGCATGATGTTGGTGAGCAGCTGGTCCTTGGTATAGACGGTCTCGATGTCGCCGCCTTCCTCGCCCTTGTTCGAGAGGTCGGACCAGGTGTGGAACTTCTCCGTCAGCCAGGCGGCGACGCCCACCGGGCTGTCCATCATGGCGTAGGACAGGGACTGGGGCTTGGTGCCCTGGACCATGAAATAACCGGTCTCCACCGCCATGCGGGCCGCCGCGCGGGCCGCCCAGGCCTTTTCCTCGTCGGTTTCCGGCGCCAGCGCGGTGCCGCCGGGGCGCACGCCCACCAGGTTCATGTGGATGGCGTGCACCGGCCCGCCCTTGGCGGCGCCGAAATCGAAGCCCAGCCACGCGGCGATCAGCGCGCCCCAGTCGCCGCCCTGGACGACGTAGCTGTCATAGCCCAGCACGCCGGTCATCAGCCCGTTCATGAACACCGCCTGGGCGCGCGGGCCGATAGGCTTGGGCGGCGGGCCGGAGAAGCCGTAGCCGATCAGCGAGGGCACGATCACGTCGCGTCCGTCCTCGGCCCTGCCGCCGAAGCGCTCCGGATGGGCGAGGGGGCCGGTGAGGTGCAGCAACTCGAAATAGGAGCCAGGCCAGCCGTGCAGCAGGATGATCGGCCGGTTGTCCGGGTTTGAGCCCCGCTCGTGGACGAAGTGGACGTCGATGCCGTCGACCGTCGCCATGTACTGGGGATACGCGTTGAGCCCTTGTTCGGCCGCGCGCCAGTCATACTCGTGCAGCCAGTAGTCGCACAGTTCGCGGAGATAGGCGCCGTTGCAGCCGTATTTCCAGCCGGCGTCCACCGGCTCCTCGAACCATTCATATTCCCGGATGCGCCGCCTGACGCGGTCCAGTTCGTATTCCGGGACATCCACCCGGAAGGGCGTGACGAAGCTCACGGTTGGTTTCCTCCCCAGGAAAGACGGACGGATCAGGCGCCGATCATGCCGCCGTCCACATGGAGCGCGGCGCCGGTCATGTAGCTGGACTTGTCGGACAGCAGGAACACCACGCCGTCGGAGACCTCTTCCGGCGAGGCGAGGCGCTTCATGGGCACGCCGGCGGCGAACACGTCGTCGTTGCCGCCGGTGGCGGCGTCCATCGGCGGCGTCTTGGTGTTGCCGGGGCAGATCACGTTCACTCGGATGTTCTGCTCGGCGTATTCGAGGCCGGCGCACTTGGTCAGCCCCATGATGCCGTGCTTGGCCGCCGTGTACCAGTTGAGGCCCGCCAGCGCCTTGACGCCGTAGATGGAAGCGTTGTTGCAGATGGCGCCGCCGCCGGCCCGCAGCATGGCCGCCAGTTCGTACTTCATGCAGTAGAACGTGCCCTTGAAGTTGAGGTCGACGCCGCGGTTGAACTCGTCCAGCGTCATGGAATGGATGGGCTGCAGGGTCTCGTGGAACATGCCGGCGTTGTTGAACGCCAGATCGAGGCGGCCGAACTCCTTCTCGGTGCGGGCGACGAGGCCCTCGCAGTCCTCGGACCGGGAGCAGTCGGTGCGGTGGAACACCGCCTTGCCGCCTGCCTTCGCGATCTCGTGGCAGGCATCCTCGCCCTTGTCCACCGAGCGGTTGCCGATCACCACGGTGGCGCCCTCCCGGGCGATGGCGATGGCTGCGGCGCGGCCGATGCCGCTGCCTCCGCCGGTGACGATCGCGATCTTGTTCTCGAGCAGCATGAGGTCTCCCCTTGTCCCATGATTGTTCCGTGCGCCGACCTTAGCAGAATTGGACGGGCGGTCGAGCGGCTCTGGTGGCCGGAAAGGGCGGAGCGCCTGCGTGCGGCCCGCTCCGCCGTCGCCGGACTTTTCGCCAGCAAGGCTCTTGCAACGGAGAGACGGCGTACCGCATCCTGATACGCAAGTGCATGGGCGTCTTGCCATGCGGCGTAACAGCGGCTATGTGAACCGCCTGACCGTTTCCGGAGAGTATTGATGTCCGAAGGGACCTATTTCCCCGTCGCGAAGACGACAGATATCGAACAGGGCAAGTGCAAGGCCTTCATGGTCGAGGGCCATGACGTGCTCGTCGCCCGCACCAAGAGCGACGACTACTATGCCGTGGAGAACATGTGCTCCCACGCCGACGCCAAGCTGGAAGGCGGCCGCGTGCGCGGAAACCACATCATGTGCCCGCTGCACGGCGCGCGCTTCAGCCTGGTCGACGGCAGCTTCGGCCCGCCCGCCTGGGCGCCGATCAAGACCTACCAGCTGCGCGTCGACGGCGACCAGATCGAGGTGCTGATCACCGGCGAGCCCGAGAAGAAGGCCCGCGGCGCCATGGGGATGTTCTGAGGCCGTCCTACCAGGCGACCTGCCGCCCGTTGTAGTCGACGAACCGGCCGCTGGTCGCGAGCGACGCCGCTTCCATCACCTGCTTGAGGCCTGCGACGCTCTGGGTTGGCTTGAGCGACGCCATGCTGCCGCCCATGTCGGTCTGCACCCAGCCGGGATGCAGCGACATGACGGTGATGCCTCGGCTCCGCAGATCCTGCGCCAGCGTCGACGCCACGAAATTGACCGCCGCCTTGGTCGAACCATAGGCGAGGTGACCGCCGGGCGGCTGGCCGATGGATCCCATGGAGCTGGAGATCACGAACATCTTCTTCTGCGCCGAGGCCGCCACGTTGTCGACCAGCGCTTCCATCATCCGGAGCGGCGCCATGGTGTTGACGGCGAAGGCGTGCTCCCAGGCAGCGTAGTCCATGCTGCCGAAGCTCTGGTCGGCCATGCCGCCTTCGGCGAAGCCCCTCAGCCCGTAGGTGCCGGCGTTGTTCAGCAGGATGTCGATGGGCTCGCCCGCCAGGTCTGCTGCCAGGTCCGCAACGGAGGTGCCGTCCGAGACGGAGAGCCGGTGCACCCGGACATCCGGCAGGGAGCGGGCCATGCGGCCCAGCTCGGCCGCCTGCTGCGGGTCGCGGCAGCACGCGTGCACGCGCCATCCGTCGGCGCCGAACTGTCGGACAAACTCCAGACCCAGACCGCGATTGGCACCCGTCACCAGAATGGTTGGCATGTGCATTCTCCCCGTTTTTCGCCACCGGTCGGATGATAGCCCTGGTGGCTGGCGGGTCCAGCCCGCATGGAGCAGCGGTGCGCAACGTTCTGTTGCTGGAACGGCCCACGGGCTCCTATACTGCCGGCGTCCTGCGCGGGGGCGGCGCAGCCTTTGTGCCGCGCGCGTTCCGGACGGTGGACTGTGCCCCTGGGAGGCCTGCCGGCATGAGCTTGATCGAAACGGTTTCCGTGGAGTCGCGGGTCGAGGAGATGACCCGGCCGGCCTACTGGAAGGCCAACTTCCCGAACCTCACCGTCAACGAGCGGCTCGCCGCATGGGATCGGGACGCGGGCCGGCTGCCCTCGGAGACGCGGCGCCTCTATGGCGCGCGGATGCGCGAGGAAGGCTACTTCCAGGACCGCAACGACACCTTCGTCCGCTTCGTGCCGCTGCTGGCCGAGGCGGTGCTGACCTGCAAGCGCCTCGATATCCCGCCGGCCTTCATCTTCCTGTTCGACGAGACGTGGCAGTGCTTCTATGCGCTCGACCCGATGCTCCGGTACTTCCTGGGTGACGGCTACAAGGTGCTGCCGGATTTCTGGACGTGGCACGTGGATCCGGCGGCCAATGAGGCCGGCTGGCGGCCGCACCGCGACAAGGGCCGCCAGGCGCTGGCCGCCGACGGTACGCCGGTGTCGCTGACCGTGTGGGCGCCGCTGATGGAGGCGACGCCGCAGAACAGCTGCATGTACATCCTGCCGGCCAACCGCGACCCGGTCTACAACACCGAGGACGAGAAGACGTGGAAGATCGACCTCGCCTCGATCCGGGCGCTGCCGGGCAAGCCGGGCGACTTTTTCTGCTGGAACCAGGCGGTGCTGCACTGGGGCGGCGCCAGCAGCCGCTTCGCGCCCCATCCGCGGTTGAGCATGGCGCTGGAGTTCCAGCGCGGCGACCGGACTCCGTTCAACACCCCGCTGATCGAGCCCTTCAGCAACCTGACCTTCGAGGCGCGGCTGAAGCTGGTAGGCAAGCAGATCCTGCAATACAAGCACATGTATCCTCTGGCGCCCCGCTTCCAGCAGCTCGCCGAGCGGCTGCTCGGCCAGTAGCGGCGCGCCGGACGCGCTGATCGTTAAGACTGTTTGAATCCCGGCGGGCGCTGCCTATAGTGCCCGCCGAATCCCGCTTTCAAACAAGAGAACCGGCTCATGGACCTGAACTACACGGGTGAGGATCTGGCGTTCCAGCAGGAAGTCCGCGCGTTCCTCAAGGAGAACCTGACGCCCGAGATCAAGCGCGCCACCGACCTGACCACCACGGTGTTCGTCGAGAAGGACATCGCCGAGAAGTGGCAGCGCAAGCTCTATGAGAAGGGCTGGCTGGCCTATTTCTGGCCCGAGGAATATGGCGGCCCGGGCTGGTCGTCGACCCAGCGCTACATCTTCCAGCAGGAATGCGCCCTGGCCGGCGCGCCGGGCATCATCCCCATGGGCATCCGCTACGTGGGCCCGGTGATCTTCACCTTCGGCACCCAGGCGCAGAAGGACTATTTCCTGCCGAAGATCCTCACCGGCGAGCACTACTGGTGCCAGGGCTACTCGGAGCCGGGCGCCGGCTCGGACCTGGCCAACCTGAAGTGCCGGGCGGTGCGCGACGGCGATCACTATGTGGTGAACGGCAGCAAGATCTGGACCACCCACGCCCATCACGCCGACTGGATTTTCTGCCTGGTGCGCACCGACAACACGGGCAAGAAGCAGCAGGGCATCACCTTCCTGCTGATCGACATGAAGACGCCGGGCATC
>WGNW01000017.1 GCA_016124315.1 Alphaproteobacteria bacterium
CCGACGGGGCGCCGGACCATTCCAGGGTGATCAGCAGCGCGAGGCCGGTGGGCACGTATTCGGTGAAGTTGGCGTGGACCCGGGCGATGCGGTCGGCCTTCTTGTCCTCGTTGCCGAAGTTCTCGATGGTCGCGCGGACCCGGTTGTGCAGCACGTTGTAGGTCAGGATCACCAGCAGCAGCCCCAGCGCCGCGGCGTAGTAGAGGCTGACCTGCACCTGGGGCAACGTCCGGCGGACGGGAATGCCCGGCCCGAAGACGTTGGCGGCGACGATCAGCACGATGCCGACGACGTAGCAGGCATAGGCGCCCTTCATGAAGTTGCCGAAGATCGGGATCAGTGCTGCCGGCGGCTGGTAGGGCTGCGCCTCCGGCTCCTTCATGTAGGGAATGATCCGCCGGTAGGCGTAGGTGATGCCGACGGCCACCATGATGAAGGCCGCGCCCAGAACCGTGCCCAGGACGCTGAGATTCACGTTGTCCATTTTCCTCCCCCTGTTTCTCGTCTCCCGCTGCACTATAATGACCGGCCCGGCGCCCTTACAATCAGCTTCGCCGGTCAGGGGAGCGCGGCATGCTCGATGTGCTCATCACCGTGGACACGGAATTCTGGCCCGTCACGTCTGTCAGGGACATCGCGCGCGACAACTACGCCCGGTGCGTGCTCGGCAGGCACCGCCAGGGTGCCCACGGGATCGGCTACCAGATCGAGGTGCTGAACGCGCACCGGCTGAAGGCAGTGTTCTTCATCGAGGCGCTGCACGCGGCGGTGCTGGGCGACGACCTGCTGGCGCGCACGGTGGACATGGTGCGCGGCGCCGGCCACGAGGTGCAACTCCACATCCATCCGGAGTGGCTGAGCGCCTGGCCGGACCATCCCTTCGGCACCCGCCACGGCCGCAACATGTGCGTGTTCGGCGAGGACGACCAGGCCGGCATGATCGACCTCGGCCTGCGAGCGCTGGCCCGTTGCGGCGTCGACGGCGTCACCGCCTTCCGCGCCGGCAACTACGGCGCCGACCGCGCCACCCTGCGGGCGCTGGCCCGCTGCGGCCTCACCTACGACACCAGCTACAACCTCGCCCATCAGGGCGGCGACTGCGCGCTCGACTTCGACCAGCCGCTGGAGGCGCCTGTCAGGGCCGAAGGCGTCTGGGAAGTGCCGGTGACCCACTTCTACGACCGGCCCTACCATGTCCGGCCGCTGCAGCTCTGCGCCTGCTCCTTCGCCGAGACGTCGGCGGTCCTCAAGACGGCGCGGGTAGCGGGCCGCCAGACCGCAGTCCTCGTCTCGCACGGATTCGAGCTGATGAACCCGTCGCGCACCCGGCCCGACCCGGTGATCGTCAACCGCTTCGGCCAGCTTTGCCGCCTGCTGTCGGAGATGGCCGAGAAGGGTGTGCGCACCGTCGGGTTCGACGGGCTCAGCCTCACCGAAACCGACGCGCCGGCCCTGCCGATCCGTTCCAACGCCGTGCGCACCGGCGCGCGCATGGTGGAGCAGATGGTCAGCCGGCTCTATCAGTGAGCCCGGGCAGGCGGTGGGCGCGGACTGGTCGCTGCAGCGCGTCGCCCTGCCGTTCCGCATCGGCGACATGAAGCTGGGCCGCGCGGTCCTGTCGCTGCTGGTCTGCGACAGCTATTTCATGTCGCGTCGCGGCGGGCTGCCGCCGCTGCCGGCTGCGCCGCTGCCGCCGGGCTGCGACGGCTGCCTGCTCCGCTCCCAGCCGGTGACCGACGTGGCAACCGGGCTCTCCCGCTGGCAGGGCTGGCTGCGCTACGTGCCGCAGGTCTACGGAAGGCAGCTGGTCGATCTGCATCTCGGCCTGGAGGCCTACATGGCGCGCTTCTCCGGCAAGACCCGCTCCACCCTGCTGCGCAAGCTGCGCAGGTTCGAGGCCGAGGCGGGCGGGCCGGCCGACATGCGGGTCTACCGCACGGCCGACGAGTTGGCCGAATTCCACGCCGTGGCGCGTGAACTCTCGGCGCGCACCTACCAGGAGCGGCTGCTCGACGCCGGCCTGCCGGACGACGCCCGCTTCGTCGCCGAAATGCGGCGGCTGGGCGAGGCGGGGCGCGCCTGGGGCTTCCTGCTGTTCCTCCACGGCAGGCCCGTCGCCTACATCTTCTGCCCGGCGGAGGCGGATGCGCTGCTCTACGCCTATGTGGGGTTCGATCCGGCAGCCGCGCCGCTGTCGCCGGGCACGGTGCTGCAGCTTCTGGCGCTCAGGGTGCTGTTCGCCGACGGCGGCTTCCGCTGGTTCGACTTCACCGAGGGCGAAGGCCCTCACAAGGCGCTGTTCGCCACGGAGCAGGTCCAGTGTGCCGACATCTACCTGTTGCGGCCCACCCTTGCCAACACGGCGCTGGTCCGTGCGCGCCTCGCCGTCGAGGGCGCCGGCGCGGCCGCTGGCGCGCTGCTCGAGCGGCTCGGCGTGAAACGGGCGGTGAAGCGCTGGCTGCGGCGCGGGGCGACGTCGATGGGTGAGGGGGGATGAGCGTGCACCGGCTGACGGTAGCCTGGAAGCGGCACGGGCCGCTGCGCTTCGCCTGGCTCGTCCTCTACAATCTTTGGTACGCCGCCATGCGGCTCGTGGGCCTGCGCGGCGTCAACTGGACCAGGGACGCGGATTTCGACGAGAGATACGGCGTCGACACGGCGCGGCCGGTCGAGGTCAGCGAACTGCGCGAGGACGCCGAGGCCGCCCGCTTCGCCCACCGCTACCAGGCCACGAGCGTCGAGGTGATCCGCTCGGTGATCGGCTCGCTGGGGATCGACTTCGAGCGCTACAGCTTCATCGACTACGGCTCCGGCAAGGGACGGGTGCTGCTGGTGGCGTCCGACTTTCCGTTCCGCCGTATCGTCGGCGTAGAGTTCAGCCGTCAGCTGCACGAGATCTGCCGCGCCAACATCGCCCGCTACCGGGGCGACGGCCAGCGCTGCTTCGACCTTGAGTCCGTGCACACCGACGCCGGCACGTTCGCGCCGCCGGACGGGCCGCTGGTCTGCTACTTCTACAACCCGTTCGGGCGCGACCTGATGGCGCGCGTCGCCGCGACCCTGGCCGACAGGGCGGCGCGGGACGGCCAGCCGGTCCTCGCGGTCTATGTGGAGCCGGAACTGGCGGAGGCCTTCTCCGCCGACCGATGGACCGTCGAGCGCCGCGAGCCGGGCTACGTGATCTTCGCCGCCCGCTAGGGATTGTGCAGCCTTGCAGGTGGGGCGCGAACCGCACTAAGTTGCACGCCACCAATCCGCGACCGGTCCGCCCGCGTACCAGGGCGGTTTCCACCGACCGGCCCGCCAGGGGAGCATCATGACGACAGCACTGACCTACCCGCCCCGCAAGCTGGGTCCAGAGCAGGAAGCGCTCCGCGCCGAGGTGCGCGACTTCCTGGAAAAGGACTACGCGGCCGGCGGCTTCCAGCGCGGCCAGGAAGCCATGGCCCGCTACGACATCGAATTCTCCAAGCGGCTGGGCGCCGCGGGCTATCTGGGCGTCACCTGGCCCAAGAAGTACGGCGGCCGCGAGCTGACCTTCCTCGACCGCTTCGTCATCGTCGAGGAAGTGCTGGCGGCGGGCGCGCCGGTCGGCGCCCACTGGGTCGCCGACCGCCAGAGCGGGCCGCTGCTGCTGAAATACGGCACCGAGGAGCAGCGCGAGCGCTTCCTGCCGCCGATCGTGCGCGGCGAGAGCTATTTCTGCATCGGCATGTCCGAGCCCGACAGCGGCTCCGACCTCGCCTCGGCGCGCTGCTCGGCCACCAGGGTGGACGGCGGCTGGCGGCTGAACGGCACTAAGCTGTGGACCTCGCTCGCCCACATCTGCCACTACATGATCGCCCTGGTGCGCACCTCGCCGGTCAATCCGGAGAACCGCCACGAAGGCTTCAGCCAGATGATCGTCGACCTGCACGCGCCGGGCGTCGAGGTGCGGCCGGTCTACAACCTGGCCGGCGAGCATCACTTCAACCAGGAAGTCTTCACCGATTATTTCGTGCCCGACGAGAACGTCGTCGGCGAGATCGGCCAGGGCTGGGCGCAGGTGATGAGCGAGCTGGCCTACGAGCGCAGCGGGCCGGAGCGCATCCTCAGCACCTTCCAGACCCTGGTGGAGCTGGTCCGCGCCGTGGGCGACAACCCCAGCGAGGTGGAGGCGCGGGCGATCGGCCGGCTGACCGCCCATCTGACCACCCTGCGCGGCATGTCCGTGTCGGTGGCCGGCATGCTGGCGGACGGCAAGATGCCCGTCACCGAGGCGGCGCTGGTCAAGGACCTGGGCACCAACTACTGCAAGGACGTGCCGGAGACGGCGCGGCTGATCCGGCCGCCGGAGACCGGCGCCGGCGGCAACAGCGGCTACGAGGCGATGCTGGCCAAGGCCACGCTGCTTGCCCCGTCGCTCACCATTCAGGGCGGCACGCGCGAGATCCTGCGCGGCATGATCGCACGGGGGCTTGGACTGCGATGAACGACATGCGCACACTCATCCTCGACACCGCGGACCGCATCTTCCGCGACATCTGCGACCAGGTGCTGGTGGACAAGGCCGAGAAGGGCGAATGGCCCGCCGCGCTGTGGCAGACCCTTGAGGAATCGGGGCTCACCCAGGCGGCGGTGCCCGAGGAGCGGGGCGGCGCCGGCGGTACGCTGGGCGACGGCCTTTACTTCCTGAAGACGTCGGGTCGCTATGCCGCGCCGCTGCCGCTGGCCGAGACGCTGATCGCCGGCGTGCTGCTGGCCGAGGCGGGCGCCGACGTGCCGGCCGGGCCGCTGGCCATCGCGCCGGTCCGCCCGGTCGATCGCATCGATTGCCGCGACGGGGTGTTGAGCGGCACCGCGACGGGCGTGCCGTTCGCGCGGACCGCGGCGGCGATCATCGTCGCCACGCCCCAGGGCCTGGCGGTGGTCGAGCCCAAGGACGTGCGCATCGAGGCGGGCAAGGGCATCTCGGGCGAACCCCGCGACACCGTCGTGTTCGATGGCGCCAGGGCCGCCCCGGTGGGCGGCGCCGTCGACCCCGACCGGCTGCAGCGGCTGGGCGCGCTGGTGCGCTCGGTGCAGATGGCCGGCGCCCTCGAGGGCATCCTCGCCATGACCGTCCAGTACGTGCAGGACCGCAAGCAGTTCGGCCGCCCGCTCTCCAAGTTCCAGGCCATCCAGCAGTCGCTGGCGGCCATGGCGGGGCAGGTGGCGGCGGCGTCGGCCGCGGCGGACGCGGCCATCGAGGCCGAGGAGGAGGGCGACGGCGCGGTGGCGATCGCGGTCGCCAAGGCCCGGGTCGGCGAGGCGGCGGGCGTCGCCGCCGAACTGGCGCACCAGGCCCACGGC
Organism: Alphaproteobacteria bacterium; assembly: GCA_016124315.1. Classification (GTDB taxonomy): domain Bacteria; phylum Pseudomonadota; class Alphaproteobacteria; order SMXS01; family SMXS01; genus RI-34. The sequence goes on from WGNW01000017.1 coordinate 5,332, forward strand.
GCCATCGGCTTCACCCACGAATATGCCCTGCACCAGTTCACCCGCCGGCTGTGGACGTGGCGCGACGAGTTCGGCGGCGAGCCCTACTGGCAGGCCGAGCTCGGCCGCCAGGTCGCCCGCGCCGGCGCCGACAATTTGTGGAAGTTCGCCTCGGGCACCTGAGGTTTCCCATTTCCGCCGCTCGCTGCGTGCGGCGGAGACGGTCGTGCCCGGCTTCTCCACCTCGTCCTTGCGAGCGGAGCGAAGCAGTCCAGGGGCTGCCGTTCGGCCTTCGGCCGCCGGGATTGCCGTGCTCGCTTCGGGGGCTTGCAATGACGGTGAAGGGGTAGGAGCTGGCCCGCTTCCCGGTGGCATCGCGTTCGGCCTTCGGGGCCGCGCATCAGGATGCTCGCCATGCATGGTCCGCACTTTTGCCTGGCGATGTCAGTGTAGAAGTGCGCTTCAGAAGATCGGCCCGATGATCCCCAGCTGGGCCGCCTTGGCGACGGCCTGGGTGCGGGTGACGGCGTTCAGCTTCTGGGCGGCGTTCTCGATGTGGAAGCGGGCGGTCGACGGGGAGATGCCGAGGATGGTGCCGGTCTCCTGGTCGGTCTTGCCCCGGCCGGCCCAGGTGAGGCACTCGATCTCCCGGCTGGTGAGGTAGATGAACGCCGTCTCCGGCGGCTGGATGCCCCGCGCCTCGTCGGCCAGCCGCATGAACTCCAGCGACGCCACCAGCAGGGCGCGGCGGTGCGCCCGCCAGATCGGCTCCACGTCGAGCTCGGGGTCGCGGTTGAGCCAGGAGACCGAGCCGACCCTGCCCCGCGAAAGATGGGTCGGCACCACCACGGCGCCGTGCACGCCCTGGGCGACGTTCCATTCCAGCACCTTGCGCTGGATCGGCTCCAGCGCCCCCTCCTGGAACCACGAGCCGCCCTCCTGCCAGAAGAACGGCAGGTGGTGGAAGCGGCAGGCGTGGGTGGTCGGGCTGATCAGGGTGAAGTTCTGGTCGACCCACTCGTCGATGGCGGCGCTCTCCCAGCCGAACAGTTCCGCCAGACGGTTGCCTTCCTCGTCGGTCAGCGGCACGGTGGTCGAGATGTCGTCGAGGGCGGCGACCAGCGGCAGGCCGATCAACTCGCCGATCCGGCGCAGCAGTGCCACGCCGTCGGTCACACGGCCCGCGGCCTCGAGCGCGTCGAGGCATGACTCCACGTCGTTGAGCGCCATTCCCAGGCCGATCTCTCCCCCACCTATCGAATCTGAGAGGTAGACGTTACAGGGCCCCGCACCCAAACTCCACGTCATCGAGACGGGGAGCGTCGATCATGAACAAGCCAGAGCAGTTGAGCCTGATGAATCCGGCGGTTCAGCAGTGCCCGTTCGCGTATTACCGGACGCTGCGCCACGACGCCCCGGTGCACCTGATGCCCGACACCGGCATGTACATCGTCACCTCCTACGACCTGCTGATGGAAGTGATGCGGAACCCGAAGGTCTTCTCCAACCTGGCCCCCAAGGGCAGGCGCGCCGGCCTCTACTGCGAGGAAGCCGAGCGCATCGTCAGCGAGAAGGGCTACGGCCGCTTCATCCCCACCATCGTCAACAACGACCCGCCCGGCCACACCGTCTATCGCGGCCTGGTGAACGACGCCTTCCGGGCGGGCCGCATCCGCAAGATGGAAGCCTACATCGCCGAGGTGGTCGAGGACCTGATCGGCAAGTTCGCCGCCAAGGGCGAATGCGACGCCGTGGCCGACTTCGCGGTGCCGGTGCCCATGTACGTGATCGCCGACCAGCTCGGCGTGCCGCGCGAGCATTTCCAGAAGTTCAAGGAATGGTCGGACGCCTGGGTCGCCGGCCTCGGCATGCCGGTGCCCGACGCGGTGCTGATCGACGCCGCCGAAAAGGTGGTGGAGATGCAGCACTACATGATCGCCCGCATGCACGAGCGCCGCGCCGAGCCGCGCGACGACATCATGAGCGACCTGGTGCAGGCCAGCTACGACGGCGAGCGCCCGCTGACCGACAAAGAGGTGCTGTCCATCGTCGAGCAGATCCTGGTGGCGGGCAACGAGACCACCACCAACGGCATCGCCAACGGCATCCTGCTCATGGCCGAGGACGCCGACCTGCAGGCCCGCCTGCGGCAGAACCGCGACCTGCTGCCCAAGTTCGTCGAGGAGGTGCTGCGCACGGAATCGCCGGTGCAGGGCCTGTTCCGCTACGTCACCGAGGACACCGAGCTGGGCGGCGTGCGCCTGCCCGCGGGCGCCACCGTGATGATCCGCTACGCCGCCGGCAACCGGGACGACGCCAAGTTCGAGCACGCCGAGGCGTTCGACCTGGACCGGCGGAACAACGGCGCGCACATCGCCTTCGGCTCGGGCATCCACCACTGCGTCGGCTCGCAGCTGGCGCGGGCCGAGATGCTGGCCAGCTTCCGCGCCTTCCTCGACCGTTTCGCCGCCTTCGAGCTGGCCGTGCCGGCCGGCGACATCCATTACCATCCGAGTTTCGCCCTGCGGGGCCCGGAAACCCTGCCGCTCCGGCTGACGCCGGCCGCGGTTGGCTGACCCGTTGAATCGTGCAAGGATGCACGCGTGCATAAAATGCTCAACTAGGAGACCGTGACATGCTGACGGAACAGCAGATCCAGGAGATCCGCCAACAGATCGACTTCGAGTTCAAGCGCAAGGGCGCGCCGGCGGGGTTCCCCAAATTCCCGGACCTGCCCGCCGGACGCTACAACGATCCCGAGTTCTTCGAGCTGGAGACCCAGCACTACTGGAGCAAGGTGTGGATGCTCGCCGCCCACCTGGACGAGATCCCGAAGCCGGGCGACTACAAGCTGTGGGACATGGCACGCCAGCCGGTGGTCATCGTCCACGGCAAGGACGGCGAGGTGCGGGCGTTCTACAACACCTGCCGGCACCGCGGCGCGCCCGTCGTGACCGAGCAGTTCGGCAGCGCGCCGCACGGCCTGGCCTGCGGCTATCATGGCTGGACCTACGACCATGACGGCTCGCTGATGAGCATCCGCGACAAGCGCGACTTCATCGACTTCGACTTCGAGTGCCGCAGCCTCTACCCGGTGCGCACCGAGCGCTACGGCAAGCTGATCTTCGTCAACTTCAACGAGGACGCGCCCTCGCTTCGGGACTATCTCGGCCCGATCTACGACGAGCTGAAGGAGTTCCAGTTCGAGAACCTGCGGCTGGTCGACCGCTATGTCTGGGACCTGCACTGCAACTGGAAGATCGCCATGGAAGCCAACATGGAAGTCTACCACGTCAAGTCGATCCACCCGACCACGGCCGACCTCAGCCTCGACTACCGAGGCAACGTCAACACGCTGTACACGGGCGGCCATTCGCGGATGGTGGCGCCGGGCCGCGAGGGGCGGACCCGCTCGTCCTACGTCGCCCAGAACGCCCATCTGCCGCAGATCGACACGGTGGGCGAGATCGGCCGCACCTGCACCCAGTCCTACCACATCGAGCCCAACTGGGTGTCGCCGCTGGGGCCGATGCTGTTCCCGGTGCTCAACTTCTGGCCGGTCAGCCTGCGCGAGACCAAGTACGAGATCTGGTGGTTCGGGGCCGACTGGGGCGACGGCCCGGTGCCCGCCGAGTGGCGCCAGCAGATCGAGTGGTTCAACGTGGTGATCACCGAGGACACCCAGTTCGGCGACTGGATCCAGAAGTCGGTCGATTCCTACGCCTTCAAGGGCGTGCCGCTGTGCTACCAGGAGGCGCGCATCTATCACGCCCACCAGAACATGGATCACGTGATCGGCGAGAACAAGATTCCGGCCCATCTGCGGGCGGACCCGGTGCTCACCGACCAGTGGATCCACCCCAACGACACCAACGAGCGGCTCCGCCAGCACCAGTCCATGGCGGCGGAATAGCCCGGTTGCACGCGACGAGGGGCGGCGGCGCGGTCCGCCGCCCCTTTTCGTTGTCCGGACGGGCTTGACCACCGGGCGCCGGCCCCCGACCATGGGGCCGAGCGGCGGCGTGGTGTCTGCCGCCGAGGGGAGACTCCGATGAGCCTGGTCCGCTATCCGATCCAGCAATACGCCTATGTGGTCGACGACATCGAGGCGGCGTGCATGCGCTGGGTCGATCTCGTGGGCGCCGGCCCGTTCAACCTGATGCCGCACCACAAGTCGAAGGACGTGGTCTATCGCGGCAAGCCCTGCGACGTCGACGTCTCCTATGCGTTCGGCCAGGCGGGACCGGCCCACATCCAGCTCGTCGAGGTGCACAACGACGAGCCGTCCTGCTACGGCGACATGTACAAGCGGGGCGAACAGGGCTTCCACCACTTCGCCATCCTGGTGCCCGACATCGAGGAGGAGAAGCGCCGCTTCCAGGCGGCCGGCTGCGAGACGGTGACCGAGCTGTTCTCGGCCGCCCGGGTCGCCTACATGGACGCCCGCCACCTGTTCGGCTGCTTCGTCGAGCTCTACCAGGACAATCCCCAGGTGCGGGCCTCGTTCAAGGAATGGGAGGAGCAGCACAAGGCCTGGGACGGCAAGACCGACCCGATCCGGGTGCGCCACTGGACGCCGCCGGAAAGCTGAGCCGGCTTTCGCTTTCGTCCCCGGCCGCGGCGCGGCACTATCGGCGTCGAGCATGAGCGACAAGGGGACTTCCATGACAGAGCAGAAGCGCGGCCCGCTGGACGGCATCCGGGTGATCGACATGTCGACGGTGGTGCTCGGGCCCTATGCGGGCCAGATCATGGGCGACCTGGGCGCCGACGTGATCCGCGTGGAATCGCCCCGGTCCGACATGACCCGCTGGGCCGGCAACTCGCCCCATCCGGGCTTCGGGCCGATCTTCATGAACTGCAACCGCAACAAGCGGTCGCTGTGCCTCAACCTGAAGGCGGAGGGCGCCCGCGAGGCGCTGATGGCGCTGGTGAAGACCGCCGACGTGTTCCTGCACAACGTCCGGCTGGAGGCGATCGAGCGTCTCGGCTTCGGCTACGAGGCGGTGAAGGCGGCGAGGCCCGACATCGTCTACGTCCATGCGGTCGGCTTCGGCGGCGAGGGACCCTACGGAGGGCGGCCGGCCTATGACGACCTGGTGCAGGCGGCCTCGGGTGCAGTCAGCCTCAACACCATGATCGATCCCGGCGAGGAGCCGCGCTACCTGCCCACCCTCGCCGCCGACAAGACCACCGGGCTGCACGCCGCCTACGCCACGCTGGCCGCCCTGTTCCACCGCGAGCGCACCGGCGAGGGCCAGTTCGTGGAGGTGCCGATGCTGGAGAGCTTCACGTCGTTCCTGCTCATCGAGCACCTCAACGGCCACACCTGGGAGCCGCCGCTGGGCGAGTACGGCTATCACCGGGTGATCAACGTCCACCGCCGGCCCTACCGCACCAAGGACGGCTATGTCTGCATCATGCCGTATTCGCGCGAGCAGTGGCTGACGGTGTTCCGGCTGGGCGGCTTCAACCTGCCGGACGACGATCCTCGCTTCCGCTCCATGTCGGGCATCGCCGGCAACATCCGCGAGCTCTACCGCATGCTGTCCGAGGCGACGGCCAACCGCACCAGCGACGAGTGGATGGAGATGCTGACCGCCGCCGATGTGCCGGTGATGCGGGTCAACCGGATCGAGGACCTGAAGACCGAGGAGCATCTGGCGGGGGTGGATTTCTTCGAGCGGCGGCAGCATCCGCACGAGGGCGAATACCGGTCCATGCGCACGCCGGTGAAGTTCTCCGCGTCGCCCGCCTCGCTGCGCCGCGATCCGCCGGGCCTGGGCGAGCACAACCGGGAACTGATGCGCGAGGCGGGCCTGGCCGAGGGCGACATCGAGGCGCTGGAGGTATCCGGTGCGCTCTACAGCCTGATGCCCGAGCCGCAGGAGCCTTAACCGGCAGGCCTGGCGGTGCTAGGCTGGCGGCGGGCCGTACCGGCTCCGGGAGGACGAATCGTGACCCAACTGCCGAAATCCATGCCTGCGGACGGCATGTCCGCCTATGCGTATTTCCTGACCGTCGAGCGGCCGAGCATCGACGACCTGACGGGCATGATGTTCCTGGAGGCAAGCGGCGAGGCGCTGTACGAGGGCCTGGCCGGCGCGGCCGGTCCCCAGGAGGCCAAGGACATCCTGCTGAAGAACGGCCGCGAGGAGCGGGCGCACGCGCACCGGCTGCGGCGCGTCCTGCGCCGGCTGACGGGCAAGCCGGTCGAGGTGCCGTCGCCCGACGAGAACCCGTACCACAACGCCCTCGGCTTCGACTCCCTCACCCGCGAGGTGCTCGACGGGCTGATCGGCGCCGAGTTCGACGGCGACAGGCTCTACAACGTCTGGGCGGATTCCCTGGATGATCCCGAGGCGGCCAAGCTGCTGCGGCTCAACGGACGGGAAGAGCGCCGGCACGGGCTGCGCCTGCGCAAGGTGATGGACATTCTGGGCGCCTGAGCGGCGTCAGGCGTCCCACACCACCCGGTTCTCGTCGACGAACATGGCGGTGGTGGCATCCATGTCGATGAACTTGTCGAGCTGGACGCCGTTGGCGGGAATGCCCGCGTCCTTGCGCCAGCTTGCCTCGTCGGCCCACCAGATCTCCTCGACGCCGTCATAGAGCGGCTCGGCGTCCTCGTAGGCTTCGGGCACCGCCGGCGAGCGGACCCAGCGCAGCGCGTGGGCGCCGCCCACCAGCAGCGGCGTCTCGCGGTTCAGCCAGAAGTCGAGGAACGCCTGGCGCGACATGGGCTGGCGGCGCTTGAGGAAGAACAGCGCCTTGGTCAGCTTGGCGTCCCTGGCGATCTCCGGCCCTTCCAGCGCCACCTTCTCGTAGACCAGCACGCCGTCGGAGCGCACCCGCATGAAGGCCGGCTCGTCGATGAAGGCGCCGGTCATGTATTCGGGCATGGTGGTGAGACGGTGCGCCGCCGCCAGGTCCTCCAGCCACACTTCCGGGCAGCCGTCGGACGGCGGATCGAAGTCCGGATAGGGCTTGGGCGAGCGGTGGTTCTGCACGTAGCGGCGCATCACCGGCACCAGCTTGACCGCATGGTCCGCGTGCGGTCCGCGCCAATGGGCGTGGAACTGGTCCTGGCTGATGTCGTCGCGTTTGTGCAGCATGCCGAATGTCTTGATCATGGTCTTCCCTCGTTTTCGCGCCGCGTCCCAAGCGCGGCGTTGCCGTGTCTGCGGACTGTAACAGGCCGGGCGGACCGCGCAACGCGTCAGCGCGATTCCCTTTGGCACGGGCCGCGCCAGACGGCAGAGTAGCCGCAGGAGAGGGCCGAGATGTCACAACGAGGGGGAGGTGCCAGCGGGGAGCCGCGGCTTAGCCGCAGGTCCATCTTCTTCTATGGCCTGGCCGATCTGCCGGTCATGATGGCGGTCACGCCGCTCATCGTCTTCCTGCCCAACTACTACACCAGCGACCTGAAACTCGACCTGGCGGCGGTGGCCAACGTGATCCTCGTCACGCGCCTCCTCGATCTGCTCATCGATCCGCTGATCGGACGGCTGAGCGACATGACCCGGTCCCGCTGGGGGCGGCGGCGCCCCTGGGTGCTGGCCTCGGCGCCGATCCTGACCCTGTGCTTCTACCGGCTGTTCGTGCCGCCGGCCGATGCCGGCCTCTGGTACCTGGCGGGCTGGATGATGGCGATGTGGATCGGCTGGTCCATGCTGCTCATTCCCTACTACGCCTGGGCGGCCGAGCTCACCCCGAACTATCACGAGCGCTCGGTGGTCACCGGCTGGCGCTCCATGGTGGGTGTGATCGGACAGCTGCTCGCCCAGGTGCTGCCCGCCGTCGCGCTGGCCGGGTTCGGCTACGGCGGCACGGGCGAGACCATGCGGATGGTGGGTTACATGCTGCTGGCGCTGGTGCCGCTGTGCGTGCTGCTCACGGTGACGCAGGTCGGCGAGCGGCGGCACTTCGTCCGCTCCGTCCTCCCGGTCGGCCGAGGCCTCAGGCTGATGTGGACCAACGGGCCGTTCGTCAGGCTGGTGCTGGCCTTCCTGCTCAGCTTCATGGCGCTGGGCCTGGTGAGCACGCTGTTCCTCTATTACGTCCGCCAGGTGGTGCAGGAGCCGAAGGCCGGCATCTACATGCTCACCGTGGTCTATGTCTGCAACCTGCTGGGGGTGCCCCTCTGGGTCTGGCTGTCGCGGCGGATCGGCAAGCACCGGGCCTGGATCGCCAGCTTCGTGCTGATCAGCGTGGCGCTGCCGTTCTACATGCTGCTGGGGCCCGGCGACTTCTGGTGGATGGTGCCCGTGTCGATCGCCGCCGGCACCGCGGCGGGGGCGTTCGCGGCACTGCCCAACTCCATGAAGGCCGACGTCATCGACTACGACGCGCTGCGCAGCGGCGAGGACCGCGCCGCCATCTACTTCTCGGTCTGGTCGGTGGTCCAGAAGGCGTCCGTCTCGCTGTCCAGTTGGCTGGCGCTGATGGGGCTCGCCTGGGTCGGCCTCGACCCGAAGGTGACGACCAACGGCCCCGACGAGATCCTGGGCCTCAAGCTGATGATTTCGTTCGGGCCGTCCGCCCTGTTCCTGGCCGCGGCGGTCATCGCCTGGCGCTACCCGATCACCGAGGCGGCCCAGGCGGAGATGCGCGCCGAACTGGACCGGCGCCGCGCCGTGTCCCCGTCCCTGGCCGAGTAGCGTGGCGGCGGGCCGCCCGGATCGTCTTCAGGGGACGATGCCTTCCATGGCGGTCACCGTGTTGTCGATGATCATCTCGGCGCCGTTGGTGTATTTGGATTCGTCCGAGGCCAGGTAGACCACCATCCAGGCGATGTCGTCGGGCTCGCCCGGCCGGGTGCCGCGCACCGGCGCGGTGTTGCGCGGGTCCTGCGCCACGGCGTCGGCCACCTGCTGGCCCACCGCCTGGGTCATCGGCGTGACGATGCCGCCGGGATGGATGGAGTTGACCCGGATCTTGTCACCCTTCTTGGCGCAGTGCACGGCGGCCGCCTTGCTCATCAGCCGCACGGCGCCCTTGGCCGCCGCGTAGGCGAACACGTAGGGCACGCCGACGATGCCGGCGATGGACGACATGTTGATGATCGAGCAGGGCTCGCCGCTCTCGCGCATCAGCGGGATGGCGTGCTTCATGCCGAAGAAGGTGGCGTCGCTGCTCACCGCGTTGACCTTGCGCCACTGCTCCTCGGTGCAGGTCTCCACGTTGGCGGGGATGACGATGCCGGCATTGTTCACCAGCACGTTGAGCTTGCCGTATGTCTCCTTCACATGGGCGATGAAGTCGATCCAGGCCGCCTCGGTGGTCACGTCCAGGTGGACGTAGTCGGCGCCGATCTCCTGGGCGAGCGCCTTGCCCTTGTCGTCGGCGATGTCGGCGATGATCACCGTGCCGCCTTCCCGGGCGAGCAGCCGCGCGTCGGCCTCGCCCAGCCCCATCGCGCCGCCGGTGACGACGCACACCTTGCCCGCTACGCGCCCGCTCACGTCAGCGCTCCGCGCCGGGATCGCGCGGATCCCACAGCCGGCTGTCGTAGTCCTTCTCGTAACCCTTGCCGCGCGGGTAGCTGATCAGTTCCATCTGGAAGTCCCATGGGGTGAGGAAATAGCACGAGCGGGCGCCGGCCTCGGGGCCGCTGTCGATCTCGGGGCCCGGATCGCCGCCCTTCATGACGCGCACGCCGTGCGCCTTCAGGTGCTCGACCGCCGCGTCCATGTCGTCGACGTAGATGGCGATGTGGTGGCCGCCCCAGTCGGTGTTGCGGGGCATCTTCTGCCGCTGGTCGGGCGAGGCGTACTCGAACAGCTCGATGTTCAGGCCGTAGCCGCCGCAGAGCTGCTGCACCCGCCTGATCTCGGCATCGGGGTGGACGTTGAGCGTGCTCTCCATCCAGTCGCCCTTGTAGGGGCCGTGGCGATAGAAGGGCTCGAAGCCCATCACGTTGACGAAGAAGTCGTAGGCCTGGTCGAAGTCCGGCACGGTGATGCCGATATGCTCGACGCCGCGCAGCCCTGGCATTCCCTTGCGTTCAGTCATGTCTCATCCCTTGAAGCGTGGTTCGGGCAGGCCCCTGGCGCCGTGCCCGGTGATCCTCAGCAGCGCGCCGTCCATGGGGCCGTAGGAGGGGCGCAGGCGGCCCGCCGACAGCGACGTCACGTAGAGTTCGTCCAGATCGGGGCCACCGAACATCACGCTGGTGGGCAGCTGGACGGGCATGTCGATGGTCTGCATCAGCCTGCCGTCCGGGTCGAACCGGCCGATCTTGCTGGCGAACACCAGCGCGGTCCACAGTGTCCCGTCGGCGTCCACGGTGGCGCCGTCGCTGCCGCCGCCATACTCGGTGCCCAGGTCGATGTGCACCCGGCGGTTCGCCGCCTCGCCGGTCGCCGGGTCGTAGTCGTAGGCGTAGATCGCCGCAGCGTCGGTGTCGGCGAAATAGAGCGTGCGCCCGTCGGGGCTGAAGCACGGTCCGTTGGACAGGGCGATGTCCGGGTCGAGGGTGCGCGTGCTCAGGTCCGGATCGAGCCGGTGCAACGCGGCAACCCGCGGCCGGCGCGGTTCGCCGAGCATGATGGTGCCGGCGAGGAAGCGGCCCTGCCGGTCCACCTTGCCGTCGTTGAAACGGGTGCGGGGCTTGTCGGCCTCCGGGTCGACGACCGGCGCGCAGCCGCCGTTCTCCAGGTCCAGGAAGTGGAAGCCGGTCTCCATCGCCACCACCGCGCCGCCGCCTTCGCGCAGCGCCATGGAGCCGATCTGCTCCGGCACGCCCCAGTTGCGCAGCTCGCCGGTGGCGTGGTCCATGCGGTGGACGACGCGGGCAAACGAATCCACCCAGTACAGCGCCTGTTCCGCCTCGTCCCACACCGGACCCTCGCCAAGGATGTCCTTGGTCGTGCCGACACGCTCGATGGTGATGGCCATGACTCTCTCCCCGATCACCGCATCAAACAGGCTGCCGAGGCGGATTGCAATGGGAGAGCCGTGCGGCGGCGTCTACCGCACCTCGGTTTCCGCCTCGCGGCCGGTCTCCACGAGCCGAAGGGTGCCGCCGTCGTTCTCGACGACGGTGATGGAGCAGTTGTCCGGCCGGAAGCACACCAGGGCGTCGTTGCCCGTCAGGTGGCCGGCGATGACGTTGATGGCGATGTAGTGGGAGGTGATCACCGTCGGCTCGCGGATTTCGCACACCGCGTCGATGACGCCCTGGCGCCACGCCCGCAGATCGTGGTCGCCGGCGCGCTGGGCCGCCGGGGCGTTCCAGTCGCCGGCCATCACCCCGGCGAGCCAGTCCTTGCGCGCCGCGAGATCCTCGCTGGGCGAGGGGATCTCGGAGATGCGCGGCTCCACCCGCGGCACCGTGCCCCAGGCCTCGCTGAACGGCAGCGCCGTCTCGCGGGTGCGCCGCATCGGGCTGGTGACGATGGGCATGGGACCGAGATGCCGCAGCGCCGCCGCCGCCTCGCGGGCCTGGCGCCAGCCCAGCTCGCTCAGGCCCGGGTCCATGTCCTGGTCCCAGCCGCCGGTGGCCTGGCCGTGGCGGATGAGGTAGAGGCGGACGGGTGCGGGCATGGCGGGCTCCTGGTCGGTTCAGGCGAGGCTGGCGGCCTCGAAGGCGCTGACGGCGAAGGCGAAGAGCTCCCGGTTGAACCGGTCGACGTCCTCGACGAAGGGCGAATGGCCGACGCCTTGGAAGGCGGAGAGGCGGACCTGCGGGAAGGTGGCCGCCATCTGTTCCGCCGCGGCGAAGCGGATGATCCCGTCGGCGTCGCCGTGGGGCACCCAGGCCGGCAGATGGCAGGCGGCCGCCACGTCGGTGTTGTCCACCACCCGGCGCAGCATGTGCAGCCGGGCCTGCGGCGGCACGCAGGCGCCGTATCCCAGGAACTCGTAGTAGAGGTGATCGGGCAGCGGCTCGGCGGTCAGCGCGCGGGCGAAGCGCTCCAGGGCCGGCACGTTCCTGGCGACGTCGCCCGACACCAGGCCCTGGAACATGGCGGCGCCTTCCGGTGTCGACAGGCGCATGGCCGGCTCGCCGCCCAGGTGCAGGGTGCTGCCGACCATGGCGATGCCCGCCAGGCGGCCGGTGCCGTGGTGCCGCAGGTAGTCGGCGATCACGTAGCCGCCGTAGGACCAGCCGGCCAGCACGGCGCGCGGCAGCGCCAGGCCGTCGAGCACGGCGGCCACGTCGTCGGCCCACCGTCTGCCTTCCAGATAGGCCTCGGGCGCCTCAGGCCTGCCTGAGCGGCCGTGGCCGCGCAGGTCGATGGCCACCAGGCGGAAGGCGTCGCCCAGGTCGTCGTCCTCGATCTGGAACTGCCAGGACAGGCTGTTCTGCAGATAGCCGTGGATCATCACGATCGCGGGCAGCTCCTCGAGGCCCCTGTCCCGATAGAAGATCGGCGTGCCGTCGCTGCTGGTCACGGAACCGGTTCTCATGGCGTCTCCCCGCTGCTGGCTCAGTTGTAGGCAGCGCCGGGGTCGTCGTCCACCCCGTTGAGAGCGCGTGTTGCACCATGCCGGAGGCGCCTCCATAATCCAGGTCCGCGGGTCCGAGGAGAAGTCAATGCCGAAGCTTGAAACGAGCGGCCCCAACGCCGATCAGATCGAGTTCTGGAACGGCGAAGGCGGCGAGAAGTTCGTGCGCTACCAGAACGCCCTCGACGTCATGCTGGAACCGTTCGGGGTCGAAACCATCCGGCGCGCCGGCGTCAAGGCGGGCGAGGCGGTTCTCGACATCGGCTGCGGCTGCGGCGACACCTCCATAGACCTGGCGCGCAAGGTGGGCATCACCGGCGAGGTGGTGGGCGTCGACATCTCCGAACTGATGCTGGCGCGCGCCGAGGACCGGGCCGCCCACGCCGAGATGAGCAACGTCTTCTTCGAGCTGGCCGACGTCGAACGCGGGCCGCAGCACCGGGACAGTTTCGATCTGGCCTTCTCCCGCTTCGGCGTCATGTTCTTCGGCGATCCGGTGGAGGCGTTCCGCAATGTCGCGGCGGCGCTGCACGACAAGGGCCGCGTGGCGTTCGCCTGCTGGCAGGAACTGGACCGCAACCAGTGGGTCTCGCTGCAGCTGCGCGCCGTGCTGCCGCTGGTCGAGCCGCCGCCCAGGCCGGGCCCCGACGAGCCCGGCCCGTTCTCCTTCGCCGATCCGGAGCGGATCCGCCGCATCCTGTCGAGCGCCGGCTTCGTCGACATCGAGATCGAGCCGTTCGAGCCGGAGGTCGTGCTCGGCGGCCTGCTGGTGCTGGACGATGCGGTGGACTTCAGCCTGGACATCGGACCCGCCTCCGCGCTGCTGAAGGATGTGGATGCGGCCACCCGCGAGCAGGCGCGCGACGCGGTGCGAGCCGCCCTGGAGGTTCACCATCAGAGCCGGCGCGGCGTCGTGCTGTCGGCCGGCGCCTGGATCGTCACCGCCCGGAAGGGCTGAGCCCGCCGGAGCGTCCCGCCGTCAGTGGGTCGGGGCCTCGGGGGCCGAGGCATCCGGCCCGGGCTGCGCCTCGGGGGGCGTGCCTTCCGTATTGTCGTCGGCCGAGGCGAAGCCGGGGACCAGTTCGTGCAGGGTCGCGGGCGGCGTGTCGCGCTGGGCCATGAACCGCGTCGTGGTGTGCGGCGCCAGGGTCTCCACCGGCGCCTTGAACACCCAGTGGTCGATGGTCCGGCCGTCGGCGTCCAGCATCTCGAACGACAGCGGAGGGATCGCCTGCCCGGTGTCGCCGGGATTGACGATGGTGCCCTTGACCGTCAGCCGCTTCACGCCGTCGCTCTCCTCGATGGAGGATTCGACGTCGTCGAACACCAGGTTCAGCGCCTGGGGCGCTGTCGCCGCTGGTGCGACGGTTTCCGGCGCCGGCGCCGGTGCGGTCTCCTCGGCCGGCGGCGCGGGATGGAGGTTGATGCCGGTCAGCGCCTCGATCCTGTCGCGGAACACCAGCACGACGCCGATCGCCAAAAGCAGCAACAGGATGAGGCCGATGACGACGCCGCGCCGCACATTGCTCGACCGTTGCTCGGCCGCTTCCTGTTCGGCTTCCTGGCTCGCCCTGAAGCGCCTCAGGTCGTCGCCGGACGGCGGCGGTTCAGGCGGGCGGTAGGCCGCGAAATCCCCGCGATCCTCCGTCGGCGGTGGCTCGCCTTCCGGCTCGGGGCCCTCGGGCACGTCGACCGGCGGTGTCGGCGTCGGCTCGGCGGCTGCGCTTTCCGCCGCCGGCTCGTCGCTCCAGGCCGGCGCGGTGTCGGTCTCCGGCGGCGGCGCGGGCTCGACGAGGGCGGCTTCCTCGGGCTCCGGCATCTGGTGCCAGACGTGTCCGCACTTGGCGCAGCGGACCTTCTGGCCTCCGAGCCTGATCTTTTCCTGCGGCAGAGTGTATCGCGTCGAGCAGTTCGGGCACGTGATGATCATGGAGGGCGATGCGACCTGAGAAACCGATGTATAGTCGGGCCGGAGAGGCGGACGCCCCTGCAGCAGGGAGGCGGTCACTCCACTTTGCTGAGACAGTCCGGAACCGATGCGTTAGGGTGTCACGCATGATCCGCTTTGACAATGTTGGAATGCGCTACGGCATGGGCGAGGAGGTGCTGCGCGACATCACCTTCGAACTGGACCGCGGCTCGTTCCATTTCCTCACCGGGCGCAGTGGCGCCGGCAAGACCTCCCTGCTCAAGCTGATGTACCTGTCCGAACGGCCGTCGCGCGGGCTGATCTCCATGATGGGCGTCGACATCGTCATGGCCAAGCGGCGGGAGCTGCCGCGGCTGCGCCGCCACATCGGCGTGGTGTTCCAGGACTACCGGCTGCTCGACCATCTGTCGGCCTACGACAACGTGGCGCTGCCGCTGCGCATCAGCGGCGCGGCGAAGGCCGAGGTGCGCGACTACGTGGAGGAGCTGCTGGTCTGGGTGGGCCTGAAGGACCGCATGCAGGCCCGGCCGCCCACCCTCTCGGGCGGCGAGAAGCAGCGGGTGGCGATCGCCCGCGCGGTCATCAACCGACCCTCCATCCTGCTGGCCGACGAGCCGACCGGCAACGTCGACGACGACATGGCGGACCGGCTGATGCGGCTGTTCATCGAACTCAACCGGCTGGGCACCACCACCGTCATCGCCACCCACGACATGCGGCTGGTCGGCAGCATCGAGGCGCCAAGGCTTCATCTCGAGGCCGGAGACCTGATAGAACTGCCGCCGGGCGCCGACTTGCCGCTGGCGACCAGCGGCCTCGCCCCCCAGCTGCCGGAGGCCATGCCTCAGGCGCTGGGCTACACCCGCGACAGATAATCCACGGGATTGCGCAGCGTCTCGATGTTCCGACAGGTCCGATTTCTGCCATCCGAGAATGTTCACGGCCGGCTGCTCCCCTGGGTGGTCGCCGTGATGGTGTTCCTTGCCGGCCTTGCCCTGCTGGTCGCCGTCGGCCTGCAGGCGACGGCCCACGCCTGGCACGAGGGGCTCGCCCGGACCCTGACCGTGCAGGTGGTCAACCCCGATGCCGAGATGCGCGAGCAGGAGACCGCCGCCGCCATGGACGTGCTCACCGGCGTGCCCGGCATCGCCAGCGTGCGCCGTGAATCCAACGAGGAGGTCGCCTCGCTGCTGGAGCCGTGGCTGGGCAAGGGCAACGTGGTGGCCGACCTGCCGGTGCCCGCCGTCATCGACGTCAAGCTGGCCGACGGCGCCGAGGTGGACGTCAAGGCGCTGCAGCAGAATCTCGCCCAGGCCGCGCCCAGCGCCCGGGTCGACGCCCACGAGCAGTGGCTGTCCGACCTGCTGGTGGTCATGCGTATTGTCCAGTGGGTGAGCGCGCTGATCGTGGCGCTGGTGGGCATGGCGACCGTGGTGATCATCATCTTCGCCACGCGCGCGGGGCTGGCCTCCCACCGGGAGACGGTCGAGATCGTCCACCTGATGGGCGCCCAGGACGGCCTCATCGCCGGCGCCTTCCAGCGGCGCTTCCTCTGGGTCGGCGTCAAGGGGGCGCTGCTCGGGCTCGTCGCCCTGGCGATCGGCCTGGGCGCCATCTACCTGGTGCGCGAGCAGCAGCACGGCGCCCTGCTGCCCGAATTGGTGCCGCCGCCGCGGGTGCTCGCCAGCCTGCTTGTGCTGCCGGTGCTGTCGGGCCTGATCACCATGCTGACCGCCCGCTTCGCCGTGCAACGCGCCCTGGCGGACATGAACTGACGATGCGGAATGCGCTGCTCGCCCTGCTGGTGCTGGCGGCCCTGTGGTTCGCCGGCTTCCTGAAATACGTGCACAGCATTCCGGACGAGGAGCCGGTCGACCTGCGGACCACCGACGGCATCGTGGTGCTGACCGGCGGCCCGTCGCGGCTCAACCAGGCGGTGGCGCTGCTGGCGGCCGGCCACAGCGGCCGGCTGCTGATTTCGGGCGTCGATGCCCGCACCAACGATCCGGCGTTGATGCACACCCTCGGCCTTGACCGCGACACCGACGCCGAGCTGTTCGCCTGCTGCATCGACGTGGGGCGCGAGGCGCAGGACACGGTGGGCAACGCGCGGGAGATCGCCGCCTGGGCGAACGGCCACGGCTTTCGCTCGCTGCGGGTGGTCACCGCCGACTTCCACCTGCCGCGCAGTCTGCTGGAGATCCGCCGCTACGCGCCCGACCTCGTGCTGGTGCCCCATCCGGTGTTCAGTGACACGGTCCGTCCCGCCCGCTGGTGGCGCAGCTTCGCCACCGCCAGGCTGCTGGTCTCCGAATATTCCAAGCTGATCGTGGTGTGGCTGAAGGCCAACGTCCTCGACCGGATCATCGGGGCGCCGCAGCCGTGACGCTGATCCGCTCGCTGCTGTTCAACCCGCTGCTGTGGCTCTGGACCGCGGTGATGGTGTTCGGCTGCTCGCCGCTGCTGCTGGGGCCGGGGCGCTGGTCGATGGCGGCGCAGAACGTGTGGGCGGCCGGCACGGCAGCGCTGATCCGGCACGTGCTCGGCATACGCTGCGAGGTGCGGGGACGGGAGAACCTGCCGGAGGGGCCGATGATCGTCGCCTCCAAGCACCAGTCGGCCTACGAGACCGTCGTCTTCCATCAACTGCTGCACGACCCCGGCATCGTGCTGAAGAAGGAGCTGCTGGCGATTCCGCTCTACGGCTGGTTCAGCCGGCGGATGGGCATGATCCCGATCGACCGCGGCGGCTCGGCCAGGGCCATGCGCGTGATGCTGCGCGCCGCGGAGAAAGTGCTGGCCCAGGGCCGGCCGATCCTGATCTTTCCCGAAGGCACCCGCAGCACGCCGGGGCAGCCGCCGCGCTACCATGCGGGCGTGGCCGGCCTCTACCGGCACCTCGGCGTCCCGGTCGTGCCGGTCGCGCTCAATTCCGGGCTGCTGTGGGGCCGGCGCGCGCTGGTGAAGCGCCCCGGCACCGTGGTGTTCCAGTATCTGCCGCCGATCCAGCCCGGGCTCGACCGTCATGCCTTCATGGCCGAACTGGAGTTGCGCATCGAGACGGCGACGGCCGCGCTGCTGGCCGAGGCGGGATTCCACGCTGTGGATAAACCCGTGGATGAATTGCGGGGATAACGGGGACAACCGCGCCAGCCCCTTGCCGGCGGCGGGCTGCGGCGGTGCCGCTCCCGCCCGGGGCCTGTGGAAACATAACAGGAACGTGACAGTTGTTCGCCGCCGCCGGGCGGCCTATCATCAGAGTCTCTCGCAGCACAGGGGCGACGGAAGCGGACGATGACGGCGACGGCACCGATCTCGACCCAGATCTGGGACATGAAATACCGGCTCAAGGGGCCGGACGGGACGCCTGTGGACAAGTCCGTCGACGACACCTGGCGGCGGGTGGCGCGCGCCCTGGCCGAGCCCGAGGCGCCGGCCGCCCGCGCCGAGTGGGAGGAGCGGTTCCACGCCGCACTGGAAGGCTTCAGGTTCCTGCCCGCCGGGCGCATCGTCGCCGGCGCCGGCACGGCGCGCGACGTCACCCTGTTCAACTGCTTCGTCATGGGCACCGTCCCCGACGACATGAACGGCATCTTCGACAACCTGCGCGAGGCGGCCCTCACCATGCAGAAGGGCGGCGGCATCGGCTACGACTTCTCGACGCTGCGGCCCAAGGGCGCGCCGGTGAAGGGCGTCGGCGCCGACGCCTCGGGGCCGCTGCCGTTCATGGACGTGTGGGACGCCATGTGCCGTACCATCATGAGCGCCGGCCACCGGCGCGGCGCCATGATGGCCACCATACGCTGCGACCATCCGGACATCGAGGCGTTCATCGCCGCCAAGCAGGACCCGGGCCGGCTGCGCATGTTCAACATGTCGGTGCTGGTGACCGACGCCTTCATCGAGGCGGTGCGCGCCGACGGCACCTGGGACCTGGTGTTCGACGGCACGGTCTACAAGACCATGGCGGCGCGCGAGCTGTGGGACCGCATCATGCGCGCCACCTACGCCTATGCCGAGCCGGGCGTGATCTTTATCGACCGCATCAACCGGCGGAACAACCTCTACTACTGCGAGACCATCGCCGCGACCAATCCCTGTGTCACGGCCGATGCCTGGGTGATGACGGCTGAGGGGCCGCGCCAGGCCGGCGACCTGCTGCGCACGCCGTTCCGGGCGGTGGTCGACGGCAGGCCGCATCGTTCCGGCGATGAGGGCTTCTTCCCGACGGGACGCAAGCCGGTGCTGCGGCTGCGCACCGAGCAGGGCCACGAGCTGCGGCTCACGGCGGATCATCCGGTGCGGGTGGCCACGCGGGTAAGCCGCCATGCGGCGGAACTGGCGTGGCGCAACGCGGGCGACCTGCGGCCGGGCGACCGGGTGGTGCTGCACGATCATCGCGCCCTCGCCGCATGGCCCGGCGCGTATGGCGAGAACGAGGGCTACCTGCTGGGCTTGCTGGTGGGAGACGGCACGCTGAAGGCCGACAAGGCCGTCCTCTCGGCGTGGCCGGGTGCCGCCGTCGCGTGCGGCACGGTGGAGCGCCCGGGCGTGACGGCGGTGATGGACCGCGCGCTGGCGGCGGCGCGGACCCTGCCTCACCGTGCCGACTTCGCCGGCTGGATGAGCGTCGCCGGGCGGGGCGAGATGCGGCTGTCCGTGGCCGCCGTCAGAAATCTCGCCGCCGAAATGGGCATGGTGCCCGGCGGCAAGACGGTGACACCCGAGGTGGAACGGCAATCGTCCGCGTTCTACGCCGGCTTCCTGCGCGGCCTGTTCGATGCCGACGGCTCGGTGCAGGGCAGCCAGGCCAAGGGCGTCAGCGTCCGGCTGGCCCAGAGCGACCTCGGCCTGCTGCAGGCGGTCCAGCGCATGCTGCTGCGCCTCGGCATCGCCTCGCGGATCTACGGCGCCCGGCGCCCGGCGGGACCGCGCCTGCTGCCGGACGGGGCCGGCGGCCGGGCCGTCCACGACTGCCGCGCCGACCATGAACTGGTGATCGCCGGCGACAGCCTTGTCGTTTTCGCCGAGCGCGTCGGCTTCGAGGATACCGACAACGCCGTACGGTTGCGCACGGCGCTGGCCGGCTATCGGCGCGGCCTCAACCGCGAGCGCTTCCTTGCCACGGTCGCCGCGCTGGAGCCGGACGGCGAGGAAGACGTCTTCGACGTCCGGGTACCCGGCGTCAACGCCTTCGATGCCAACGGACTCTACGTCCACAATTGCGGCGAACAGCCGCTGCCGCCCTACGGCGCCTGCCTGCTCGGCTCGATCAACCTGGCGGCGCTGGTGAAGGAGCCGTTCACCGCCGAGGCCGCCGTCGACGGCGACGAGCTCGACGCGCTGGTCGCCACGGCGGTGCGGATGATGGACAACGTCATCGACATCTCGCGCTTCCCGCTCGAGCAGCAGGCCCACGAGGCGCGCGCCAAGCGGCGCATCGGCCTGGGCGTCACCGGGCTGGCAGATGCGCTGATCATGTGCCGCAGCCGCTACGGCTCGAAGGCGGCGATCGCGCTCACCGAATCCTGGATGGCGCGCATCCGCCGCGCCGCCTACCTGGCGTCCGCCGAACTGGCGGCCGAGAAGGGCGCCTTCCCGCTCTACGACGCCGACAAGTATCTTGCCGGCGCCTCGGTGGCGGAGCTGGACGAGGACGTGCGCGCCAGCATCCGCGAGCACGGCATCCGCAACGCCCTGCTTACGTCCGTGGCGCCCACCGGCACCATCTCGCTGTTCGCCGACAACGTCTCGTCGGGGCTGGAGCCGGTGTTCAGCTTCTCCTACACCCGCAAGGTGCTGATGCCCGACGGCAGCCGCAAGGAGGAGACGGTGAGCGACTACGCCTACCGGCTCTACGCCCGCCAGTTCGGCGAGGGCGCGCCGCTGCCCGACTATTTCGTCACCGCCCAGACGCTGACGCCGTCGGACCACGTGAGGATGCAGGCGGCGGTGCAGAAATACGTCGACAGCTCCATCTCCAAGACCATCAACTGCCCCGAGGACATCTCCTTCGAGGCGTTCAAGGACGTCTACATGCAGGCGTGGGACGCCGGCTGCAAGGGCTGCACCACCTACCGGCCCAACGAGGTGACCGGCGCGGTGCTGGAGACCGCCAAGGCCGAGACCGCCGAGCCGCCGCTGCCGCTGGACGAGCCGGTGCCGCGCCCGGCCGACGAGTACGAGGCGGGCGGCATCGTCTACATGACCAAGCCGCTCGACCGGCCCGAGGCGCTGCCCGGCAAGACCTACAAGATCAAGTGGCCGTACAGCGACCACGCCATGTACATCACCCTCAACGACGTGATCCAGGACGGCCGCCGGCGGCCGTTCGAGATCTTCATCAACTCCAAGAACATGGAGCACTACGCCTGGACGCTGGGCCTGACCCGGATGATCAGCGCCGTGTTCCGGCGCGGCGGCGACGTGTCGTTCGTGGTCGAGGAACTGAAGGCGGTGTTCGACCCGCGCGGCGGCCAGTGGGTGCGCGGCCGCTACGTGCCGTCGCTGCTGGCGGCCATCGGCGAGGTGATCGAGCAGCACCTGATCGACATCGGCTTCATCAAGCAGGGCCAGGAGATCGGCGAGAAGGCCGAGCGGCTGAAGCTGGCCGTGGGCGAGGAGGGCCGGCGCACCGGCATGCGCTCCTGCCCGAAATGCGGCGCGCCCACCCTGATCCGCCAGGAAGGCTGCGACACCTGCATCTCCTGCGGCTATTCCAAGTGCGGGTGAGGGCTCTTACGCGGGCTTGCCCTTCGCGACGCAGCCCGTGTCCTGCGCCCAGGCCGCGATAAAACAGGGATCCAAGGAGACGCGAAGCGTCGTCGCGAAGCACGGCAAGGGTGGTTGTCTTCAGCCCTTGGGCCCCGGCAGCCGCCACGCCAGCGCTGCTGCCCGGCCGCCGGCTACGGACCGGCCTTGGCGCCGATCGCGTCGCGCATGTCGGCGACGTTGCCGGCAGCCACCGGCGAGGCGCGGTTGCCCCAGGCATTGCGGATGTAGGTGGCCACGTCGGCGATCTGACCGTCGGTGAGCTTCCAGTCGAAGGCCGGCATGGCCGGCGCGGTCGGCCGGTGTTCGGTGTGAACCGCTTGCACGCCGGTGAGGATCACGTGCACCACCGACTGCGGGCCGTCCGCCTGGACGATCCCGCTGCCCTTGAGCGAGTCGAATTGCCCTCGCTGGCCGCCGCCGCCCTGGGTGTGACAGGCGGCGCACTGGGCATTGTAGATCCGGTGGCCGGCGCTCATCGGTCCCCGGTCCGGTTTTCCCCCGTCGCTTTCCTGATGCTTCGGCGCGGACCGGCTCTTGAGATAGACGGCGATATCGTGCAGGTCCTGATCGCTCATCTTCGAGGTGGAATCGGCCACCACTTCCGCCATGGGACCGAAGGCCGCCGTTCGGTCGTTGCCGCCGTTGGCGAGGTAATGGACGATTTCCTGCGATGTCCAGCTTCCGAGACCCTGATGCGACCCTTCGGTCAGGGAGGGCGCATACCAGTGCTCGACCTCGTTGCCGCGCAGGGCCTCGTCCCGATCCGGGGCGCCGAGGAAGCCCGTGGGCGTGTGACAGGCGCCGCAGTGGCCGGGCCCTTCCACCAGATAGGCGCCGTGATTGTAGGCGGCGGTCTGTTGCGGCTGCGGTTGGTACACGCCCTTGTCGAAGAACAGCCAGTCCCAGAATGTCATCAGCCAGCGCCAGCTGAAGGGCCAGCTCAGGTCGTTGGGTTTGTTCTGCTTGTGCACCGCCGGTAGCGTCTTCAGATAGGTATAGATCGCGTCGACGTCCCGACGGGGCATCCTGGTGTAGTAATTGTACGGCATGGCCGGATAGAGATGGTGGCCTTCATCGTCCTTCCCGTCATGCAGGGCGTGCCAGAAGTCGTCCTCGCTCCAGGTCCCGATGCCGGTGTCCTTGTCGAACGTGATGTTCTTGCCGTAGACCGTTCCGAAGGGAGTCTCTACGGGCTTGCCGCCCGCGAAGGGTTTGCCGCCTTCGGCGGTGTGGCAGGCCGTGCAGTCGGCGGCGATCGCCAACTGGCGGCCGCGGGAGATCTCGGACTGCCGCGGATACGCACCGGCTGACCCGGCCAGGGCGCAGAGCCCTGCAATGGTCACGGCCAAAACAAGCATGCGCGGCATTGTCCCGCTCCTCAGGTCTGCATCAACGGTCCCGGCGACTTCAGATAGCGGTTGATGATGGCGTTGGCCGACCAGTAGGTCAGCGCGCCAATGGTTCCGGTGGGGTTGTAGCCAGGGTTCTGCGGAAAGACCGACGCTCCCATGACGAAGAGGTTGGGCACGTCCCAGCTCTGCAGGTAGGGGTTGACGACGCTGGTGGACGGATCGGCGCCCATGGCGGTGCCGCCGGTATTGTGGGTCGTCTGGTAGGGGACGATCGAGTAGTTGCCCTTGCGGTACTTGGCGTGCACCTGCTTCGGATTCATCGCCTTGCCGACACGCGCGGCCTGGTCCGTCAGGTAGTCCGACAGCCTGTGCTCGTTGTCCTTGAAGTCGAAGGTCATGCGCAGCAGCGGCTGGCCGTGGATGTTGCGGTAGTTGGGATCGAGATCCAGGTAGTTGGACCGGTGCGACATCACCGCGCCATGGGTCGAGATGCTCGCCGAACTCATGTAGTTCTCGGCGACCGCCCGCTTCCATTTGGCGCCCCATTTCGGGGTTCCGGGCGGCACCCGCTGGGTCTCGATGGGCCGCCCGTTGGTGTTCCACAGGCAGATGTAGCCGCCGCCGATGAACCCGAGCCCCGAATGGTCGAAATTGTCGCCGTTGTAGTCGTCGATGGCGACGCCCAGCGCGCCGGCGCCGATGAACGGGTTGAACACCTTGTCCTTGTCGAAGAACAGGTCGACGCCCGACACCACCTGGTACGCATAGTTGCGGCCGAGCGCGCCCTTGCCGCTCTCCGGACTGTAGGGCTGGCCGATGCCCGACAGCAGCATCAGATGGGTGTTGTGGTAGGCGTAGGCGCACAGCACCACGATCTCCGCCGGCTGCCGGTATTCGTTGCCCTGGTCGTCGACGTAGAGCACGCCGGTCGCCCGCTTGCCGGTGGAATCGGTCAGCACGCGCAGCACCGTGGAATTGGTGCGCAACTCGAAATCGGGGTTGTCGAGCAGCACCGGGTGGATCGTGGTCTGCGGGCTGGACTTCGAGTAGTTGCCGCAACCGAACTTCTCGCAGAAGCCGCAATAGGTGCACTGGCCCAGCCTCACCCCCAGCCAGTTGGTGTAGGGCTGGGACATGTTGGCGGCCGGCGCGGTGAACGGATGCAGCCCGAGATCGTGGGCCGCCTTGCGGAACAGTTCGGGGCTGTAGGTCATGTCCAGCGGCGGGTTGGGATAGCCGCGCCGCCGCGGGCCCTCGAACGGGTTGCCGCCGGGCACCATCTCGCCGTTGAGGTTCCCGGCCTGGCCCGAGATGCCGCACAGGTACTCGAACTTGTCGTAGTAGGGCTCCAGGTCGTCGTAGGTGACGCCCCAGTCCTGCACGGTCATGTCCGGATCGAGGGCGCCGTAGCGCTGTTCGTTGTGGCTGCGCACCTTGAAGTCCGACGGCAGGAAGCGCCACGTCTGGCCGTTCCAGTGGACGCCCGCGCCGCCCGTGCCCGTGGCGGGCAGGAAGGAGCCCAGTTCACGCATCGGCAGCGCGTGCTGTGAAGGCGTGTTGCGGAACGTGATCGTCCCTTGGCTGGGTTCCTCGAACAGCGCATGGCGGTAGTAGTAGCGCAGTTCGTCCTGCGCGAAGGTGACCGCGAAGTCGTTCGAGGTGTCGCGCCAGGCGCCACGTTCCAGCGCCAGGACCTTGAGGCCGGCCTGCACCAGTTCCTGGCCGAGCATCGCGCCGGTCCAGCCGAAACCGACCAGCACCACGTCGACCGCCGGAAGCGTGGTGCCGCTCATTTGCCGTTCTCCCATGCCGGGCCCCCGTAGATTCCCGCCGGTGGGATCGACAGCCTCTTGTTGTGCTGCGCGACGTAGGGGCGGTAGTCGTAATGGGCGCCCGGAAAGCCGAGCATCTTCCAGCCCGCCATGTTGCGGTTGCCGCCATAGAGCGGGTCGGCGAAATAGCCTTCGCTGGCGTTGGTCAGCAGCAGAGAGAAGAACTGGTCGCGCGGCGCGCCATTCAGGTCGACGTCGTGGTGCTCGAGCGCGGTAACGATGGCGTCCTGCTGCGAGGCGTCGAGATCGGCAAAGCTCTTCCCGTAGTGCGCCTGAGCATGCTTCTCGATGCCGGCAATCGCCGTTCGGTACAGCTGGGCCGGAGTCAGCCTCGTCTGATAGCCCTGCTGCTTGGTGCCGGACGACCATGGCCCCTGCATGTAGTAGGACTGGCCGGCACCGAAGCCGCCGGACAACTGGCGGTCGAGAAAGAAGGTCACCCCGGCTTCGTCCGCTCCCGGGCCCAGGTCGTCGGCAGGGATGATGCGGTCGAGGAGCGCCGCCATCAGCGCCGCCTCTTCCTGGCTGAAAAAGACGTAGCGCTCGCCTGTGACCGGCGCCGGCGCATCGGCCTCGTCGGGACGGAACCGATTCCCGGGATCGAAATCCGGAGGCTGGGGACTCCGCGCCAGCGCGGCGCCGCCCAGCGCGGAAACGGCAAAGGCGCCGGTGAGCAGCGAACGCCGATTCAGCACTGTGGGCTTGCGGTTAGCCATGGCGAGCCCTCCCCGACCCGTGATTGCTAGTGCCTGGGCCAACCCTCCTGCAGGGCATTTGTTCCATCGGCGTCCGAATTAGTGCGCGGGCTCGGCGGACGCCGCCCGTCAGACCTCCGGCGAGCCCAGCAGACGCCACACCTGGTGCACCGGGCCGTCGGCGATGCCCATCTCGTCGAGGTGGGCGACGGTGCTGGCCAGATAGTCGAGGTTGATGCCGGAGACGCCCTCGGCGCCGTCGATCCAGCGTGCCTGCTCCTCGGGCGACAGCTTTCCGGCGTACTGGGCGTGGCCGCGCTCCACCACATAGGCGCGGGCCGTCACCGTGCGGCCCGGCAGGTGCACGGGATGCCGGATCGGCCGGTAGACCGCCGTCACCATCTCGCGGGCGTCCAGATAGGCGATCACCTCGGATTCCAGGCCGCGCGCCACCCGGTAGGCCCGGCCCAGGCACGAGCCGCCCCGGTCGAGGCCCAGCACCAGGCCGGGCCGCTCGCGGGTGCCGCGGTGATGCCAGGAATAGACGCAGAACGCGCGGTGGAATCCGTAGAGCCGAGCCGGCTCCACGTCCAGATAGGCGAAGCCCGGCCGCCACATCAGCGAGCCGTAGCCGAAAATCCACAGATCCTCCTCGTCGCGCATGGTCTGTTGTTGCTCTCCGCGGCGCGCCATCCTAGTTAGGGCGCAGCAGTCAGGGAAAGCCCCCGCGATGATCAACAGATATGCAGCCCTGTTCGGTGCCCTCGGCGTCCTGTTCGCCGGCTACACGGTCTGGTGGTTCCACGCCGCCGACCAGCTGGAAGCCGAGTTCCCGAAGATCCTGGACGATGCGCTGCCGCCCGGCGCCGCCCTGTCGCAGCGGGTCACCGGCGTCGACGGGTTTCCCTTCCGCCTCAACGTGGCGCTCGCCGACGTCAAGGTGACCTGGGGCGACGGCGACTGGGCGGCGACGCCGTCGCTCACCGGCATCTTCCAGCCAGGCACCGCCGACCACGTGATCCTGCACCTGGACGCGCCGGTTCAGTTCCACGTCCAGGGCGCGACCGGCACCCTCAACGCCGAGCGCGGGCTGGCGAGCCTGGTGGGCTACGAGGAGGGCGAGCTGCAGGTGGACGGCGACGCGGTCAACGTGGTGCTGGAGCAGCCCCCCGCCATGCCGGTGAAGGCCAGGCGGGCCCAGTTCCACCTGCGTCGCAGCACCGACGGCTCGGTGCCCGCCTTCGCCATCTCCGCCAAGGGCCTGACCCCCGCCAGCGCCGCCTCCGGCCGGCTCGAGGAACTGCTGGCCCGCTACGGCGAGCCGCAGCCGGGCGGCACCGTCGACATCTCGATCGACGAGCGGGCCGACGTCTTCCACGCCGGGGGCAAGACGCTGGACCCGGCCGAGGCGCAATCCTTGAAGCAGCTGTTCTAGCCCCGGCGGGAGAGGCGGTTGGCGCGGGCGGTCAGCTCGGCCCCCAGTTCCTCGTCGTCCATCTCCGCGTCGTCGTCCTCCTCGTCCGGATAGGCGGCAAGCGGCTGGTAGATGGCGCCGGCGTGGGCCAGGTGGCTGCGGAACAGGGTGAAGCGCTCCACCGTCCAGGGCGTCGAGGACAGCTGGTCGTTGTCGGCGAGGAACCGTTCCACCCGGCCGGACGGCCCCTTGAAGCGGGCGAGCGTGACATGGGGCATGAACTTGCGGGTCTCCGCCGGCAGGCCCATCCGGACCATGGCGGTTTCCAGCTTCTGCGCTAGGTGCGCCAGCGGCGCCTCGGGCGCGACGCCGGCCCACAGCATGCGCGGCTTGCGCAGGTCGCCGAACAGCCCGACGCCGTGCAGCGACACCTCGAACGGCGTGAAGCTCACCGCCTGGAGCGCACTGTCGATGTCCTCGGCCCTGTTCTCGCTCACCTCGCCGATGAAGCGCAGGGTGAGGTGGAGCTGGGCGTCGTTCTGCCAGCGGGCGCCGTGCACGCCGCCCATCAGGCCGGTCAGGCGCTGGCGTATCTGGAAGGGCAGCTGGAGTCCAACGAAGAGGCGCAGCATGTCGTTACCCTACCGCCTTGGCATGCCGTGCCGGCATGCAATAACCGAATCCCCGCCGGCTGCTCCCGGCCGCGCGACCGGGACCGGGTCCAGGCTCCGTCGCGTACACTCTAGCACAGGCAAGCCGCGCGCCGTCCACAGCCTGTTTAGGGTGCGGCGGCCTGATGGGCGGCCTCGGGCGCCAGCAAGCCCAGCAGCACCGGCTCCATCCGCTTCACGATGATGGCCACGCCCTCCGCCGTCGGATGCATGCCGTCCGTCTGGTTGAGCGCCTTGTTGCCGGCGACGCCGTCCAGGAAGAACGGATAGAGCGGCACGTCGAACACCTGGGCGAGCACCGGATAGATGTTGTCGAACCGCTTCACGTAGTCCTCGCCCATGTTGGGCGGAGCCTTCATGCCGGCCAGCAGCACCGGGATGCCGTCCCGTTTCAGCCGGTCGATGATGTCCGAGAGGGCCTTGCTGGTGACGTGCGGGTCGACGCCGCGGAGCGCGTCGTTGGCGCCCAGCTCGACGATCACCAGGTCAGGCTTGCCGTTCACCCCGGCCAGCGCCCAGTCCAGCCGGGTGAGCCCGCCGCTCGCCGTGTCGCCGGAGACGCCGGCGTTGTGCACCGTGACGTCGAGGCCGTCGTCCCGCAGCGCTTTCTGCAACTGGGCGGGGAACGACTTGTCCTGCGGCAGGCCGTAGCCGGCGGTCAGGCTGTCGCCCAGCGCCAGCACCTGCAACGCGTCGTCCGCTGCGGCGGGAGGCGCCCAGCAGAGAACCGCGAGCAGCAGCAGGGCGTACAAATTGAAAATCGGCCGGAATGGCCCATATCGCTGGCTTGTCTCCGGCCGCATGCGCGTTTCCCGATGATCGAACTCGACGACGTCCACCTAACACTTAAGAGCAGGGCCGGTCCCGTCAACATCCTCCGCGGCGTCGACCTGACGGTCGCCTCGGGCGAGGCGGTGGGCATGGTCGGCCCGTCCGGGTCGGGCAAATCGACCCTGATGAGCGTGATCGCCGGGCTGGAGAAGCCGAGCGACGGCCGCGTCGTCATCGATGGCGAAGACATCACCCACATGGCCGAGGACTCGCTGGCCCGGTTTCGCCGCGGCCGCATCGGCATCGTCTTCCAGTCGTTCCACCTCATCCCCACCATGACCGCGCTGGAGAACGTCGCCGTGCCCCTCGAGCTGATGGGCGAGGCGGACGCCTTCGAGCGCGCGGCGGAGGAACTGCGCGTGGTCGGCCTTGCGGCGCGGGCGCAGCACTATCCGGGCCAGCTTTCCGGCGGCGAGCAGCAGCGGGTGGCGCTGGCCCGTGCGCTGGCGCCCCGCCCCGGCCTGCTGCTGGCCGACGAGCCGACGGGCAATCTGGACGCGGCGACCGGGCAGGGCATCATCGAGCTGATGTTCGCCCTGCAGGCCGAGCGCGGCACCACCCTGGTGCTGATCACCCATGATCCCGGCCTGGCCGAGAGGTGCAGCCGCACGGTCTCGCTGCGCGACGGCCGCATCGACTCCGACGGAGCCGCGCGGATCGCCGTGGCGGGGAGCGCCCGCTGATGGGGCTCGCGCTCCGGCTCGCCCTGCGCGAGCTGCGGGGCGGCCTGTCGGGCCTCACCGTCTTCCTGCTGTGCATCGTGCTGGGCGTCGCGGCTATCGCCTCCGTCGGCGGCGTCCGCCAGGCGGTGCTGGAGGGCATCGCCGAGCAGGGCCGGCCCATCCTGGGCGGCGACATCGAGCTGCGGCTCACCGGCGAGCCGCTGCAGGACGCCGCTCGCTCGTACATCGGGCAGCGCTACGACGTCAGCCGCGTGGTCTCCTTGCGGTCCATGGCCGGCGGGCGGAGCGGGCGGGCGACCGTCGAGCTCAAGGCGGTGGACGGTCGCTATCCGCTCTACGGCACCGTCGGCCTCGCGCCCGCTGCCGATCTCCGCGAGGCGCTCGCATTCCATGACGGCCATTGGGGCGCCGTTGTCCAGCAGGCGGTGCTGGACAAGACCGGCGCGGCGGTGGGCGGCCTGCTGCACATCGGCGACCTGGACTACCAGGTCCGCGCCGTGCTGAAGCGGGAGCCGGACGAGGCGTCCGAAGGCTTCAGCCTGGGTGCGCGGGTGATGGTCCCGGCCGCCAGCCTGCCCGCATCCGGCCTCATCGTCCGCGGCAGCATCGTGCGCTACCACTACCGGCTCAAGCTGCCGGAAGGCGCCAGCCTGGCGCGGGCCGAGCAGGGCCTCGCCGACCGCTTTCCCGATGCCGGCTGGCAGATGCGCGACCGCGACAACGGCGCCGAGAGCATCCGCGGGTTCCTGGAGCGGCTCGGCGTCTTCCTCACCCTGTCGGGCCTCACCGCGCTGCTGGTGGGCGGCGTCGGCATCGCCAACGCCACGGCCGGCTACCTGGCGCGCAAGCGCGAGACCGTGGCGACCCTGAAATGCCTCGGGGCCGAGGGCGGGCTGATCTTCCGCACCTATCTCTGGCAGCTCATGCTGCTGGCGCTGGCGGGCGTCGCCGCCGGCCTGGTCCTGGGTATCGTCCTGCCCTATGCCGCCCTGGCGTGGCTGAAGCACCTGCTTCCGGTGCCCGTCGAGCCCGGCGTCTACGCCGCGCCGCTGCTGCTGGCGGCGGCCTACGGGCTGCTCACCGTGCTGGCCTTCGCCGCCTGGCCGCTGGGCCGCGCCCGCGACGTGCCGGCGGCCGGGCTGTTCCGGCAGATCGTCTCGCCGGTTTCCGGCCGGCCGCGCTGGCGCTACGTGGCGCTGGCCGGCGCCGCGCTCGCCGGGCTGGCGGCGCTGGCGCTCGTCTTCTCCGACGAGCGGCGGTTCACCCTGTGGTTCATGCTGGGCGCCGGCGGCAGTTTCGTGGTGCTGTGGTGCGCCGGCTACGGGCTGATGCGCCTTGCCGCGCTGCTGCCCCGCCCGCGCGGCACGGTGCGGCGGATGGCGCTGGCCAACCTGCACCGGCCGGGCGCGGCGACGCCCAACGTGGTGCTCTCCCTGGGGCTCGGGCTCACCCTGCTGGTGACGGTGGCGCTGATCACTGCCAACCTGCAGGCGCAGATCCAGGACGGCCTGCCGGCTGGCGCGCCCGCCTTCTACTGCATCGATATCCAGCCGGACCAGGCCGACGCCTTCCGGCGCCAGGTGAGCGCCGTGCCGGGCGTCACCGAGGTCAGGATGGCGCCCATGCTGCGCGCCGCCATCACCGAGGTGAACGGCGTGCGCGCCGAGGACGCGAAGATCGCCGAGGACGCCCAGTGGGCGGTGCGCGGCGACCGCGGCCTGACCTACGCGGCCGAGCCGCCCGAGGGCACGGATGTCGTCGCCGGCAAGTGGTGGCCCGCCGACTATGCCGGGCCGCCACTGATCTCGTTCGATGCCAAGCTGGCCGAGGGCATGCATCTGAAGGTCGGCGACACGCTCACCTTCAACGTCATGGGCAGGCCGATTCGCGCCACCATCGCCAATCTGCGGCGGATCGACTGGTCCACCATGGGCATGAACTTCTCGGTGGTGTTTGCGCCCGGCATCCTGGAAGGCGCGCCGCACACCCAGCTTGCCGCCGTCAAAGTCGATCCGGCGCACGAGGCGGCGGTCGACAGGACCGTCGCCGCCGCTTTCCCCAATGTCACCTCGGTACGCGTCCGCGACGTGCTGGAGACGGTGAGCGGCCTGCTCACCCAGATCAACAGGGCCGTCTCGGCGGCGGCGTCGGCCGCGCTGGCCGCCGGCGTGGTCGTGCTGGCGGGCGCCATGGCCGCCGGCTACGGCGAGCGGGTGCGCGATGCTGTCGTGCTCAAGGTGCTCGGCGCCCGGCGGGGCCAGATCGCCCGGATCTACCTGCTGGAATACGCCCTGATGGGGCTGCTGACGGCGGTCGTGGCCATCGTCCTGGGGACGCTTGCCGCATGGTTGGTGATCACCGGCATCATGGATGCCCGCTGGTTCTGGCGGCCGGCCATCATGGCCCTCACCGTCGCGGTCGGGCTCGCGGTCACCGTGGGTTTCGGGTTCCTCGGCACCTGGCGAGCGCTGGGCGAGAAGCCGGCGCGCTGGCTGCGCACCGAATAGCCCTGGCCCGCCGTCCGGTTCTACTTGAATAAGGGCGGTGCCCCGTCAATATTATGGCCGACGGGTTCGTGCATCCATGCACGGCCTTCATGGAAAAGGAGCTGGTCAGAAATGGCACAGGACTACAGGACGCCGTACCGAGTGGGTGCGGGCTCGGCCGCCGAGATCGATCGCGGCCTCCGCTCGCACATGCTGCATGTCTACAATTACATGGCGTCGGGCGTTCTCCTCACCGGAATCATCGCGCTCGTCTTCGCGCACCTGGCGGTCAGCGACGGCCAGATCACCTCGGTCGGCCAGGCGATATACCTCTCGCCGCTGAAGTGGCTGGTGATGTTCTCGCCGCTCGCCATGGTGATGGTGATGAGCTTCGGGCTGAACAAGCTCAGCCTGTTCGCCCTGCAAGCCTGCTTCTGGGTGTTCGCCGGCCTGATGGGCGTGTCGCTCAGCAGCATCTTCCTCGCCTTTACCGGCGAGAGCATCGCCCGGGTGTTCTTCATCACGGCGGCGTCGTTCGGCGCGCTCAGCCTGTACGGCTACACCACCAAGAAGGACCTGTCAGGCTGGGGCTCGTTCCTGTTCATGGGCCTGATCGGTATCGTGATCGCCAGCCTGGTGAACCTGTTCCTCGGCTCGACCATGCTGCAGTTCGCCATCTCGGTGATCGGCGTTCTGGTGTTCGCCGGCCTGACCGCCTACGACACCCAGAAGATCAAGGAGCTGTACTACGCCAATCTGGGCCACGAGGCGATGGCCAAGCTGTCCATCATGGGCGCGCTCAGGCTCTACCTGGACTTCATCAACCTGTTCCTGATGCTGCTGCGCCTGTTCGGCAGCTCGCGAAACTAGGCGGGTCCCAGATATCTCCAAACGCCCGGCCCCGTGCCGGGCGTTTTCGTTCGGGGACGGCCTAATCGACCAGGTTCAGCCGCTTGCTGTCGAAGAAGCGCAGCACGGCTTCCAGGTCGTGGCCCCGCTTGAGGATCTGGTTGCCCGGCGCGAGGATGGCGTAGGCGCCCTGCCGGCGAGCCCATTTGGGGCATTTCACGATGCGGTAGAGGGCCATCTCGCTGGCCCGGCGGAACACCGAGAAGACCGCGCGCTCGGCGCCGTCGCTCATGGCGTAGTCGCGCCACTCGCCTTCGGCCACCATGCGCCCGTAGACCCGGAGGATCTGGTCCAACTCACGCCGGTTGAAGAAGACGCTGGGCGCCGATCTATAATCCGCCAGCAATGTGACATTTTGCATACGGTCATTTAACCGCCCGTTCCGGCCTCCTGTCCATACGGATTCTGCCGTCCGGCTGCCTCCGAAACGTGCCGAAATCACCGCGACGGCGCCCGTTCGCCGGCGCAATCGGGCCACATTCCGCGGCGACTATCCCGATGTTGGCCTCGTCGCCCGGTCGCCTCGGATGGATACATAGCCCCCAAGCCCATGCCATCCGGGGCGGCCGGGCATTTCCCGTTTTTCTCCTCCGCGCACCCCCTGTTCCCACCCGTGTCCCGGCGGGGCTCGACAGGCCATGTCCGACGGATGTCCTGCAAGCGCCTATTAGAGACCATGCAGAGATGACCAGAAGAAGTTGGAATACGCCCCGGGGTTTCTGAGAATGATTTTAATGAATTTCACCAAACAAATAATTCCTTGCTGAGCTGGATTTCTTTCCGACGGCTGTTACTTTCTGCTTTGCGACATGGGTTGGTGGCCAGGGGGAGCGTCTCAAGATGAGATTGCGGACAGGGCTTTATTATGCCGCGCTGGCCACGCCGGCGCTGGCCGTGATGGGGATCGCCCTGGTCGCCGATCCCGCCCGGGCGGTTCCGAGCTTCGCGCGCCAGACGGGCGTCGACTGTTCCGCCTGCCACGTCGGCGGCTTCGGGCCGCAGCTGACGCCCTTCGGGCGCCGATTCAAGCTGACGGGCTACACCGCGAACAACGGCGAGTTCAACGTGCCGCTGAGTGCCATGGCCGTCGGCTCGTGGACGCATACCGCCAAGGATCAGCCGGGCGGCGCGGGCACCCATGCCGGGCCGAACGACAATTTCGCGCTCGACGAGGTCTCCGCCTTCCTGGCCGGCAAGATCGCCGGTCCGGTCGGCGCCTTCGTGCAGGTAACCTACGACGGCAACGAGCACCACGTCTCGCTGGACAACGCCGACATCCGCGCCGCGGTCGAGACCCAGCTCGGCGGCAGGGACCTGATCCTGGGCGCCAGCTTCAACAACAACCCGACGGTGCAGGACGCCTTCAACACCACGCCCGCCTGGGGCTTCCCCTATACCGGCTCGGCGCTGACGCCTGATTCGAACGCCGGGACGCTGATCAACGGCGGCGCAGAGATGCAGGTGGGCGGCGCCTCGGTCTACGCCTACTGGAACAACCTGCTCTATGCCGAGGTGGGCGTCTACAGCCGGCTCTCCGAATCCTTCCTGAGTACCGTCGGCGTCAGCCGCGAAACCGTCGTCAAGGGAACCGCGCCCTATTGGCGCCTTGCGCTGACTCACGACTGGAGCCAGCAGTCGGCCTCCATCGGCACCTTCGGCATGATCGCAGACGTCTATCCCGACGATCTGCACCTGTCGGGCACCGACAAGTACACCGACATCGGCTTCGACGCCTCGTACCAATGGCTGGGCGACCGCAAGGACATCATCTCGGCCAATCTCAGCTACGTGCACGAAAAGCAGGACCGAACCGGCTCCTACGCGCTCGGCCTCGCCGCCAATCCCCGGGACACCCTCAACGAGCTGAAGGCCAACCTTTCCTGGTATCACGACAACGCCTACGGCCTGACCGCAGGTTTCTTCCGCACCTCAGGCAGTGCTGACCCGCTGCTCTATCCCGTCGAGGACATCACCGGCAGCCGGCTCGGCCTGCCGGACACGACGGGCTATGTGCTGCAGGCCGACTGGACACCTTTCGGCAAGGCGGATTCTTGGGGGGGCTCCTGGGCCAACTTGCGGCTCGGCCTCCAGTATACCGGCTACACCAAGTTCAACGGCGCCGGCAGCAACTACGACGGTGCAGGGCGCAAGGCCTCGGACAACAACACCCTGTTCCTGTTCAGCTGGCTGGCGTTCTGAGAGAACGTTTCCGTCCATGAGGGTCGTTTCCCTGCAGCAGCGACGCTAGCCCGGGCGTCGGCCGTCCCGACGTTGAGCGGCTTCATCAGCCTTCACGCCTGCGGCGCGCTCTATCACCATTTCATCAAGCGCGACGGCGTGCTGCGCGCCATGCTGTGAGCCGGGCGCGCGGCGTAGCCGAGAAATTCGCGCCACCGGCGAAAATGCCGCCGGGGCGCCTTGCGACGGTCCCAATCCCGCCACAATCCGGCGCGACCTTCTGACCGTTGGCCTCGTCAGCCCGGTCGCCGAAGATGGATTTGTAGCCCCCAAGCCCATTTCATCTTCAGCGGCCGGGCGTTTTCATGTCCGCCGGCTATTTCCTGCCAACTTCCCGCCCGTTGCCGTCTTGATGATGCGCCTCCCGTTGCCTATGTAGCCGGTCGGCCCCCCAGGCCTGATCGCCCTTCAGTGCAACAGAGCGAGGACTGCCCATGTCGAGCGCCGATACCGTCGAGATCCATGAATTCCAGGCCGAGGTCGCCCGCCTGCTGAACATGATGGTGCGCTCGGTCTATTCGGAGACCGAGATCTTCCTGCGGGAGCTGATCTCCAACGCGTCGGACGCCTGCGACCGGCTGCGCTACGAGGCGCTCACCCGGCCGGAGCTGATCGACGGCGATCCGGAGTTCCGGATCACCGTCACCGCCGACAAGGCGGCGCGGACCATCACCCTGGCCGACAACGGCATCGGCATGAACCGCGACGACCTGATCGCCAACCTGGGCACCATCGCCCGCTCGGGCACCGCGGCGTTCCTCGACCAGCTCAGCGGCGACACCCGCAAGGACGTGTCGCTGATCGGCCAGTTCGGCGTCGGCTTCTATTCGGCCTTCATGGTCGCCGACCGGGTCGACGTGGTAAGCCGCAAGGCCGGCGAGGAGGACACCTGGCGGTGGTCGTCCGACGGGCAGGGCGCCTATACGCTCGAGCCGGCGGAGCGCGCCGAACGGGGTACGACGATCACCCTGCATGTGCGCGAGGGCGAGGAGGAATACCTTGAGGCCGCCCGGCTGCGCCACATCGTCGCCACCTATTCCGACCACATCGCGTTCCCGATCCACCTGGCCGAGGCCAAGGACGGCGAGGTCACCGAGGAGCAATCGGTCAACAAAGGCTCGGCGCTGTGGACCCGGCCCAAGGGAGAGATCACCGACGAGCAGTACACCGCGTTCTATCGGCACGCGGGCCACGCCTTCGACGAACCGGCGCTGACGCTGCACTACAAGGCCGAAGGCACCATCGAGTACGCAGCGCTGCTGTTCGTGCCCGAGCAGCGGCCCATGGACCTGTTCGACCCGGCCCGCAAGCCGCGGGTCAAGCTCTACGTCAAGCGGGTGTTCATCACCGACGATACGGAGAACCTGATTCCGGGCTACCTGCGCTTCCTGCGCGGCGTCGTCGACTCGGAGGACCTCCCGCTCAACATCAGCCGCGAGATGCTGCAGAACAACCCGGTGGTCGCGCGCATGCGCAAGGCGATCACCGGCCGCGTGGTCGCGGCGCTGGAGGCGAAGGCCAAGGAGGATGCAGAGGGTTTCGAGAAGGTCTGGGAATCCTTCGGCCCGGTCATCAAGGAGGGCATCTACGAGGACGGCGAGCGCCGCGACGCCCTGCTGGGCATCGCTCGCTTCCGCTCCACTCATGGCGACGGCTGGACGAGCCTGGCCGACTATGTCGGCCGAATGAAGGACGGTCAGGAGGCCATCTACTACGTCTCGGCGCCCGATCTGGCGGCGGCCAAGCGCAGCCCGCACCTGGAGGGCTTCACTTCGCGGGGCGTCGAGGTGCTGCTGCTGACCGATCCGGTCGACGATTTCTGGCTGTCCATGGTGCCTGAATTCGAGGGCAAGGCGTTCAAGTCGGTCACCCGCGGCGGCGCCGACCTGTCCAGGCTGGGCGGCGACGCGGCTGACAAGGAAGCGGCGGCGCCTGAAGGCCAGACCGCCGCGCTGGTCGCTGCGCTCAAGGAAGCGCTGGGCGAGGCGGTGAAGGACGTGCGCACCACCGACCGACTGACCGGCAGCGCGGTCTGCCTGGTGGCGGACGAGGGCGACATGGACATCAACCTGCAGCGGCTGCTCAAGCAGCACGACCAGTTGAACTTCGAGGCGCTCCGCATCCTGGAGGTCAACCCCGGCCATCCGCTGATCAAGGCGCTGGCGGCGCGGGCCGAACAGGACGGCGCGCTCGACGCGCTCAGGGATCCGGCGCTGCTGCTGCTCGACCAGGCGCGCATCCTCGAAGGCGAACTGCCATCCGATCCCGCCGGGTTCGCCCGCCGCCTTGCGGAGCTGATGGCGAAGGGGCTGCACGGCTAGCCGCCGGAAACGCATTTCCCTCCCGCCCCACAGAGGCTACCTTTCGACATCCTTCTTGCGACGTTGCGGGCCGCTTGCGCGGCCCGCAAAGCGTCCGCGCCGGCCTTTGTCGCGGGAAGCCAGAACAGGCACGTCTGCTCGTCGGGCGCAGCGTGTCGCTTATGATTGGCCGACAGGAGGGGTACGGATGACCGTCAGCACGCTGAACAACGCGATCGCGCGGAACTTCATCGGCAACACGCCGGGCTGGTACAAGGTTCTCATCCTTGGCTTCCTGGTCGTCAATCCGCTGCTGCTGTGGACCGTTGGCCCGATGGTGGCGGGCTGGGCGTTGGTCGCCGAATTCATCTTCACCCTGGCGATGGCGCTGAAGTGCTATCCGCTGCAGCCGGGCGGCCTGCTCGCGCTGGAAGCGGTGTTCATCGGCATGGCGTCGCCGGAGGCGGTCTATCACGAGGTGCAGGGGGCGCTGCCGGTCCTGCTGCTGCTGATCTTCATGGTCGCCGGCATCTACTTCATGAAGGACCTGCTGCTGTTCATCTTCACCAAGCTGCTGCTGCGCATCCGCAGCAAGCTGCTGGTGTCGCTGCTGTTCTCGGCGACCGGCGCAATTCTGTCGGCATTCCTCGACGCGCTCACCGTCACCGCCGTGGTGATCGCCATCGGCGCCGGCTTCTACGCCATCTACCACCGGGTCGCCACCGGCAAGGGCTTCGACGAGGAGCACGACCACACCGACGACGGCCAGGTGCACGAGCATCACCGGAGCGACCTGGACCAGTTCCGCGCCTTCCTGCGCAGCCTGCTGATGCATGCGGCTGTGGGAACGGCGCTGGGCGGCGTCTGCACGCTGGTGGGCGAACCGCAGAACATCATCATCGGCCAGAACGCCGGATGGAACTTCGGCGAGTTCTTCCTGCGCATGGCCCCCGTGACCCTGCCGGTGCTGGTGGCCGGATTGCTGACCTGCGTGACGGTGGAACTGACCAGGAGCTTCGGCTACGGCGCGACCTTGCCCGACTCGGTGCACGCCATCCTGGTGGAGTTCGATGTCCGCGAGAGCGCCAAGCGCACCCGCCGCGACGTGATGGCCCTGCTGGTCCAGGCGCTGGTGGGCGTCTGGCTGATCTTCGCGCTGCTGTTCCACCTGGCCGAGGTGGGGCTGATCGGGCTCACCGTCATCATCCTGACCACCGCGTTCACCGGCGTCGTCGAGGAGCACCGGATCGGCCATGCCTTCCAGGAGGCGCTGCCGTTCACCGCGCTGCTGGTGGTGTTCTTCTCGGTGGTGGCGGTGATCGATGCCCAGCACCTGTTCACGCCGATCATCAAGGCGGTGCTCACCCTCGACGGCCAGCACCAGATCGCCGGCTTCTATCTGGCGAACGGCATCCTGTCGTCGATCAGCGACAACGTCTTCGTCGCCACCATCTACATCAAGCAGGTGCGCGACGCCTGGCACGCGGCGGCCATATCCACGGACCAGTTCGAGATGCTGGCGGTGGCCATCAACACCGGCACCAACATTCCCAGCGTGGCGACGCCCAATGGCCAGGCCGCCTTCCTGTTCCTGCTGACCTCGGCCCTGGCGCCGCTGATCCGGCTGTCCTACATCCGCATGGTGGTGATGGCGCTGCCCTACACCGTCGTCATGACTACCGTGGGCCTGCTCGCGGTCTACTTCGTGATGCCGCCGGTGACCGATTCGCTCTACGAACACGGCCTCATCCAGCACCACAAGGCGGAAACGGTCGTGCTACCGGCGCAGCCCTCGTCAGGCGGCCATTAGGCTCACGGGCGCCGCGTCGCCAGGACCAGCAGGGTGTAGCCGGCGACGGCCGAGGCGAGGGATCCGATGATGATGCCCAGCCGGGTGAGGGCGACGTGCTCGTCGGCGGCGAAGGCGAGGCCGCCGATGAACAGGCTCATGGTGAAGCCGATGCCGCACAGCACGCTCGCGCCGTAGACCATGGCCGTGGTGCCGCCCTCGGGCATCCGCACCCAGCCCAGGCGGGTCGCCACCATGGTCGTCCCGAAGATGCCGATCTGCTTGCCCAGGAACAGGCCCAGCGCGATGCCCAGCGGCACCGGCGTCAGCAGGTCGGCGGGCGACAGTCCCTGCAGGCCCACGCCCGCATTGGCGAAGGCGAACAGCGGCAGGATCAGGTAGGCGACCCACGGGTGCAGGCCGTGCTCCAGCCGTTCGAGCGGGCGGTTCTCCGCGTTCCGCCGGTCGGTCAGCGGAATTGCCATGGCCAGGGCGACGCCGGCGAGGGTGGCGTGGACGCCCGACTTCAGCACCATCATCCAGAGCACGACGCCGAGGACGAGGTAGGGCACGAGGCTGGTGACCCTCAGCCGGTTCAGGGCGAACAGCAGCGCCAGCACGACCAGGGCGCCGATCAGCGGTAGGGTGGCCAGCCCGCCCGAGTAGAAGGCGGCGATGATCAGGATGGCGGCGAGGTCGTCGACGATCGCCAGGGTGGTGACGAACACCTTGACCGCCAACGGGACGCGCGAGCCCAGCAGCGCCATGACGCCGAGGGTGAAGGCGATGTCGGTGGCGGTGGGGACCGCCCAGCCACTCAGGGCGTGGGCGTCGTGCCAGTTGAGCGCGGCGTAGATCAGCCCGGGGACGACGAGACCGCCGATGGCGGCGAGGCCCGGCAGCACGATCTGACGCACGTCGGAGAGCGCGCCTTCGATGGCCTCGCGCTTCAGTTCGGCGCCGATCAGCAGGAAGAACAGCACCATCAGCCCATCGTTGATCCAGTGCAGCACCGACTTGTCGAGCCAGGGCGCCACGCCCAGATGGGTTTCCAGAACGCCGTTGTAGGCCGGCGCCAGCGGCGAGTTGGCGACGATCATGGCGCAGGCCGCGG
This sequence comes from Alphaproteobacteria bacterium, assembly GCA_016124315.1. GTDB lineage: Bacteria > Pseudomonadota > Alphaproteobacteria > SMXS01 > SMXS01 > RI-34. The sequence goes on from WGNW01000017.1 coordinate 44,782, forward strand.
CGACCACGAGGATGATGCCCGCGGCGGCCTCCAGCTTGAGGAATTCCTTGATGATCTGAATCGGCATGGTCCCCTCTCTCGGCTGAAAGTCAGGAAGCTAGGGACCCAGCGCGGCGGGACAAGCAGTTTCGGCCCGCCGCCGGCGCAAAACGAAAACGGGAGGCCGAAGCCTCCCGTCCGATGGTTCGCCCCGAAGCAAGGCTCAGGCGGCTTTCGCCAGGTTCTTCAGCACGTATTGCAGGATGCCGCCACTGTTGTAGTAGGACACCTCGTCGAGGGTGTCGATGCGGCAGGTCAGCGTGGTGTTCCTGGTGCTGCCGTCCTCGAAGGTGATGGCACAGGCCACGTCCATGCGCGGCGTGATGCCGCCCGCCAGCCCGGTCAGCGAGATGGTCTCCTTGCCGGTCAGGCCCAGCGACTGGCGGGTCTCGCCGTCCTTGAACACCAGCGGCAAAACGCCCATGCCCACCAGGTTGGAGCGGTGGATGCGCTCGAAGCTCTCGGCGATCACCGCCTTGACGCCCAGCAGGCGCGTGCCCTTGGCCGCCCAGTCGCGCGACGAGCCGGTGCCGTACTCCTTGCCGGCGACGACCACCAGCGGCGTGCCCTCCTCCTGGTACTTCATGGAGGCGTCGTAGATGCTCATCACCTCGCCGGTCGGGATGTAGGTGGTCACGCCGCCCTCCGTCCCGGGCGCCATCTCGTTGCGGATGCGGATGTTGGCGAAGGTGCCCCGCATCATCACCTCGTGGTTGCCGCGGCGCGAGCCGTAGGAGTTGAAGTCGGCCGGGGCGACGCCGTGCTCGGTGAGATAGGCGCCGGCCGGACCGTTCTTCTTGATCGAGCCGGCGGGCGAGATGTGGTCGGTGGTGATGGAATCGCCCAGCAGCGCCAGTAGCCGCGCGCCGACCACGTCCTCCGACGGCTTGGCCTCGCCGGCCAGGCCCTCGAAGAAGGGCGGCAGGCGCACATAGGTGCTGTCCGGCTTCCAGTCGTAGGTCATGCCGGTGGCGACCTCGATCTTGCGCCACGCCTCGGTGCCGGTGAACACGTCGGCATAGCGTTCCTGGAACATCTGCGAGGTGACCGACTCCTTCATGGCGGCGGCCACGTCGGCGTTGGACGGCCAGATGTCCTTCAGGTAGATCGGGTTGCCGATCTGGTCGTGGCCCAGCGGCTCCTTGGTGATGTCCTTGCGGATCGAGCCGGCGATGGCGTAGGCGACCACCAGCGGCGGCGACGCCAGGTAGTTGGCGCGCACGTCGGGGCTCACCCGGCCCTCGAAGTTGCGGTTGCCCGACAGCACCGAGACGCCCACCAGGTCGTTGCCGTTGATCGCCTTCGAGATGGGATCGGGCAGCGGACCAGAGTTGCCGATGCAGGTGGTGCAGCCGTAGCCCACCAGGTTGAAGCCCAGCATGTCGAGCGACTGGGTGAGGCCGGCGCGCTCGAGATACTCGGTCACCACCTGGGAACCGGGGGCGAGCGAGGTCTTCACCCACGGCTTCACCTTCAGCCCCTTGGCGATGGCGTTCCTCGCCAGCAGGCCGGCGCCGATCATCACGCTCGGGTTGGAGGTGTTGGTGCAGCTGGTGATCGCTGCGATCACCACGTCGCCGTGGCCGATGTCGAAGTTGGTGCCCTCGACGGCGACGCGCAGGCCCTTGTTGTCGCCCTTGCCGAAGCTGGTCTCCAGCTCCTTCTCGAAGGCGGTCGCGGCGTCGCTCAGCAGCACCCGGTCCTGCGGCCGCTTGGGGCCGGCGAGGCTGGGCTCGACGGTCGAGATGTCCAGCTCCAGCGAGTCGGTGAACACCGGGTCGGGCGAGGCGGCGTCGCGCCACATGCCCTGGGCCTTGGCGTAGGCTTCGACCAGCGCCACCCGCTCGGGCGAGCGGCCGGTGAAGCCGAGATAGTTGAGCGTCTCCTTGCCGACGGGGAAGAAGCCGCAGGTGGCGCCGTATTCGGGCGCCATGTTGGCGATGGTCGCCTGGTCGGCCAGGGAGAGCTGGTCGAGGCCGTCGCCGTAGAACTCAACGAACTTGCCGACCACGCCCTTCTTGCGCAGCATCTGGGTGACGGTGAGCACCAGGTCGGTGGCGGTGGTGCCGTCCTTCAGCTTGCCGCTCAGCTTGAAGCCGACCACCTCGGGGATGAGCATGGAGACCGGCTGGCCCAGCATGGCGGCCTCGGCCTCGATGCCGCCCACGCCCCAGCCCAGCACCGCCAGGCCGTTGACCATGGTGGTGTGGCTGTCGGTGCCCACCAGCGTGTCCGGATAGGCGATCTCGGCGCCGTCGATCTTGGCGGTCCAGACGGTTTGGGCGAGATATTCCAGGTTCACCTGGTGGCAGATGCCGGTGCCGGGCGGCACCACGCGGAAATTGTCGAACGCGGTCTGGCCCCAGCGCAGGAACTCGTAGCGCTCCTTGTTGCGCTCCATCTCCAGCTCGACGTTCTCCTCGAACGCCTTGGGGTTGGCGAAGAAGTCCACCGAGACCGAATGGTCGATCACCAGGTCGACGGGCGCCAGCGGGTTGATCTTCTTGGGATCGCCCTTCAGGTCGAGCATGGCGGCGCGCATGGCGGCCAGGTCGACGACGGCGGGAACGCCGGTGAAGTCCTGCATCAGCACGCGGGCCGGGCGGTAGGCGATCTCCCGGTCGGAGGTGCGGTCCTTGAGCCATGAGCCCATGGCCTTGACGTCGTCGACCGACACCGAGACGCCGTCCTCGAAACGGAGCAGGTTCTCGAGCAGCACCTTCAGGGAATAGGGCAGGCGGGTGAAGTCGATGTCCAGCGCCTTGCCGGCGGCCTCAATGCTGAAATAGTCGTAGGTCCTGTCGCCGACAGTCAGCTGGCGGCGCGTTTCTAAGGTGTCGTGCCCTGGGCTCACGTCACGCTTCTCCCGAGATTGTGTGGTTTCCGGCTGATGCTGCCGGTTTTGCCCCAATTCGACCCCGATGCCAACCGCAAAGTTGGAAGCGGCGGCGGCTTGGGGCATAAGGTCTGGCGTCGATTCATGGAAGGTCCAGCCCCATTATGTCCAACCCCGCGCCGACCGGCCTCGCCGTGGACGACCTCAGCTGCCGGCGGGGCGACCATGAGGTTTTCGCAGGGCTGTCGTGCGGCGCCGAAGCCGGCGGCGCACTGGTGCTGCGCGGCCCCAACGGCGCCGGCAAGTCGAGCCTGCTGCGAGTCTTGGCCGGGTTCATTCCGCCCTCGGCGGGCACCGTGCGCTGGAAGGGCGAGGACATCGGCGACGACCCCGGCGCCCACCGCGCCGTGCTCCATTATGTGGGCCACCTCGACCCGCTGAAGCCGGTGCTCAGCGCGGCGGAGAACCTGACGGCGCTCGCCCGGCTGATGGGTGGCCAGATCCTTGTCGTGGAAGCGCTGGAGCGGTTCGGCATCGCCCATCTGCGCGACCTCCCCGTGCGCTTCCTGTCGGCCGGCCAGCGCCGCCGGCTCAACCTTGCCCGGCTGGTGGCCACGCCCCGGCCGCTGTGGCTGCTGGACGAGCCGACGGTCGCGCTCGACGCCCGCGCCACCGCCGAACTGGAGCAGCTCATCGCCGACCATCGGGCCGCCGGCGGCGTGGTGGTCGCGGCCACCCATATCGGCATCGAGATTCCCGGCGCGGCGGTGGTGGAACTAGCGGGCCGGCGCCGGAGGGCGGCATGAGCGCGTTCTGGGGCGTGGTCCGCCGCGACCTGCTGATCGCGCGGCGCCAGGGCGGCAGCTCGCTGCTGGCGGTCGGCTTCTTCGTCGTCGTCGCCGCGCTGTTCCCCTTCGCGGTGGGCGCCGACCCGGCCACGCTGCGCGGCGTGGCGCCGGGCGTTATCTGGGTGTCGGCGCTGCTCGCCACGCTGCTGTCCCTCGACCGGCTGTTCCAGGCCGACTTCGAGGACGGCAGCCTGGATGTGCTGGCGCTCTCGCCGCTGCCCCTGTTCATGACCGTGCTCGCCAAGGTGCTGGCCCACTGGCTGGTGGTGGGCCTGCCGCTGGTGATCGCCGCGCCGCTGGTGGGCGTGCTGCTCAATTTGCCGCTCGCGGCGTTCCCGGTGCTGCTGGGCGCCGCGCTGCTGGGCACGCCGGCGCTCAGCCTGATCGGCGCCATCGGCGCGGCGCTGACCGCCGGCGTGCGCCGCGGCGGCGTGCTGGTGCCCCTGCTCGTGCTGCCGCTCTACATCCCGACGCTGATCTTCGGGGTGGCCGCCACGGCGGCGGCGGCCGATGGCCTGCCCGTCGCCGAACCGCTGATGCTGCTCGCTTCCCTGACGCTGATGGCGCTGGTGGTCGCGCCGGTGGCCTCGGCGGGCGCCCTCAGACTGGCCCTCGGCTAGGGAAGAGCGCTTGCGCGCGGTACCCGGCGCCGCTACATGACTGTCATGTCCGGCTGGCACCGCTTCGCAAATCCCACCCGCTTCTCCAGGCTCAGTGCACGGATCCTCCCCTGGACCCTGGCCCTGACGCTGGTGCTGTTCGCGGCGGGCCTCTACCTGGCGCTGGTGGCCTCGCCGCCCGACGCCCGCCAGGGCGAGACGGTGCGGATCATGTACCTGCACGTGCCGGCCGCCTGGATGGCCCTGTTCGTCTACGTGCTGCTCGCCGTGTTCAGCGGCATGGGCTACATCTGGAAGCATCCGCTCGCCGACATCGCCGCCAAGAACTGCGCCCCGATCGGCGCGGGCTTCACGCTGCTTGCCCTGGTGACCGGCTCGCTGTGGGGCGCGCCCATGTGGGGCACCTGGTGGGAATGGGGCGACGCGCGGCTGACCTCCTTCCTCATCCTGTTCTTCCTCTACCTTGGCTACATCGCGCTGTGGCAAGTGTTCGAGGATCCGGAGAAGGCGGCTCGGGCCGCCGCGATCCTGGCCATGGTCGGGCTGATCAACATCCCGGTGATCCATTTCTCGGTGCAGTGGTGGCACACGCTCCACCAGCCGGCCAGCGTGTTCCGCGCCGGCGGGCCGACGATCGATTCGTCGATGCTGTGGCCGCTCTTCGTCATGCTGGGCGCCTTCAAGGCGTACTTCGTCACCGTGCTGCTGTGGCGCATCCGCGCCGAGGTGGCCGAACGGCGGGTGCGCGCGCTGCAGATGATGCAGGCGGAAGCGTAGGGGCGCGGGCTACCCGATGGGGGCACATGCCGCATATGTCTGGTCCGCCTATGCGGCGGCAGGGCTCATCCTGCCGGTGATGGCGCTGGCGAGCCTGCTGCGACTGCGGGGAGCGTTGCGCCGGCAGGCGGCGCTGGAAGCGGATCTCGATGCCATGCGCGCGGACGGAGACGGCTGACATGGCGATGAAGCGCAAGAACCAGCGGATGCTGTTCGTCGCGGCCGGCCTGTCGATCCTCGCCTTCGCCGGTGTGCTCGCCTTCTTCGCGCTCGGCAACAACGTGCGGTTCTTTTACAGCCCGGGCGATCTCCGGAAGCTGTCCGCGCCGCCGTCGGGCGACTTCCACCTGGGCGGCCTGGTGGCAAAGGGCAGCGTGCGCAGGGACAACGACATGAAGCTCCATTTCACCATCACCGACGGCGCCGCCTCGGTGCCGGTAATCTACGACCAGGCGAAGTACGGGCTGGTGCCGGACCTGTTCGCCGAGGGCCAGGGTGCGGTCGCCGAGGGCGAGCTGCGCCCGGACGGCACCTTCGTCGCCGAGCGGGTCCTCGCCAAGCACGACGAGAAGTACATGCCCCCGGAGGTGGCGGCCGCCCTGAAGCGCAACGGCGAATGGAAGCGCGGCCAGCAGCCGGCGGAGCAGGCGCCATGATCACCGAACTCGGTCATTTCGCCCTGATCCTGGCGCTGCTCACCGCCCTGCTGCAGGGCGTGCTGCCCATGCTGGGCGCGAGCCGCAACGATCCCAACCTGATCGCCTTCGCGCGGCCCGCCGCCTTCCTCCAGTTCGTGCTGGTGACCGTTGCCTTCGGCGCGCTGATTTGGGCGCATGTGGTGTCCGACTTCTCGGTCGCCAACGTGGCCATGAACTCCCACACCGACAAGCCCATGCTCTACAAGGTGACGGGCGTGTGGGGGAACCACGAGGGCTCGATCCTGCTGTGGATCTTCATCCTCACCCTGTTCGGCGCAGCCGTGGCCGCCTTCGGCCGCAACCTGCCGCCGGCGTTCCGCGCCCGGGTGCTGGCGGTGCAGGCGTGGATCGGCGTGGGCTTCCTCGCCTTCTCGCTGTTCACCTCGAATCCGTTCCTGCGGCTCGACCCGGTGCCGCCCAACGGCGCCGGCCTCAACCCGCTGCTGCAGGATCCCGGGCTCGCGTTCCATCCGCCCATGCTCTACCTGGGCTATGTCGGCTTCTCCATCGCCTTCTCCTTCGCCATGGCCGCCCTCATCGAGGGCCGGGTCGATCCGGCGTGGGCGCGCTGGGTGCGGCCCTGGACGCTGGCCGCCTGGTCGTTCCTCACCGCCGGCATCGCGCTGGGCTCGTGGTGGGCGTATTACGAGCTCGGCTGGGGCGGGTGGTGGTTCTGGGACCCGGTGGAGAACGCGAGCTTTATGCCGTGGCTCTCTGGCACGGCGCTTCTGCACTCCGCCATCGTCATGGA
>WGNW01000006.1 GCA_016124315.1 Alphaproteobacteria bacterium
ATGGACATGTATCCCGACCGCACCTTCCACGGCATCGTCGAGAGCCTGGCGCCCGCCAGCGGCGCCGCCTATTCCCTGCTGCCGCCGGAGAACGCCACCGGCAACTGGGTGAAGGTGACCCAGCGGGTGCCGGTGCGCATCCTGGTGGTCGACACCGACCCGCGCTTTCCGCTGCGCGTCCAGACCAGCGCCGGCGTGACCGTGCGCACCGGCGAGCACGACCAGCCGCTCGGCAAGCCCCGCACCGTCACCCTGAGCGACGCCCAGGCGATGCAGATCGCGCGGGAGAAGGGGCTGGTCCCCGCCGGCACGGCGGAGGCGCGGGCACAGGGGCAATAGCCGCACGTCGTCTCCGGTGCCGGACCTATCCGGGCACCTCTCCCGCCGCCCAACGGGAGAACCACGTTGCGAAACGACCTCGGCTTGGTACGTTAGGCGTCCAGTCGAAGGTATTGAACTTGACGAGCCCGGAACAGATTGCCCGCGAGAAGATCGACCGGTTGCTGAACGAGGCCGGATGGCTTCTTCAGGATCGCGATCAGTGCGACCGCAACGCGGGGCTGGGCGTGGCGGTGCGGGAATTCCCGCTTCCCGCCGGCTATTGCGACTACCTGCTGTTCGTCGCCGGCAAGGCCGCCGGCGTCATCGAGGCCAAGAAGACCGGCGTGACGCTGAGCGGCGTCGCCGAGCAGTCCGAAAAATACATGGGCCAGCTGCCTGAGCATCTGGCCCGCTGGCACGACATCCTGGTCTACGATTACGAGTCCACCGGCGACGAGACCTTCTTCCGCGACCTGCGCGACCCAAAGCCCCGCTCGCGCCGGCTGTTCGCCTTCCACCGGCCCGAGACGCTGCATGAATGGGTCAAGCAGCCCGACACGCTGCGCGCCCGGCTCGGCGCCATGCCGCCGCTCGACCCCAAGGGCCTGCGCGACTGCCAGGTGGAGGCGATCCACGGCCTCGAAGCGTCGCTGGCCGATGGCAGGCCAAGGGCGCTGATCCAGCTCGCCACCGGCGCGGGCAAGACCTTCACCGCCTGTTCGTTTTCCTATCGGCTGATTCGCGAGGCCGGCGCGAGACGCGTCCTGTTCCTGGTGGACCGCAACAATCTGGGCGACCAGACCTTGAAGGAATTCCAGGGCTATCAGCCGCCCGGCGCCGCCAACCGCTTCACCGACACCTATATCGTCCAGCACCTGCACGGGCACCGCATCGACCGGGACGCCAAGGTGGTGATCACCACCATCCAGCGGCTCTATTCCATGCTGCGCGGCCAGGAGCTGGACGAGGAGGAGGAAGAGGCCTCGGGCTTCGAGAAGTGGCAGGGCGCGGAGAGCGAGCCGCTGCCCCTCGCCTACAATCCCGACATCCCCATCGAGACCTTCGACTTCATCGTCACCGACGAATGCCACCGGTCGATCTATGGCCTGTGGCGGCAGGTGCTGGAATATTTCGACGCCTTCATCATCGGCCTCACCGCCACGCCGTCCAAGCACACGCTGGGCTTCTTCAACCAGAACCTGGTGGCCGAATATCCCTATGAACGCTCCGTCGCCGACGGCGTCAACGTCGGCTACGAGATCTACCGCATCCGCACCAGGGTCACCGAGGAAGGCGGCCGGCTGGAGAATGACGGCACCGGCTTTCAGGTGCCCGTGCGCGACCGTCGCACCCGCAAGGTCCGCTACGAGACGCTGGACGCGGACCTCGAATACACCGCCAAGGAGCTGGACCGGTCCGTGGTCAATCCGAACCAGATCCGGACCGTGCTGCAAACCTACAAGGACCGGGTGTTCACCGAGCTGTTCCCGGAGCGCGGCGGCGACTGGCTGCCCAAGACGCTGATCTTCGCCAAGGACGACAACCACGCCGAGGAGATCGTCCATGCCGTGCGTGAGGTGTTCGGCGAAGGCAACGACTTCGCCAAGAAGATCACCTACCGCAACACCGGCGAGGACCCGAAGGCGCTGATCAAGGCGTTCCGGGTGGACCCGTTCCCCCGCGTCGCCGTCACCGTCGACATGATCGCAACCGGCACCGACATCAAGCCGGTCGAGGTGCTGATCTTCATGCGCGACGTGAAGTCGGAAGGCTATTACGAGCAGATGAAGGGCCGCGGCGTGCGCACCATCCCGGACGCCGACCTGAAGACGGTGACGCCCGACGCCACCACCAAGACCCGCTTCATCCTGATCGACGCCGTCGGCGTGTCCGAGACCAAGAAGAACGCCAGCCAGCCCCTGGAGCGCAAGAAGACCGTCAGCTTCGACGCGCTGCTGGAGCAGATCGCCATGGGGCGGCGGGACGAGGACGCCCTGTCGTCCCTCGCCGCGCGGCTGGCGGCGCTGGACCGCAAGCTGGCCGACGAGGACCGGGCGCGCATCGCCGAGGCGACCGGCGGCAAGTACCCGCGCGACCTGGCCAACGACCTGCTGGATGCCATCGACGCCGACCGGCAGCAGGCGGCCATCGAAGCAGCCCATGGCGGCTGGGCCACGCCCGAGCAGGCAAAGGCGGTGATCGACGGCATGGCCGAGGACGCCTGCCGGCCCTTCGACAGCCCGGCCACCCGCACCCTGCTGAAGGACATCAAGCAGAAGACCGACATCGTCATCGACGAGATCACCACCGACGAACTGACGAGCGCGTCCTTCGACGCGAAGAAGGCCGAGGAGACGGTGGCCAGCTTCCGCGCCTTCATGGAAGAGAACCGCGACCAGCTGACCGCCCTGCAGATCCTCTACAACCAGCCGGCCGGGCGGCAGCGGCTGACCTATGCGGCGATCCGCGAGCTGGTGCGGCGGCTGACCGATCCGCCCCGCTACCTGACCACCGCCAATGTCTGGCAGGCCTACAAGCGGCTGGACGCGGCGCGGGTGCGCGGCGCGCCGGTGGACGACCAGCTGACCGAGGTGGTGAGCCTGGTGCGCTTCGCCCTGGGCCAGAGCGATGTGCTGGAGCCCTTCGCCACGGTGGTGCAGCAGCGGTTCAATCTGTGGCTGGGCCGCGAGAAGCGTGCCGGGCGCGCCTACACGCCCGAACAGGAGGACTGGCTCCGCGCCATCGCATCCTTTATAGCGGCCAACGCCGAGATCGCGCCGCGCGATTTCATGGACGCGCCCAGCCTCGCCGACAAGGGCGGCATCGTGCAGGCGCGCGCCCTGTTCGGAACGGGATTGAACGAGATGCTGGATGACCTGCAAGGGGCGCTGGTGGCGTGAGTGTGCATACTTCTACGCTACCCGCCGGTTGGATGGAGCAGACGCTAGGTGAGTTGGGCACTTGGTCGGGTGGCGGAACACCATCGAAAGCTAACAAAACGTATTGGCAAAACGGCACCGTCCCCTGGGTCTCTCCCAAGGATATGAAATCTCGTCGGATTAGAACTGCGGAGGATTTGATTACCGACGCCGCAGTTGCGGGGTCATCCGCGAAGTACATCCCATCCAATTCAATCCTTATGGTGACGCGATCAGGTATTCTTGCCCACACGTTTCCGGTGGCGGTCAATGAATGCAGAGTAACTGTTAATCAAGATTTGAAGACCCTTACGCCGTCTGCGTGTATCACCGCTGACTATGTTGCTTGGTATTTGAGGGCGAAGAACGCCCAAATTCTCAAGCAATGTGCGAAGCATGGCACAACGGTTGCCAGCATAGATTCCGATCGCCTTAAGAAATTTCCAGTTCCTGTCGCTCCGCTTAACGAGCAAGGCCGGATCGTCGAGAAGATCGAGACGCTGTTCGCCCAACTGGACAAGGGCGAAGAGGCGCTGCGCGACGTGCAGACGCTGCTGGCGCGCTATCGCCAGTCGGTGCTGAAGGCGGCCGTCACCGGCCAGCTTACCGCCGACTGGCGCGCCGAGAACGCCCAGCGCCTGGAACACGGGCGCGACCTTCTGGCCCGCATCCTGAAAACCCGCCGCGAAACCTGGGAAGGCCGAGGCAAGTACAAGGAACCGATCGCAGCGGATGTTTCGAATCTACCCAACCTACCCAATGGTTGGGCATGGGCTACGTTGGGTCAGCTCCTCTCTAAAATTGAGGCTGGAAAAAATTTTCGGTGCGAAGAACGCCCGCCCGGACGCGACGAAGCAGGTATCGTAAAAATAAGCGCCGTGACCTGGGACACATTCAATGAAAACGAAAGTAAAACTATATTAAATGAAGAAAAAATAAGTCCTTCTCTAAATATAATGCCCGGAGACCTTCTTATAAGCCGAGCAAACACTATCGAACTAGTGGGGGCCAGCGTTGTCGTTGACGATATAAAAAAATCACTTCAGATAAGCGACAAGGTTCTAAGGCTGCGCAGCGTGGCCCCGATAGAACATTGGATCAACTATGTTCTTAAATCCTCACTTGGTAGAGGACAGATTGAAGCGATGGCGACCGGAGCCCAAATGTCCATGAGAAATATTTCACAGAAAAATCTAGAGAAAATTGCAATTCCCCTTCCTCCCCCGGAAGAGATTGATGTGGCCCTCGCTCATATCCGGCGAACAAGGGAAGAGGGAAGTCGAATCTTAGATTCTTGCAGGACCGAACTAACCCGCTCCGCCGCCCTCCGCCAATCCATCTTGAAGGATGCCTTCGCCGGTCGGCTGGTGCCCCAGGACCCGGTGGACGAACCGGCCAGCGAGCTGCTTGCCCGCATCCGCGCCGAAGCCTCATCGACAAAAAAGACCCGTGGAAAGGCCGTGGCATGAGCGATTTGAAGCTGTTCCAGGCCCGGGGCGGCGCGCTGGCGGAACTGGAAAGCTCGTGGGCGCCGCTGGAGCGGGCGATCCAGACCCGCTTCGAGAACAATCTGGAGACGCTGCTGGGCGTGCGCTTCCTGGCATCGGAATTTGCCACCACCCATGGCGGGCGCATGGACACGCTGGGCATCGACGAGAACGGGTCGCCCGTCATCATCGAGTACAAGCGCGACCGCAGCGAGAACGTCATCAACCAGGGCCTGTTCTATCTGGACTGGCTGGTGGACCACCGGGGCGATTTCGAGATCCTGGTGCGCGACCGGTTCGGCAAGGAGGCCGCCGCCCAGATCGAATGGAGCGCGCCCCGGCTGATCTGCATCGCCGCCGACTTCACCAAATACGACACCCACGCCGTCAAGCAGATGAGCCGCAACATCGAGCTGGTGCGCTACCGCAAGTTCGGCGAGGACCTGCTGCTGCTGGAGTTGCTGACGGCCGTTTCCGCCGCGCCGGCGCAGGCCGTCGATCCCGTGACCGGCGCCGCCAAGGCGCACCGCTACAAGACCGTTTCCGAGAGCATGGCGGACGCCGGCGGCGACCTGGCCAACCTCTATGCCGACCTGGAAAACTTCCTGATGGGCCTGGGCGACGACCTCGTGAAGAAGACCCTGCGCTTCTACATCGCCTTCCGCCGCATCAAGAATTTCGCCTGCGTCGAGGTGAAGACGTCGCTGGGCGTGGTGCGCGTGTACCTGAAGATCGATCCCGGCACGGTTACGCTGGAAGACGGCTTCACCCGCGACGTGCGCCAGGTGGGCCATTTCGGCACCGGCGACCTGGAAGTGACCCTGAAATCCCATGACGACCTGGAGCGCGCCAAGCCGCTGATCCTCCAGTCCTACGAGGCTTCCTGATGTCCAACGAACAGCTCGTCGCCCGAGTTTGGAACTACGCCCATGTGCTGCGTGAGCAGGGCATCTCCTATGGCGACTATGTCGAGCAGATCACCTATCTGCTGTTCCTGAAGATGGACCATGAGCGCGAGGAATTGCTGGGCGAAGGATCGGCCGTGCCGCCCCAATGGAGCTGGGCGCAACTGGTGAGCAAGGACGGTGACGAGTTGGAGGCTCAATACCGCCAAGCCCTGGAGAATCTGGCCCGTGAACGCGGCCTGATCGGCACCATCTTCCGCAAGGCACAGAACAAGCTGTCGGACCCGGCCAAGCTGAAGCGGGTGGTGAGCCTGATCGACAAGGAAGGCCCATGGATCGGCATGCAGGTGGACGTGAAGGGCGAGATCTACGAGGGGCTGCTGGAGCGCAACGCCTCGGAAGTGAAGTCGGGCGCCGGGCAGTATTTCACGCCGCGCCCGGTGATCGAGGCCATCGTCGAATGCGTCGACCCGCGGATCGGCGAGACGGTCTGCGACCCGGCCTGCGGCACCGGCGGCTTCCTGCTGGCCGCCTATGACCACATGAAAGGCCAGACCCAGGACCGGGAGAAGCTGCACGCCCTGCGCAAGGATGGGCTCAAGGGCGTCGACATCGTCGACGAGGTGGTGCGGCTGTGCGCCATGAACCTTTACCTCCACGGCATCGGCAACGGCGACAGCCCGGTGGTTCAGGGCGACGCCCTCGCCTCGCAGGGCACCGCCCGCTTCGACGTGGTGCTGACCAACCCGCCCTTCGGCAAGAAGTCCAGCTACAAGGTGGTGGGCGAGGACGGCTCGGTGACCACCGAGCGCGAGAACTATGAGCGCGAGGATTTCAAGTTCACCACCTCCAACAAGCAGTTCAACTTCCTGCAGCACATCATGACCATCCTGGAGGTCAACGGCCGGGCGGGCGTGGTGCTGCCGGACAACGTGCTGTTCGAGGCCGGCCGCGCCGGCGAAGGCATCCGCAAGCGGCTGCTGGAAGGCTTCAACTTCCACACCCTGCTGCGCCTGCCGACGGGCATCTGGTACAGCCCCGGCGTGAAGGCGAACGTGCTGTTCTTCGACAAGCGCCCCGCCGCGCGTGACGCGCAGACCAAGGAATTGTGGGTCTACGACTACCGCACCAATATCCACAAGACGCTGAAGACCAAGCGCCTGACCTATGAGGATTTCAACGATTTCGTCCACTGCTACCGCGAGCGCAAGGAGACCGAGCGGTTCCGGCGATTCTCCTATGAGGAGCTGGCCCAGCGGGACAAGCTGAACCTGGATATCTTCTGGCTGAAGGACGACAGCTTGGAAGACATCGACAGCCTGCCGGCGCCGGACGTGCTGGCGGCCGAGATCGTCGAGAATTTGGAAGCGGCGCTTGAGCAGTTTCGCAGCGTCAGCCTGGAACTGGCGGGCGACGGCGAATAGGCGGATTTCGCCAAAACGGGACTGTGGCAGCAGGGATTGGTCGGGAAATGAGCGCGGGGTGCTCCAGTGAACCGGGCGCAAAGGATTTGACGCCGGTCCCGCCGTTTCATAAACCGCCCGGAGTTCCGGTCCTGTGGCGAGATCAGCATTGGTGGCATCATCCGACATAGAGGCTTTGTTCGAGCGCGTCCTGTCGCCGGGCGGCCGGACGCTTGGGACCGCACTGGTCGACTACGATGCCGCCGAACGGGTGGTGACCCTTGCCTTCGTCGCGCAGCCGGAGTTCACCAACATCCTCGGCGCGGTCCACGGCGGCTACGTCGCGGCGATGCTCGACGAAACGGCGGGGATGGCGGCCAAGCTGAGCCTGCCGCTCGACAAGGCGGTGCCGACGCTGGACTTCAACACGACCTTCCTGGCGCCTGCACCGACGGGCCGGCTGCTCGGACGCGGACGGGTGTTGCGCCTGGGACGGCGGACCGCGTTCATGGAGGCGCTGCTGACGACCGAGGAGGAGAAGGTGCTCGCCCGCATGACCGTGACGGCCCTGGTCACCGACGTCGGCTGAGCCGGCGAACCGACGCCATGGCACCATCGGCGGCCGCACCCGAACGACGGCGATTATGGCGATCGGGAAGGAAATGGTGGAGCCAGCCGGGATCGAACCGGCGACCTCAAGCTTGCAAAGCTAGCGCTCTCCCAACTGAGCTATGGCCCCTTGGCTGGCGTGCTATATCGGGCGGCGGGCGGCCAAGTCAATGCATCGTTACGGGGCAGCCCAGGCTTATGCACAGAAAATCCCCCGAAAACGCGACATTCTGCGTTGACAGGGATTCCCGACCCCTGCATCTTGAGGGGCATTCACACTGACTTCTGCGCCGAAGCCAGCGGGACGTCCTTGTGTTTTTTCGTGGAGACCAAGAGCTAGCGGACGCTGGATGACAAGCACTAACGACCCGTCAAACAACGACAAAACCCGGTGGCACGTCGACTTGGGCCGCCGGATCGGTTCGCCGGGTTGGTTCCTCCAAGCGACCGCTCTCGTTGCCCTCATCGGCGTCACCATAGGCTTGGGCGTCTACGTCAATTTCGCCTCCAGCGACATCCGTAACGCGGCGGGGGACGAGGAAGTTCCCACGCCGTTTTCGGTCATCGCCTCGCTCGGCCCGAGCGGCCACAGCGGCGAGGCCGGCCGCAGCCTGACGGCGCCGCTCGACGACAGCGCGCTGCTGCAGCCGGCGGACGACGACGATGCCTCGGTCAAGCAGGAGAAGGTGATGCGCGGCGACACGCTGACCAGCGTGCTGATCCGCGCCGGCGTGGCGCTGGCCGACGCCCACAACGCCATCTCGGCGCTCTCCGAGCACTTCAACATGCGCCGCATCCGCGAGGGCCAGGAGATCGAGCTGACCTTCGATCCCGAAGGCGACAGCGACGAGCCGACCCTGCAGGCGGTGCGGCTGCAGCCCGACGTGGAGCGGGCGGTGACCGTAGCGCGCCAGGACGACGGCTCGTTCGCCAGCTCGGTGGTGCCGGTGCGGCTGGACGAGGCGCCCACCCACGCCGGCGGCCGCATCTCCGACAGCCTCTACATGGCCATGGAGCATGCGGGCGTGCCCGCCAACCTGATCTCGGAGTTCATCCGCATCTACAGCTGGGATGTGGACTTCCAGCGCGAGATCCAGGAAGGCGACAGCTTCGAGATCTATTTCGACCGCTACGAGGACGCCGACGGCCATACGGTCAAGACCGGGCCGCTGCTGTTCGCCAGCCTCACCCTGAGCGGCAAGCGCCACGCGCTCTACTACTACCAGCCGAAGGACGGCGGCGACGCCGACTATTTCGACGCCAACGGCCACAGCGCGCGCAAGGCGCTGCTGCTGACGCCGATCGACGGCGCCCGGCTCACCTCGGGCTTCGGCATGCGCCATCACCCGATCCTGGGCTACACCAAGATGCACAAGGGCCTGGACTTCGGCGCCGGCCGCGGCACGCCGATCCACGCCGCCGGCGACGGCGTCGTCGAGAAGGCCTTCCACTTCGGCACCTACGGCAACTACGTCCGCATCCGCCACAACGGCACCTACGAGACCGCCTACGCCCACATGCAGGGCTTCGCCAAGGGCATCCATCCCGGCGTCCACGTGCACCAGGGCCAGGTGATCGGCTATGTGGGCACCACCGGCCGCTCGACCGGGCCGCACCTGCACTACGAAGTGCTGAAGAGCGGCACGCAGGTCAACCCGCGCGGCCTCAAGCTGCCTACCGGCCGCCAGCTCGACGGCCAGCAGCTGGTGGCGTTCCGCAAGTCGGTGGAGGACCTGGACACCCAGATCGCCGCGCTGCCCATGTCCACCACCATCGCCAGCAGCGAATAGCGGCTCCCGGCCGACGCCGGCTTCGACATGACAGGGGCGGCGCCTGCCGGGCGCCGCCCCTTCGCTTTTCAGCCTGTGGCCGGTTCTCCGGCCGGCGTCAGTTGATCGCCGCGCTGCCGGGCGACAGGCCCGGGCCCTGGGTCGAGCGGAACACGTTCACCGACCGCTCGTCGACGTCGTGGCCGTCGATGATCAGGTGGCCGTCGCCGGCGGTCACCTGCACCGTCTGGCCGTCCTCGATCTCGCCCCTGAGCAGCAGTTCGGCCAGCGGGTCCTGCAGCGACCGCTGGATCACCCGCTTGAGCGGCCGGGCGCCGTAGACCGGGTCGTAACCGGCGTTGGCGAGCCAGGTGCGCGCCGCCTGGTCGAGTTCGATGACGATCTTGCGCTCGGCCAGCAGCTTCTCCAGCCGGCGCAGCTGGATGTCGACGATGCCGGTCATGTCCTCGCGGCCCAGCCGATGGAACAGGATCACCTCGTCCAGCCGGTTCAGGAACTCGGGCCGGAAGGCGCCGCGCACCACCTCCATCACCAGCCCGCGCACGTCCTCGACATCCTCGCCGTCGGCCTGGGAGGCGAGGATGTCGCTGCCCAGGTTGGAGGTCAGCACGATCAGCGTGTTGGTGAAGTCCACGGTGCGGCCCTGGCCGTCGGTCAGCCGGCCGTCGTCGAGCACCTGCAGCAGCACGTTGAACACGTCGGGATGGGCCTTCTCCACCTCGTCGAACAGGATGATCTGGTAGGGCCGGCGCCGCACCGCCTCGGTCAGCACGCCGCCCTCCTCGTAGCCGACATAGCCGGGAGGCGCGCCGATCAGCCGGGCGACGGAGTGCTTCTCCATGAACTCCGACATGTCGATGCGCACCATCGCCCGTTCGTCGTCGAACAGGTAGTCGGCGAGCGCCTTGGTGAGCTCGGTCTTGCCGACGCCGGTGGGGCCGAGGAACAGGAACGAGCCGATCGGCCGCGCCGCGTCCTGCAGGCCGGCGCGGGCGCGCCTGACCGCCTTGGAGACGGCGTCGACGGCCTCGCGCTGGCCGACCACCCGGCGCGCCAGTTCCTCCTCCATGTGCAGCAGCTTCTCGCGCTCGCCCGCCATCAGCTTGTCGACGGGCACGCCGGTCCAGCGGGAGACGACGAAGGCGATGTCCTGGTCGGTCACCTCCTCCTTGAGCATGCGCTCGCTGCCGGAGCCGGCCGCCTCCTTGAGCTTGCGCTCCAGGTCGGGGATCACGCCGTAGGCCAGCTCGCCGGCCCGCGCCAGGTTGCCCTCGCGCTGCGCGCGCTCGAGCTCGATGCGGGCATTGTCCAGCTCCTCCTTGAGGCGCTGCTCGGCGTTGAGCTTGTCCTTCTCGGTCTGCCACTGGGCGGTGAGTGCGTCGGACTTCTCCTCCAGCTCTGCCAGCTCCTGCTCCAGCTTCTTCAGCCGGTCCTTGGAGGCGTCGTCGGTCTCCTTCTTCAGCGCCTCGCGCTCGATCTTGAGCTGGATGATGCGCCGGTCGAGCTGCTCGATCTCCTCGGGCTTCGACTCCACCTCCATGCGCAGCCGGCTGGCCGCCTCGTCCATCAGGTCGATGGCCTTGTCCGGCAGGAACCGGTCGGTGATGTAGCGGTTCGACAGGGTCGCCGCCGCGACGATGGCGCCGTCGGTGATGCGCACGCCGTGGTGCAGCTCGTACTTCTCCTTGAGGCCGCGCAGGATGGAGATGGTGTCCTCCACCGACGGCTCGTCGACGAACACCGGCTGGAAGCGCCGCTCCAGCGCCGCGTCCTTCTCCACGTATTTGCGGTACTCGTTGAGGGTGGTGGCGCCGATGCAATGCAGCTTGCCGCGCGCCAGCGCCGGCTTGAGCAGGTTGGAGGCATCCATCGAGCCTTCCGCGGCGCCGGCGCCGACGATGGTGTGCATCTCGTCGATGAACAGGATGATCTCGCCCTCGGAGGCCGAGA
>WGNW01000046.1 GCA_016124315.1 Alphaproteobacteria bacterium
CAACAGCCTGGAGGACGTGGCCCGCTCCACGCCGCAGCTGACCATCGTGCGCGGCGGCTCGGGCAGCGGCACCAGCATTTCCATTCGCGGCATCTTCTCGTCCAACACCAGCATCGGCATCGAACAGTCGGTCTCGATCATCCTGGACGGCGTCTACTACCCGCAGGGCCGGGTGATGGACGAGGGCCTCTACGACGTGAGCCAGGTGGCGATCCTGAAGGGACCGCAGGCGCTCTACTTCGGCAAGAACGCCACCGCCGGCGTCGTCTCCATCACCACCAACGATCCGGGCCCGGACTTCGAGGCGAAGGCGCAGGTCGGCTACGAGGTGGTGGGCCAGCGGCTCACCGGCGAGGCGATGGTGTCGGTGCCGGTGAACGACAAGTTCGGCATCCGCCTGGCCGCCCGCGGCACCAAGATGTGGGGCGGCTACCTGGAGAACATCGCCGGAGCCACGTCCTATACGACGGTCGACGCGGCGACCCTCGACACAACGGTCCACCCCAATCCCGCGCCGGTCAACAAGAAGTGGCCCGGCGAGGAATCCATCTTCGCCCGGCTGACCGCCAAGGGCACGCCCAGCGACTATTTCACCTACACCATCAAGGGCTCCTACGCCGACTACCAGATCGACGACACCCAGGGCACCGAGCTGTGGGCCTGCCCGGCGCTCGACGGCCAGCCGCACACCGCCGTGCCTGATCCGAACAATCCCGGCTTCACCATGCCGGTGCCCAACACCCAGGCCGAGTGCCACGGCGACTGGAAGAAGGCGGCCAACCCGATCCCGCCGGACATCGCCAAGACCAACCCGCTGCTCAGCAAGTTCGGCGGCCAGCTCGGCGAGATCTACAAGTCCTACGGCATCACCGGCAATTTCAAGTATGCCCGCGAGAAATACGACATCACGGCGATCCTGAACTACCACCACCAGGAGACGTTCTGGGTCGGCGACTTCGACGGCGGCGGCGCCACCGCCATCTTCGCCGACGAGCACAACACCTTCCGCAACTTCTCCACCGAGGTGCGGGGAGTGACCCATTTCGACTTCCCGGTCAACGCGGTGCTCGGCGTCTACTACCAGCGGACGCACCGCTACTTCTTCCAGGACGTCTATTTCGCCGGCACCCAGAACACCGCGGTGACCGACCCGGCCGACGAGTACGTCTCCTACAACAAGCTGTCGGAAACCAAGGGCGAGACGATTTCGCTCTACGGCGAACTGGTGTGGGACATCACCGACCAGTGGCAGCTGACCGGCGGCGCCCGCTACACCCACGAGACCAAGGATTCCTACTTCGAGCAGCCCTATGTGAACCCGTTCGTGCAGGGCCTGTTCGTGCAGGGCCGGCTGCCGGCGGACGGGCTGGTGCACCAGGTGTTCGAGAACGGCTCGCCCGAGATTACCCTGCGCTGGGAGCCGAACCGCGACCTGACCTTCTATGTCGCCTACAAGCAGGGCTTCAAGTCGGGCGGCTTCTCCAACTCGGCGATCTACAGCACCCTCACCACCGACCAGCTCGGCGACATCACCTTCGATCCCGAGAAGGTGCGGGGCTTCGAGGGCGGCGTGAAGGCGTCGCTGTTCGACGGCGCCATGCGGCTCGAGCTCGAAGGCTACCACTACGTCTTCAAGAACCTGCAGATCGACTTCTTCAACTCGCCGACCTTCGCCTACATCACCGAGAACGCGGGCAGCGCCAAGACCGACGGCGCCGAGCTGCAGCTCACCTGGGCGCCCAAGGACGTCGACGGGCTGACACTGTCCGGCTCGCTCGCCTACAACGTCTCCAAGTACGGCGACTTCATCGCGCCGTGCTACGCCGGCCAGACGCCGGCCCAGGGCTGCATGCCCTCGTCCAATCCCGGCGAGGTGCCGAAGCAGCAGCTGGCGGGGCAGTACCGGGCGCTCGCGCCGAAATGGTCCGGCTCCCTGGGCGCCGACTACACCCGGCCGATTGGCGACGGCCTGAAGTTCGGCGTGTCGGCCAACGTGGTCTACAAGAGCAAGTATCTGCTCGGCGCCTTCAACAACCCGTACGACGTGCAGAAGGGCTACGCCACCGTCGACGCCTCGCTCCGCTTCGGCACCGAGGACGACCGCTGGCAGTTCGCGATCATCGGCAAGAACCTGACCAAGAAGTACGCGCTGGTGGCCTCCGGCGACACGCCCTCGACCGGCGGCAACACCGGCTATCCCAGCGGCTTCGTCGCCGACCGCACCGGCACGCCGATCTACCCGCGGACGGTGGAGTTCCGGGTCACCTACCACTACTGACCGAGGACGTCACGGCGAGGGGCCGGGGCCGCGCCGCGGGCCCGGCCCTTTCCGTTCCGGGACCGCGACGTTGCCCTTTGGCGCGCCGCCCAATGGTGCTATCAGATGCCGTCCCGCCTCCCGGGGGCCCGTAGCTCAATGGTTAGAGCCGGCCGCTCATAACGGTCTGGTTGCAGGTTCGAGTCCTGCCGGGCCCACCACGACCCCTCTTCAGAGCGGTGGAGCCAGGTAAAAAGCCGGGCAGGTCACATGCGGCAAGACCCGGACAGTCATCATGTTCGCGACATTACGGGCGAGGTAATAGCGGCGGGCGCGCCGTCGTTGCTACCCTATGCTCGGTGGAATCGTGTTCGCGCGTGCCCGAGCTAGGCGGCTTGCCTGCAGGCAGGCTTGAAACGGCTGGCGGGCGCTTGCCAAGGGTGTTTAACCAGCGCAAGGAGTACGGGTCATGCTGAAGGGCTCGACGGATGGACCGGCGATCGGTCTCGGGCGATTTTCCGGCCAGCGGGGCGTTGTCGTCGCCGCGGTATTTTTGACGTCGCTCCTTGCGAGCGCACCCGTCATTGCCAAAGATACCTTTGACTATGTTGATGGCGTCTACAAGTGCGGCTGTTCGCTCGAGGAGGGAGACGGGAAAACGTGCTCCTGCCACGGACAGTCGGTAAACGCGATCGGCAAGGGCAAGACGGATGCCTATGAGGCGCGGTGTACCGGCACCTATCAGAAAGAGGTTGCCGGGTACCAGACGGGCGCGACGCAGATCTTGAACTTCAAGGAGGCCTCGGGCGACAAGGACAAGTCAAAAATTACCTGTGCAACCAACCAGATGGCGGGGGGCAAGCAGGGCATGTCAATGGAGTGCACGAACTGGTCTACCAAACAAAAGAAGGTCAACCTCGTCATCGTGTGTGTGAAATAGGGCAACCGAGTGTTGCAACTCCCCCGGCCGATGGGCGCGGGCTCCTATCCCCAAGGCGTCGTCGCGACGGGCTGGTGCACCAGATACCGTGAGGGGCCGTGCACACCATCACCGCAATTCGATAGCGGGGGCCGACCGCCGATGACAGGCGGCCGGCCGTCCCATTTCAGAGCTTGATGGTGATAACGATCCTTAGCGGACAGCAGCTGGCATCGATTGTTATCTCAAACCGCTGTTCGGCCGAAACGGGTCCGCCGCCCGTCAAATCATTAAAGGCAATACTGGCACCCGCCAATTGTTCCGGCTTGTAGCCGTTGCGCAACAGGATCTGTTTCGCAGCATCGACGTTCTTCGATCTGGCCGCTTTTGCCATCTCTGCGACATCTGGCCGCGATGCATTCAGCTTGGCTTGGACCTGTCTGGCGACGGACTGTGCTTGCCTCGTTGCCGTCAGATCGGTCGGGGCGACCCCCGTTGTGCCCGGCGTCTGTTGCATTTGGGTTCGCTCCATGGGCGATGCCGTCGGTGGCACGCCGCCACCACCATAGGCCGGCGCTGGTGCGTCTCCCTGTGTCTGTGCAGCGACCGGCCCCAGAGAAACCAGGGCAAGTGCAACCGATGCCACCGTCGTTAGTGTCCTAGAAGCATGTCTCATGTCTCGTTCCCATTTCCTGGCCGAGAGACGCTCCGGGCTGGCTGGGCCATTACAGCAAATCATCCGGAGATGTGTCAGCCACCGCGCAGGAACCCGCCCAGCGGCTATCAGCACCAAACGAATCTGCGCGGACTTGTGATTTCAGCCATCGCCCCTCAGACCAAGGGCCGGCGAATTATTCGAACTTGAGAATATCCCCGCGGATCGGTTGCTCCCCGTCCTTGAACACGGCGATTGCCGTCTTGTCGCGTATGGTCTGGATTTCGATCCGGCCGACCTTGTTGACAATGGTGTCAATCAGCAAGCCGGTGGCCGGGTCAACTAGATCTTTCACCTTGTGGTAAACGTACAGAGTTGAGCCAACCTGAAGCCTTTGATTAGCCCCAGCATTGAGATAGATGAGGCCGTCACTGTTGTCGATTACGAGCGCTGACCATGGAACCTTTTCCATTCCAGAATCGATCTGTTCTACCGCCTTGTCGATGGCATGTTCGGCCGCGTTACCCAGTGGCGTTTGCTGAAAGGCCGTTGTGCCAATTTGCATACCATTGCGCGAATACAGATTAGCATTGAATCCTTTCGACGAAGCCGATCCTTCGGCCTTGCCGGTAGCCAATATCTGCCCTGTCGCCGCATCGACGAGACGCAGCGCGATCTCGACCTTGGCGACTTGATCCGACATGCCAGCCCCTTGAGAGCCACCCAAAAATCCAAGGCCGCCAACTGAAATGCTGGCTCCTCCCGCTTGAGGTTCGAACTTCGTTACCGTGCCGCGAATGATGACGCTGGCGCCAAGCGCGGATTTCGCTCCTTCGTTGGGATTCGACGCTGCGGCCGCCTGTTGGTTGAGCTGCTGCTCGACCTGTACGTCCGCTAGTCCGACGCGTTCCAAGACGACGAATCGCGGGTCCTTCATCAGCGCCTCGACAAGCATTTGCGAGAGCGCTGCTCCCGTTTCGCTTCCATAAAGCATCTCGGGAGATTCAAAGAGCGCGACGGCTACCGTCTTCTTGGGACCCACATAGGATGCTCCGTTATCAGCGGCTGATGCGCTATGGAGAGCCGCTAGGGGCAGTAGACAGGCTAAGGCGAACAAAGCTCTTCGAGCACGCCTTAGCTGGCACGGTTCGGCGCGACATGCCACACCTGCTTCCACCGCCCTCTCCGACTACCTCTTGTCACAAATATATAATAGTCGAGATCGTGTGTCGCACGGCATTGGGGGCATAAGCACTTGGAATAGTCGCAATGGGCTGAAGAGGGTTCTTGGGGACACCGAAACGGTGTGTTTTACGGGGTGCGTCCCCAACGAACAGACCCTTTGGGCGATAGTGGGCGACAAATGCAGTCAAATCTGAGGTAGCAGCCAGATAGTCGAACGCTACGACCCAATTCCGCCGAGCCTCGGCGCTTTGCCGTCGAAGCATTCCACCCACAGGATTGACCAGCGATGAGCGCCCTTACGACATTGTCCAACGGCCGCATCCGCCTGCGTCCATGGCGGGAGCAGGATCGGGACCCGTTTGCCGCGATGAACGCCGATGCTCGAGTCATGGAGCACTTTCCGAGCCAGCTGAGTCGCAGCGAGAGCGATGCCTTTGTCGATCGCATTCGGCAGCACTTCTGCGAACACGGGTTTGGATTGTGGGCCATCGAGCTCGTTGATACCGCGCACTTCATCGGGTTTACGGGGCTGGCAGTCCCGCAATTCAGCGCTCATTTCACGCCGTGCGTGGAAATCGGCTGGCGCCTGGCCTTCGAGCACTGGGGACGCGGCTATGCGACGGAAGCGGCCCGACTGGCGCTTGGCTATGCGTTCGGGGCTCTCGCCCTCGCGGAAGTCGTCTCGTTCACATCCACGGCGAACCACCGGTCGCGAGCAGTGATGGAAAGGCTCGGGATGCGCCGCGATCCCGCTGACGATTTCGACCATCCTGCCCTGCCGGAGGGGCATCCGCTCAGGAGGCACGTGCTCTATCGGCTCGGTTCGGGTTCATATTCCGGGGTTTAGGCCGACCGTCCCGGCGCCTCTGTCGCGACGCCGCAGGGTTCCTTCTACGCGATTTGGCAGGTGCATCGACCGCCAGCAACCAGTGCGCGGTCTTTCCTGAACGCCCACCATTCCATGCCCGCCTCAGGCCAGCCTCAGGACGGCGATCAGGTGGTTTTCCAGTCCGGCACCGGCTCGGGCGGGATCGGCGCCAGGCCAGCGGCCCGGATGCCCTCGATCGCGGCGTATTCGTCCTTGTTCGACGTGTCGCCGCTGATGCCGACGGCGCCGATGATGGTCTCGCCGTCCGGCTGGCAGATCAGCACGCCGCCCGGCGCGGGCACCAGCCGTCCCTCGGCCACGACGCCGAGCGCATGCTGAAAGGCGGGCCGGCCCGCCAGGCCCTCTTCCAGTACCCGGCTCGGGCGCTCGACGCCGAGCGCGCCCCAGGCCTTGCCGAAGGCGATCTGCGGCCGGAGGATGCCGCTGCCGTCCGAGCGTTTCATCGCGACCAGATGGCCGCCGGCGTCCAGCACCGCGACCGTCAGCGGCCGCATGCCGTTTTCCGACCCGGCCTGCAGCGCCCGGTCGATGATGGTGGACGCCTGTTCGAGCGTCAGCACCGTGATCAGTCTCGGCATGTCGTGTCTCCTTGCGACGTCAGGGACGGCTATTGGGCCAGCATCGCCGCCGGAATTCCAGCGGCGCGACGGTTGGACCGCATCGTCTCCTCCCTTGCGATGGCACCGATGGCGCCGGCGGGAGCCTTGCCCGCTCCCGGTTCAACTTGGTGTGATCGCTCCATGCGCGGCCGGCGGTAATCTGGTATCCTCTCCGGCGACTTCTGATCCGTGCGTGCTTTTGGGGAGAGACGCCATGGCCAGGGTTCTCGCAGTTCTCTACGGCATTCTCTGCTACGTCCTGTTCTTCGGGACGTTCCTCTATGCCGTCGCCTTTGTCGGCAACTACCAGATCGACGGCATCGTGCCGAAGACCATCGATTCCGGGGCGGCCGGGCCGTTGGTTCCGTCCATCGTCATCGACCTGGTGCTGATGGGCATCTTCGGGCTGCAGCACAGCATCATGGCCCGGCCGGGCTTCAAGGCGGCCTGGACGCGGGTCGTGCCGCAGTCGATCGAGCGAAGCACCTATGTGCTGTTCTCGAACCTCGCCCTCATCCTGCTGTACTGGCAGTGGAGGCCGCTGACCCAGGCCATCTGGGTCGCCGGCAATCCCGTCGTCCACGACGTTCTGGTCGGGGTGTTCTTCGCCGGCTGGGTGATCGTGCTGCTGTCCAGCTTCATGATCGACCACTTCGAGCTGTTCGGCCTGCGCCAGGTGTTCCACCACATGCGCGGGCACGCGCCGCCGTCGATGGCCTTCAGGATGGTGGCGTTCTACCGCATTGTGCGTCATCCGATCATGCTCGGCTTCATCATCGCGTTCTGGGCGACGCCGGCCATGACGCTGGGGCACCTGCTGTTCGCGGCGGTGACGACGCTCTACATCCTGGTCGCGCTGCACTTCGAGGAACGCGACCTCGTCGCCGGCCTCGGGCAGGACTACGTGCAGTACCGCTCGCGCGTCCGGATGATCGTGCCGCTGCCCAAGTAGGGCCTGAAGCGCAACGCCCTAATCGGGATGGTCCGCCGCCGAGGCCGGGGCGACATGGGGCGGGAAGGCGTCGGCCAGCGGCTCGTAGCGGGCCCGGGCGCGCTCCACGCGCTCGCGCATCTGCCGGGCGACGTCGGGATGGTTGCGGGCGACGCTGTAGGTCTCGCCCGGGTCGCTCGCCATGTCGAACAGCAGCGGATAGCGGTCGAGCGCGATGTCGTAGGTCCGGTAGTAGGAGCGCACGACGTATTTCCAGCGGCGGGTACGGACGGCCGCCACCCTGGCGTTGTCGAACAGCACGATCTCCTCGTGGGGCGAGGCCGCGCCCGAGGTAAGCACGGCCGAGATGTCGCCGCCGTCCAGCTCCCGGTCCGCGACCGGCGGCCGGCCCGCCATGGAGAGCAGCGTGGGCAGCAGGTCCAGGTTGCTGGCCAGGGCGTCGCTGACCAGTCCGTCCGGAATCGTGCCCGGCCGCCGGGCGATGAACGGCACCCGGAAGCCGCCGTCCCACGCCGATCCGCCCTTGCGGTCCCGGAACGGGCCGGAAGATCCCTCGAACCACGGTCCGTTGTCCGAGGTGAAGACCACCAGCGTGTCCTCGTCCAGCCCCAGCGCCGCCAGCCGGGCCAGCAGCCGGCCCATGTTGAGGTCGATCTCCTCGACGACCTCGCCATAGGCGCCGGCCGGCGAACCGGTCAGCTCGTCCGGGTTGGGCTTGAGCGGGATGTGCGGCGCGGTCAGCGCCAGCAGCACGAAGAACGGCCGGTCCCGGTGGCTCTCGACGAAGGCGGCCGTCTGTTCGAAGAACCACTGGGTGAGCCTGGCGAAATCGGCCCGGCTCTCGGTCATCGGTGTGGTCGCGCTGTCGTAGAGCGCCAGCGGCTTCATGTCGTGGCTGTAGGGCACGCCGTAGAAGCGGTCGAAGCCGTAGACCATGGGCGGCCAATGGGGCGCCGCATGGCCCAGGTGCCACTTGCCGATCAGCGCGCTGGCGTAGTCGGGGCCGAGCGCCCTGGGAATGGTCAGCGCGTCCGGCGGCAGGCCCTTGGTGTCGGCCGGCTGCAGCACCTCGTGGGCGAGCCCGTTGCGGATGGCGAATTGCCCGGTCAGCAGCCCGGCGCGGGACGGCGTGCAGACGTTGGCGGAGGCGTAGAAGTCGGTCAGCCGCGCGCCTTCGGCCGCCATCCGGTCCAGGTTGGGCGTCCGGATGATCGTGCCGCCGTCGCAGCCCAGGTCGCCGTAGCCCAGGTCGTCGGCGAGGACGACGATGAAGTTGGGTGCGCGCATGGTCTCTCCCCGTGGCTGCGGTCATGCCTGCAGGGGCCGACCATAACACGCCGGGAGCGGACGGCAGGGCGCGAACGACGGCTCAGCCGATGCCGTAGGCCGTCAGGAAGCTGGAGCCCATGTTGGTGCAGTCGAAGGCGTGGAGGCCCATCTCGTGGGCCAGGTGCCGGCAGACCAGCTGCCCCCGCACCGAGTTGCCGGCGGAGTCGAGGCGGGGCGAGAACACGCCGATGCCGAGCTGGCGGTTCAGCACCGCCATGATGCCGCCGCCCACGCCGCTCTTGGCCGGGACGCCGACGCGGCACGCCCAGTCGCCGGCGCCGTTGTACATGCCGCAGGTGAACATCACCGAGACCGTGTCGCGCACGGCCTCCAGGCCGAACACATGCTGGCCGGTGACCGGATTGAGGCCCAGATTGGCCAGCGTCGCGCCCATCGCCGCCAGATCCCGGGCGGTGACGACGATCGAGCACTGCATGAAGTAGAGGTCGAGCACGGGGTCGACCGGGATGGTGAACACCTCGGCGGCGCGCAGCAGGTGGCCGATGGCCCGGTTGCGGTGGCCGGTCTCGCGCTCGGATTCGAACACCTCCCGGTCGATGGTCAGCTCCCGGCCTGCCGCCTTGCTGAAGGTTTCCAGGATGCAGTCGAAGGCGGAGTCGCCCAGCAGTTCCAGGATACGGCCCGTCACGGCGATGGCGCCGGCGTTCACCATGGGGTTGAACGGCCGGTTGGTCTGCGGGTCGAGGGTGATGGAGTTGAACGGGTCGCCGCTCGGCTGGGTGCCGACCACCAGGCGCGTCGCGTCATATCCGACCCTGTCCAGCAGCATCGCCACCGTGAGCGCCTTGGAGACCGACTGGATGGTGAACGGCGCGTCGGCATCGCCCACCGCCAGCACCTGCCCGGTGGTCATGGCGATGGCGGTGCCGAACTGGTCGGGATCGACGCGGGCGAGCTGGGGGATGTAATCGGCTAGATTCCCGGCACTGTTGCCTAGGAATTGACCATGGAGGCGCTGGAGGATGTCGGTGACTTCCTGCTGCGCCAGGGGCGAGAGGGTGGCGACCTTCGGGGTTCCTGCGGCTTGCAGGGGCGTGCCAGCGTCCATATGCCCTCCCAGACGCGCCTGTGATCCTGACATTCCAGCAAGTTTCATGCCGGGGTGAACGCCTTCGGCACCGGCGATTGCCGGTTTGCCTTCGCACCGTCCGTCCCGATCGGTGGTCACGCCGGCAGCAGACGAAACGGCAGCGCGATGCGCGCACCGTCCCAGTCCGGCGGTGAGGCGGCGAGGGCGGCGGCGGCCCGGGCGACAGGCGTGAGGTCGAGTCCCATCAGGCGCGGACCGGTGCCGGCCAGCCCGTCCAGCAGTGCGGCGGCGCGGGCGGCGTGGGAGGCCACGCCGCGTGGCCGGCGCTGGCGCACCTTGACGCCGGCGGCCGCCAGGGCGATCAGCGCCTTCATCAGGTCGGCGGCCGGCCCCTTGCGGCCGAGGCCGTTCCAGACCTCCTCCCACGCCTCGTGCGCCTCCCAGTAGAAGCCGTGGTTGAACAGGTCGATGCCGCGCAGATAGGCGTGGCAGTCCCGCCACCGCGGTGGATCGCAGGGCGGGGTGGCGGGCCGGTCTTCCTCGGCGGGACGGGGCGTCAGGCCGGGCGTGTAGGCTCGCGCCGGCAACGGCTCGCCCGGCAACAACCGGGGGATGGGATCGCGACCGTCTCCGCTCATGGGGCCAGCATGCACCTCCGCGACGGTGGCGGCTACTGGGCGACCCAGCCGCCGTCGATGCGCAGGTCCGCGCCGGTCATGTAGGACGAGGCGTCGGAGGCGAGGAAGACGGCCGGGCCGCCGATCTCCTCGGCGAGGCCGGGCCGGCCCATGGGCGACGTCTCCGAGACCCGGCGCACGAAGTCGGGGAAGTCCTTGGCCACGTTGTCCCAGGGGAAGATGCCGGGGCTGAGCGTGTTGACCCGGATGCGCTTCGGCGCCAGCTGGCAGGCCATGTAGCGGGTGAGCTGCAGCAGCCCGCCCTTCACCGCGCTGTACTGGGGCGGGCTGTTGA
Source organism: Alphaproteobacteria bacterium (assembly GCA_016124315.1). Taxonomy (GTDB): domain Bacteria; phylum Pseudomonadota; class Alphaproteobacteria; order SMXS01; family SMXS01; genus RI-34. The sequence continues at coordinate 10,809 of WGNW01000046.1, forward strand.
GGCCGCTGTCGCCGTAGACCTTGAAGGTCGGGCTGACGTGGCCGTAGATCGAGGCGATGTTGATCACCGACGCTTGGCCGGCCGACGCTACCGCGGCCTCCAGCGCGCCCATGGCGGCGTTGATGTTGTCGAACGAGGCGGTCAGGCCGCTTTCCAGCGAGGTGCGGAAGGCGCCGAGGCCCGAATTATCGTCCTTCTGCGGCAGGCCGGTGATGGCGTTGTTGACCAGCGCGTCCAGCCTTTCGAGGCCCCGGAAGAAGCCGCCGGCCGCCTCGCGGTCCATGACGTCGAAGGCGGCGACGGAGGCGGACAGGCCGGCATCCGCCAGCTCGCCCCGCAGGGCCTCCAGCTTGGAGGCGGTGCGGCCGTTGAGGATGACGTGGGCGCCCGCCTGGGCGAGGGCGATGCTCATGGCGCGCCCCAGATGACCGGCGGCGCCGCTGACGAAGGCGGTGCGGCCGTCCAGGCGGAACAGCGCTTCGTGGGAAGGGAATCCGGGGAACGAGGCGGATGTCATGGCGTCTCTCCAAGCACTTCGGTGATTGTTCTGATTGGTGTTGTGGCGGCGAGCCTTCCGGCGTCGTCCAGATGGACGGGCGCGCCGCCGACCAGCGTCGCGGCGACGGCGGGCCGCTTTGTCGCAAGGGCTCGGTCAAGCGGCGCGCCCAGCAGGCAGAGATCGGCCGGCGCGCCAGCCACAAGCCGGCGTGGCGGCGCGCCCGGCAGGTGTGCGGGGCCGAGGAAGCGGCGCAGCGCGGCGGCAGCGGAAACCGCTTCGGCTGCGCCCAGCACGGCGCCCGATGGCGTGCGCCGGCTCGCCGCCGTACGGATCGCGGCCCAGGGATCGGGCGCGGTATAGGGCGCGTCGGTGCTGAAGGCGACGGGGATGCCGGCCTCAAGCAGGCTGCGGCAGCGGTAGAGGTCGGGCCATTCCCTGGCGTCGATCTCCGCCCGGTAGCGGTCGCCCCGCTCGCCCACGAGGCCGGGCTGGGTGACCACGGTGAGGCCCAGTCGCGCGATCTCCTTGATGGCGGCGGCGGGGATCAGGCTGCCGTGCTCGATGCGGTCGCCGGGCCGCGCCCCTGCCGTGTCCATGACGGCGAGGACAAAGGCGAGTTCGACGGGCGTGACGCAGTGGAAGGCGACCCGGCGGCGCCAGGCGCGGGCCTGCCGGACCCGGTCGAGCACGGCACCGAAATCGGGCAGGTCGCGCTCGTCGAGCAGGATCTTGACCGGGCCGACCGCCACCGCGCCGTCGTCGGGCGCGTCGAGGCTTTCGCCGCTCATCAGCGTCAGGCGCTGGGGCAGGGCGCCGGAGCGCGCCGCCTCGGCCAGCAGCGCGGCTTCGGCCGGCCCGGTGCCGGCGCTGGTGTCGCTGGCGCCGGTCACGCCCATCCGCGCCAGCAGGGCGCCGACCCGCCCGAGGTCGGGCGGCGTGGCGGGCAGGCGCGTCCGCAGCCAGTCGTCGCCGCGCCAGACGCGGCCCGTCGGCTCGCCGGCCGGGTCTGTCTCCACACAGGGCGGCAGAGGCTCGCCCGGCTTCAGCACGGCGGCCAGCGCCGGACCGTTCAGCACCCACAGCGAGCCGGTGCCGTACTGCACCCGCACCGGCCGTTCGGGCGCGAGCCGGTCCAGCACGGTCCGGTCGAGCGGGCCGGCGACGTCGTCGTGGTAGTTGATCGCCCGTACCCAAGTGCCGGTTGGCGCGGCAAGCGTCCGTTGCAGCGCCCCGGCACCGCGGATCCGTTCCGGTGAGACGTCCACCGACTCGAGGGCGGCGGCCAGCGCCAGCAGGTGGATGTGGTGGTCGTGCAGCCCGGGGACCAGCGCGCCGCCGCCGGCGTCGAGCACAGTGCCGTCGCGGCCCAGTCTGGCGCCGATTTCGGCGATGCGGCCGTTTTCGATGCGCAGGTCGGTGCGGCGGCCGTCCAGTTCGGCGTCGAGGATGAGCAGGCGGCCGGTCACGGGCACAGCTCCGCCAGGACGGCGCGCGTATCGCGCCCCATGGGCGCGGCGCGGTCAGTCGGCGTCCGGGCTGCGGGCGGCGCCACGGGCGTCCGGATGCCGTCCGCTTGCACCGTCCAGCCGCATGTGCCCGGGCGACGCCGGACCGATGCCGCCGGACCGATGGTCGGTGCCTCGGCCACGAACGCGGCGGCCTCCGCCAGCGAGACGTCGACGGTCCGCCCGCCGCCCGCGAGCAGCGACTCCAGGGCACCAGCCGCGGCGGTCAGGCCGGCGACGGGATCGGCGAGGGCGTCGCCGAGAAAGACCGGATCGCCCGCCCCATCCGCCGCCAGCAGGCCGGCGGCGGCAGCGGTGTCGTCGCCGAAGCCGATCCGGCCGTCGCCGCGTCCGTAGGCAGTCACGCTGACCCAGGTCAGGCCGGGCCGCGCCGCCATGACGGCGTCCCGGTCGATGCCCAGCTGTGTCAGGGCGCGGGGCCGAGAACCCTCGATCACCACGTCGGCTGCCAGCAGCAGGCGCCGCAGGGTCTTGCGGTCGTTGCCGTCGCGGAAGTCGAGGGAGACGGAGTCGTGGCCGGCATGGAGCAGATCGTAGAAGCCGGCGGGACCGAAGCGCGCGCCGTCGGGACGGCCGAGGCTTTCCACCTTCACCACCCGGCATCCTGCCCAGCCCAGCAGGTGGGCGCAGAGCGGCCCGGCCCAGAGCGAGGATAGGTCGATGACAAGCGGCTTCCGGCCCTCACCCTGTCGCTCTTCCCCGCGGCAAGAGGGGACGGCGGCATCGGCAGCACGATCATTCGTGGCCCTTGCGGCCGGTCCGGACGTCGCCGCGACCGCGACCGGCAGGCCCAGGAGGGCGGCTCTCCCGGCGAGGCGCGCGACGGGTTCGGTGCGCGCCGCCGCTGCGATCGCCGTCCAGGGGTCGCCGTCGATCTCCCGGCACAGCCACGCCGGCACCAGCTCCAGGTCGTCCGGCCGGGGCAGGTTGACCGCCAGCCACCCGTCCGTTCCCCGGATCAGTCGGCAGCTGCCATTGCAGGAGACCGCGCCGCGTCTCGTCAGGCCGAGGAAGGCGGCCCTTTCCGTGAAGAGGTGCTGGTCGAGGATCAGCGGGTTTCCCCAGGCCGCGGAGAGCCGCTCCACCCGGCGGAGCAGCAGGTCGAGGCGGCCCGCGAAATCCCGGCGCGGGACGACCGGCGGTCCATCGGCTAGGCCGGACAGCGCCATCAGCCCCGACGACGCCCAGCGCAGGGCGGGATGCACGTCGGCAACAACGGAGGGTGGCCGGTTCACGCCTCGTCCTCCACCGCGTCGACCAGCCCCCAGGCGAGGGCCTGGAGAGCGCCGATGCGCTCGCCGGAAAGGCCGAGCCAGCAGGTGCGGTGGCGGCCGATGCGCCGCCGCACGGTGACGGTGCCGCCGGCTCCCGGGATCAGGCCCATGCCCAGTTCGGGCAGTCCCATGATTGTATCGCGCGCGGCGACCACGCAGCCGGCGGCGGCGGGGATCTCGATCCCCGCGCCCATGCAGGCGCCGTGCAGCTTCGCCGATGTCCGCTCGGCGACGCCGTGGACGATGGCGGCGACGGACCGGGTGACCCGGATGGCGTGGGCCATGGCCTGGTCGTCGGCGGTGCCGAACTCGTCCAGGTCGCCGCCGCTGCAGAAGGAGGGGCCCTCGCCGGCCAGCGTGACGCGGCGGATCATCGGGTCGGCGGCCGCCACCCGGAGCGCCTCGGCGAGCTGGTTGCGCATGGCGGCGCTGAGGGCGTTGTGGGCCTCGGGCCGCGCTAGGGTGACGCGCAGCGTGTCGCGCATCCGCTCCGACCTGACCAGCCCGTCCCGGGCCTCGGCCGCGCGCCGCACCGGGTTGGCGCCGCGCCAGCGGCGGAACTCGCCGCCCGCCAGCAGGGTCGAGTAGGCGAGGGATTCCAGGATCAGGCCGTCGGCAAACGACAGTCGTTCGGAGAGCCGCAGCACCTGGCAATAGATCGACGCCGCGAAGGGGTTGGCGAGGGCCCGCGCCTCCAGCCTCGCCGCTTCGGCGTCGAGGGCGGCGGCATCGACCCGCACCCATTCCGGGCCGGGCGTCGCGGCCGGGGTCAGCAGCACGTCGAAGGCGACGTCGAGGCCGGCGGGCGCCTCGCCCTTCCGGTCGATGCCGATCAGGATGCCGGCGCGCGGGTCGGGCAGCGCGGCATCCCGCGACGCCGCCTCGACGTCGATCACGCAGACCGGACGGTCGCCGAGGGGTGACAGGCGCTCGGCCGCTTCCGGGTCGGCCAGCAGGCCGAGGAGGTCGGGCAGCGGCGGCGATCCGGCGTGCGGCTTCGGATCGCCCGGCATCACGGCCGGCTCCCGGCCACGAACTCCTGCTTGAGGGTCCGGCGCAGCAGCTTGCCGGTGTCGTTGTAGGGCAGTTCGCCGCGGAACTGGATGGTCTGCGGCACCTTTGTCGACCGCAGCCGGTCGCGCACCCAGCCCTGCAATTCGTCCTCCGAGGCGCCGTCGGCCACCAGCACGGCGACGATCTTCTCGCCCCATTCCTCGTCGGGCGCCCCGAACACGGCGGCGTCGGTGACCGCCGGATGCAGCCGCAGCACGTCCTCGATCTCGCCGGGCGCGATGTTCTCGCCGCCGCGCACGATCACGTCGTCGAGCCGGCCCTCGACGAACAGGTAGCCGGCCTCGTCCATCCATCCGGCGTCGTTGGTGGGGAACCAGCCGTCGTCGCGCACCGCCTTGCGGCCGACATATTCGCCGGACACCTGTTCGCCGCGCACCCAGATCTCGCCCTTCTCGCCGGCGGGGAGCGGGGCGCCGGCCTCGTCGCGGATGTCCAGTTCGAGCACGGGCAGGGGTCTGCCGACCGAGCCGAGCCGGGCGCGCACCGACGGATCGGCGCTGGCGAAGGCTTCGCGGTGGTCGTCGGGACCGAGGACGGCGATGGTGGAACTGGTCTCGGTGAGTCCGTAGGCGTTGACGAAGTCCACATGGGGCAGCAGCGCCATGGCCTTCTCGATCACCGCCGTCGGCATCCGGCCGCCGCCATAGGACAGGTGGCGCAGGCCGGGCAGCGTCTCGCCGCGGGCTTCGAGGGTTTCCAGGATGCGCTTCAGCATGGTGGGGACCACCATGGCATGGGTCGCGCCCGCCTCCCGCGCCAGGGAAACCCAGGCCTCGGGGTCGAAGTGGGGCAGCTGGATGGTGGTGCGCCCGGCATAGGTGGCGGTCAGCACCGCCGAGATGCCGGCGATATGATAGGGCGGCACGCTCACGATGGCTGCCTCGCCATCCTCTGATGCCATGAACTCGACGGTGGAGATGACGTAGCCGCTCAGGTTGTGGTGGCGCAGGATCGCCGCCTTCGGCTCGCCGGTGGTGCCGCTGGTGAACAGCAGCACGGCGATGCCGTCTTCCTGCTCGACGGTCTCGCGGATCGGCTCGGCGCCCCGGGCCGCCGCCATGAATTCGCTGATGGAGAGGGCGGTGAGGCCCTCGATGCCCGCGACCCGCTCCAGCTCGGCGTCGTCGGCGACGAGCAGGGCAGGCGCGGTGCGCGCGACGATGCGGCGCAGATCCTCGTCCTTCAGCCGGTAGTTGACCGGCACGAAGGGCCGGCCCGCCATGGCCGCGCCGTAGAGCGCCACGGGGAAGGCCGGTCGGTTCGGGCCGAGATAGACCAGCTTGTCGCCGGGCTGCCCCGCCAGCCAGCCGGCGGCGCGGCGGGCCCGGTCGTAGAGCTCCTCGAAGGTCAGGGCTCCGCCCGGCCAGCGCAGGGCCGTCCTGTCGCCCATGCCCTGGGCCGCCATTTCGAGGAGGAGGGCGACGTTCATGGATGGCTCAGTCGGAGGACGGAAGCTGCTTCGCGTCCTTCAGGGTCAGCGCCGTGCCGGCGACGGACAGGGATCCCTTGCCTGGCTTGACGCACAGCACTTCCAGGCCCACGGGCTCGTGGACGTAGCGCTTGCCCAGCAGGGTGCCTTCGGCGTGGGCCGCGTCCAGGCCGGCGCCGGCCTCGCCGCCCATCGGCGCGCCGCCGCACTCCAGGGTGACCTGTTCCCTGGGCGGGCGGACGATCACCACTTCCGTATCGCAAACCGAGCTCTTCAGCCTGGTTCCCGGTTTCAGTTCCATTCGGGTCGTTCTCCGTTCAGGCGCCCGCCGTCTCGGGCGCGATCTCCAGTTCCTGGGCGGCGCGGTGGAAGCGCTCGGTCTTCTGCTTCAGGCTGTCGCCGCCCTTGTTGGGCCAGATGTCCGGTCCCCACAGCACGATGTTCTCGAAGCCTTCGGCGACGAAGCGGCCGATCTCGGCGCGGGTCGCCTCCACCGGGCGGACATAGTACTCGAAGGGCCGGCGGTCGGTGCCGTATTCCCGGCGCAGGGCCTCGATGCGCTCGCGCAGCCGCACCGCGTCGGCCAGCGAGATCTTGGCGGAGTTGAGCCAGCCGTCGGCCTTGGCCGCCACCCGGCGCACCGCCCGTTCCGTGTTGCCGCCGATGATCAGCGGCACGTCGACCTTGTGGGGCGTGAGCTGCACGGCGTCGAAGCGGAAATGCTCGCCCTCATGGGCGAAGTAGCCGCCCGCCCAGGCGCGCCGCAGCAGGTCGAGGATCTCGTCGTAGCGGCTGCCGCGGCTCTCGAACGGGATCTGCAGCGCGTCGAACTCCTCCCGCAGCCAGCCGACGCCGGTGCCGAACAGCAGCCGGCCGCCGGAAATCTCCTGGGCGGTGAGCGTGGCGCGCGCCAGCAGCAGTGGATGGTTGAGGGGCGCGAGACAGATCGCCGTGCCCACCTTCAGCCGGGTGGTGGCGCCGGCCATGGCGCCCATGAAGAACCACGGGTCGTGCAGCCGCGCGTCGGCGCCGACGATCCAGCGGGCGGGATGCTCGTCCTTCCGGCCGTCGGCGGTGGGATGCTCGCTGGTGAAGTCCTGCGGGCAGACATAGTGCTCGCCGATCCACACGGCGTCGAAGCCCGCCTGCTCGGCGGCCTTCGCCATGGGGACCACCTCGTCGGCCGGGTAGTCGTAGACGGTGAAGGAATATCTGACGCGTCCGCTCATGGTCCGGCCTCCTACCGCGCGTTGTCCGGAATCCACTGCGGCAGGGCGCCGCCGTCCTCGGTGGGCTCGAACCTGACCCGCATGGCCATGTCGGCCTTGAGGTCGTGGGCGCCGTCCAGGTAGCCCACGTAGCGGACGCTGGGATCGTCCTCCAGCGCCACCACCACGATGGTGTAGGGCGTGGGGAAGGCGGGATGGATCTGCTGCTCCACGACGCTCCAGGTGAACAGCCGGCCCTTGCCGCTGGCCTGCTTCCAGCCGGTATTCCAGCTGCCGCAGGCGGCGCAGCGGGCGTGCGGCGGATTGATCGACGCGCCGCAGTCGTTGCAGGCGCGGTAGACCAGCTCGTGCCGGTCGGCGGCCGCGAAGAAGCCGCCCGTGTCCCGGTCCTTCTTGAAGGGGAGAACCCGGTCCGCCATCACGCCCTCCGCAGCATCAGGGCGCTGCCCGTGGGCAGCGGTCCGCCGGTCACCAGGCACGTCTCGGCGCCCTCGACCTGGCTGCTGGACTCGCCGCGCATCTGCCGGGCCGCCTCGATGACGTGGCCCATGCCGTGGATGTAGCCTTCCGACAGGTGCCCGCCGCCGGTGTTGATGGGCAGCGAGCCGCCCGGCCGCAGCGCGCCGCTGGCCGAGAACGGGCCGCCTTCGCCCTTCTTGCAGAAGCCGTAGGCCTCGAGCTGCAGCAGGATCGAGATGGTGAAGCAGTCGTAGATCTGCGCCACGTCGATCTCGTCGGGGCCGATGCCGGTCTTCCGGTAGAGGGTCTCGCCGGCGCGCTTGCCGCCGGGCTCGGTCGGATCCTCGCGCATCACCACCGGGAACATCATGCCGCCGCGCATGTCGGTCGGGCAGCCGCCGGCCTGGCCGCGGATCAGCACCGGCTTGGCCTTCAGGTCCTTCGCCCGCTCGGCGGTGGTCACCACCACGGCGGCGGCGCCGTCGGTCTCGAGGCAGAAGTCGTAGAGCCGCAGCGGCGACGAGATCATTCGCCCGGCCATGTAGTCCTCCATGGTGAGGGCGCGGTCGCGCATCTGGGCGCGCGGATTGCGGTTGGCGTATTCCCGGCACGCCAGCGCGATGTGCCCGAGATGCTCGGACGTGGTGCCGTACTGGGTCATGTGCCGCTGGGTCATCAGCGCGAAGGTCTGCCCCGCGGTCATCAGTCCGAACGGCATGAAGAACTCGTCGTAGGTGCTGCGCCCGCCGATCACCGGCGCGCCCTTGGTCATGTGCTGGCCCTGGCCGAAGCGGTCCTCGGAACGGCCGTTGAGCGCACGGAACACCAGCACCGTGTTGGCCAGCCCGCCCATGATCGCCGCCATGGCCTGGCCGACCATGGCGCAGGGGCCGACGCCGCCGGGGCCGGTCTCGCCCCAGTAGGTGAGGTCGGTCACGCCGATGGACGATCCCAGGTCGTTGTGGGTGATCTGGTCGTGGTTGCAGCGGACAATGCCGTCCACGTCCTCCGGCGCGAGCCCTGCGTCGTCGAGCGCCGCCAGCGCGGCCTCGGTCGCCAGCGACAGCACGCTGCGGCCGGAATCCTTCATGTAGTCGGTGACGCCGATGCCGGCGATGGCGCACTTGTCGCGCGCCGCGATGGCCAGTTCGTCCATGCTCCGCTCCCCGTTTGCTCTAGGAGGCGCCGACGGCTTCTCCCGCCAGCGCACCCAACACCTCGTTCGTATGCTCGCCCAGCTTCGGCGCCCGCGTGCGCGGCACCGACGTGAAGGCGGAGAACTGGTACGGCGCGCCCGGATACTTGAACGTGCCGATGCCCTCGTGCTCAACCTCGACGAAGAAGCCGCGCTCGATGTTGTGCGGGTCCTCGAACAGTTCCTCCGGCGCGCTGATCACGGCGATCGGCAGCTCGCGCTCCTGGCCCTCGTGGAACATGGTCTCCGCGTCGTGCACCAGGAAGAAGCACTCCACCACTCCCTGGACGTGGGCGTAGTGGGCTTGCCGGTAGGCGAAGTCCTGGTAGGCCTCGTCGGTGAGATCGGCGGCCATGCCCTTGCTGTCCATCCAGGCGACCAGGTTGGCGAAGGGCTTGGGCTCGGCCACCACCAGCACGAAATAGACCCACTTGCCGTCGGCACACTCGAAGATGGCCGGCTGGGTGCGCACCGGCTGGGCGTGCCGGCAGGTCTGCCGCTCGACCAGCGCCTTGGGATAGAACCAGTACGGGTTGCCCAGCTCCACGGTGACGGCGCAGCCTTCGTGCATGGAGACGTCCACCACCTGGCCGCCGCCGTTCATCTGCCGGTCGATCAGCGCCACCAGCAGCGCCTTGTGGGCGAAGCTGGCCGCCACGTGATAGGCCTGGTTGCCGCCCGGCAGGATGGGCGGGATCGCATGGTCGTCGTAGCCGCACATGAACAGCGGCCCGCCGGCCGCCAGCCCCACCAGCTCCGACGACTTGTAGTCTGCCCACGGCCCGGTCAGGCCGAACGGCGTCACCGACAGGACGATGAGGTTCGGAAAGCGCCGGCTCAGCGCCTCGTGGTCGATCCCGGCCGACCTCAGCGCCCGCGGCTGCAGCGTGCACAGGAAGATGTCGGCGCCGGCCAGCAGCGCCTCCAGCGTCGCCATGCCGTCCTTGGTCCGGTAGTCGACCACGGCGCTGCGCTTGTTGGAGTTGTAGTACCAGAAGGCGAGGCTGTCGTCGGGGCCTTCCTCGCCCTTGAGCCATGGGCCGACGGCGCGGGTGGGCGAGCCTTCCGGCGGCTCCACCTTGATCACGTCGGCGCCCATGCCGGCCAGCAGGTAGCCGGTCATCTCGCCGCCCGGATCGGTGGCCAGTTCGACGACCTTGAGGTCCGCGTAGGGCCTTTCGAGGGGATTGGGCATCAGATCACTCCCTCTTCGGCCAAGGCGTCGATCTCCTCGGCCGAATAGCCCAGGATCTCCCGGTAGACGTAGTCGTTGTCCTCGCCCAGCAGCGGCGCCGAACGCCAGTTGTCCATGCCGGTGCGCGAGAAGTGCATGGGTTCGCCCTCGAAGCGGGCCTCGCCGATCACCGGGTGATCCAGTTCGAAGAACAGGCCGCGTTTGGCGATCTGCGGGTCCACCTCGTTGAGGTCCTGGGCGTTCTGCACCGCACCGGCGCGCACGCCCGCCGCCTGCAGCGCGTCCATCGCCTCGTGGCAGTCCCGCTCGCGGCTCCAGGCGGCGATGTGCGGGTCCAGGTCGTCCTGGTTGGCGAATCGCGCCTCCTGGGTGGCGAACTTGCCGTCCTGCGCCCAGGAAGGATTGCCCATCACCTCGACCAGCGCCCGCCACTCGGCGTCGTTCATCACCGCGATGGCGAGCCAGCGGTCGTCGCCCCTGGCCGGATAGACGCCGTGCGGCGCGGCATGGGGATGCTCGACCCGGTTGCCGGTGGGGTAGTGACCGCCGCGGGTGACGCGGCCGTTGACCGAGACGTCCAGCAGGATCGGCCCCAGCATGTGCATGCCCGCCTCCACGGCGGAGACGTCGATCTCGGTGCCCTTGCCGGTGCGGTTGCGCTGGTAGATGGCCAGCAGCAGCGCCGCCGAGTTGGTGTAGGCCGCCTGGTTGTCCATGTAGGAGAGGCCCCAGCCCGACGGCTCGCGCCCCGGCAGGCCGCTGACGAACGACATGCCGCAGGCCGCCTGCACCACCGGGCCGTAGGAGCGGTACTCGTGGTACGGACCGGTATGGCCGAAGCCGCTCATGCGGGCGAAGATCACCTCGGGGCAGAGCTCCTTCAGCCGGTCGTAGGTCAGGCCCCAGCGCTCCATCACGCCCGGCGCGAAGTTCTCGGTCACCACGCTCGAGGCCGCGATCAGCCGGTCGACGATCTCCCGGCCCTTCTCCGTCTTCATGTTGACGGTGATGCCCAGCTTGTTGCGGCTGTAGTTGTTGTGCAGGCCGCCCTTGTTGGGATCGGGGTTCGGATCCTCGTGGCCGTAGGCGCGGACGACGCCCTTGTAGATCGGCAGGCGGCGCGGCGTGTCGAGCCGCAGCCGGTTCTCGATCTTGATCACCTCGGCGCCGAAGTCGGCCAGGAAGCGGGTGGCCAGCGACCCCACGCCCATCCAGCAGAAGTCCGCCACGCGGAGGCCCGCCAGCGGGCCCTTGCGTCCATGCGGACGGCGCCCCGCGACGTCGGTTTGATAGGTCATGCTCGTACGCCTCCGATCCGCCGTCTCACCGGTCCCTGCTCCCCGTCCTGTCGGGTGGCCACTGCGTCCGGAGACGCTCCCAAAGCCTACCCTGGCTCATATTAGTAATATCATTATAATGAATTCGTCAACCCGACCCTTCGGGCCGGAAATGCGGCATGATAGCGCCTGGGGGCGGGCTTGTCCCGCCAACCGCGGGGTATGTGTGTCGCGACACTGCTGTTGACGACGCGTCTCGTCGTGTAAAAGCGTGTAGACACAAGATGAAGGACATGCGCCGGATGGCGGCCGCCGATCGGCCGCGGCGGTTCCGGAGGAGCAAGGATCGAATGGCGTCCAATCGCAGCGAAGAGCCCGTTCCCGAATCCGCGGTGGAGGAGGAGCGCCTGCCCCAGGAAAGCGGCGGCAGGGACATGTTCGACCGGCGCCCTCTCAAGATTTCCGAATCCATCGCGCTGGAAATTGTCCGCGACGTGGTCGGCCAGAGCCTGGAACCCGGCGATCGGCTGCCGCGCGAGGCGGACATGCTGGAGCATTACGGGGTCAGCCGGTCGTCGCTGCGCGAGGCGCTGCGGCTGCTGGAGGTGCAGGGGCTGATCCGCATCCGCCCCGGTCCCGGCGGCGGGCCGGTGGTTGGCCACATCCATCACCGTAACCTGGCGAAGACGCTGCGCCTCTACATGCACCTGATGGGCACCACCTACGAGGATCTGATGTCGTCCTGGGTCCAGATGGAGCCGATCCTCGCCCGGTTGGCCGCGGATAATCCGGATCGGGCGCGGGTGGAGGAGTCCATGCGGCGCTATCTGGTTCCCCTGAAGCCGGACGGGTCCAAGGACATGCGCGCCGAGGGCGACCTGTTCCACGCCGCGGTGGCGCAGCTTTCCGGCAACCGGCTGCTCGCCCTGACGTTCCGAGCCGTCACTTCGGCAATGGAGGACCACATCGTCGAGGCGGTGCGGCAGGACAATTTCGACGACGAGATCGGCTGCGACCACCGCGACATCGCCCAGGCGATCCTGGACGGCGACGGCGCGAGGGCGCACGAGCTCATGAAGCTGCATGTGGAGCACATTGCCGCCCATTTTCGCGCGTTCTTCCCCCGCGCCATCGGCGAGAAGGTGCCGCTGCGCTGAGCGAAGCCGCTGGCGGCACTTTCATGATGATGATTACGATGGTAGAACCGACGGTCTCGGGGAACGGGGAGGAGAGCCATGGCGCAGGTGCTGATCGGCGGCGAGAGACGGCTTGAGGCGGCGGAACTGGCGCGGCGCGCGGGACGGGCGGCGTCGGCGCTGACGGCGCTTGGAATCGGCGAGGGCGACTCCGTCGCCACCCTGCTGCGCAACGATTTTCCCAATTTCGAGCTGCTCAATGCTGCCGGCCAGATCGGCGCGCTGGTGGTGCCGATCAACTGGCATTCGGCCGGCCCGGACGTGGGCTACATCCTGGAGGACAGCGGCGCCCGCGTGCTGGTCGCCCACGCCGACCTGTACCGTCCGCTGGCCGGCGCGGTGCCGCCGGGCGTGCGGGTGTTCCTGGTGGAGACGCCAGCGGAGATCGCCGCCGCTTACGGCGTTTCGCCGGACGAAGCGGCGCTGCCGCCGGGCGCGGAGTCCTGGGAGGCGTTCCGCGACGCCCATGAGGCCCGCGACCTGCCGTCGTCGGCCCAGCCCGGTGGCTCGATGATGTACACCTCCGGCACCACGGGCCGGCCGAAGGGCGTGCGCCGCATCGTGCGCTCCGATCAGGAGCGGGCGGGACTGACCGAGATGCTCTCCACCGTGTTCGGCTTCGACGACCGGCCCATGCGTGTCGCGCTGACCGGCCCGATGTACCACTCCGCGCCCGGCGCCCACGCGGTAATGGCCCTGGCGTTCGGCGCCGACATCGTGCTGCAGCCCAAGTTCGAGGCCGAGGATCTGCTGGCGCTGGTGGAGCGGCACCGCATCACCCACCTGCACATGGTGCCGATCATGTTCATCCGGCTGCTCAAGCTGGCGGAGGCGGTGCGCCGGAAGTACGACCTTTCGAGCCTGCGCTTCGTCACCCACGGCGCCGCGCCCTGCCCGCGGGAGGCGAAGCTGGCGATGATCGACTGGTGGGGCCCGATCATCGGCGAATATTACGGCTCGACCGAAACCGGCGCGGTGACGTTCTGCTCGGCCGATGAATATGTCGCCCGTCCCGGCACCGTCGGCCGCGCCCTCAAGGGCTCGACCGTGAAGGTGCTGGACGAGACCGGCATGGAAGTGCCCCGCGGGCGTGAAGGCGAGGTGTTCGCCCGCAACGCCATGGTGTCCGACTTCACCTATCACGGCGACGCGGACAAACGTGCGGCGTGCGACAGGGACGGGCTGATCACCGCCGGCGACATCGGCTTCATGGACGACGACGGCTTCCTCTATCTGAGCGACCGCAAGAAGGACATGATCATCTCCGGCGGCGTGAACATCTACCCCGCCCAGGTGGAGGCGGCGCTGGCCGGCTGTCCCGGCGTGCGGGACTGCGCCGTGTTCGGCATTCCCGACGATGAGTTCGGCGAGAGCGTGTGCGCGGTCATCCAGCCCGAGGCGGGCGCCGAGATCACCGCGCAGGCGGTGCAGTCATACCTCAAGGGCCGCATCGCGGGCTACACCATCCCCCGGCGGATCGAGTTCCGCGACGACCTGCCGCGCGAGGCGACCGGCAAGATCTTCAAGCGCCGCCTGCGCGACGAATACTGGCGCGCCCTCGGCCGCGCGATCTGAGCCGCCGGCGCGGGTCCGGCTCCCGCGATACGATCAGCACGATACCTTCAGCCCGCCCGGGAGCCGCGCGGCCGACTCGCTCTTTCGCGAGAGGGAGAGGTTGACAATGATCCAAATCATGATGATGATTATTTCCATTATGCCGCATGGGTCACCGAACCCGAAACAATAAGGCGGCAGGGGAAGACGCAGAAACAGGGAGAAGCAGGATGGGCGCTTTTACGCCTCGGGGACGCGTGCGTCCCTACCTCACCGTACTTTGTTCGATTGCCGCGCTCGCGGCCGGTTCGATCACCGCCGTTGCCGAGGAGGCGCCGACGGATGCCGGCCCGGGAAAGGCCCGACCCAACAACGAGATCGTCGTCACGGCGACCCGTCGCGAGGAACTGGCGCAGAAGGTTCCGGTGGCCCTCACGGCCTTTTCGGGCGACCTGATCGAGAACACCCATGTGGCGGATCTCGACGACCTGAGCGCGATTGTGCCCGGCCCGACGTTCATTCCCATCTCGGGGGCGAGCCAGGCGATCGTGCAGATCCGCGGCACCATCGGCGGCAGCGACGACTCGCCGGCCTTCGACACGCCCGTGGCCATGTTCATCGACGACATCTATTACGGCTCGGTGTCCAACTTCTATCCGGACTTCTTCGACGCCGCCCAGGTGGCGGTGCTGCGCGGTCCGCAGGGCACTGCCTTCGGCCGGAACGTCATGGGCGGCGCCATCCAGGTGACCAACAACCGTCCGCAGTTCGAGAACTCGGCCAAGGTCTCCGCCACGCTTTTGAACCGGCCTGGATTCGAGTCCCAGGGCTATTACAACGGCATGCTGTCCGACAAGCTGGCCACAAGGCTGGCCTACTCGGTCAAGATGGATGACGGCTACAACCACAACGTCGTCACCGGCCACAACCTCGACGACAAGAAGATGTGGGCGCTGCGCTGGTCGAACCGGCTGCAGCCCAACGACGACCTCGATATCAACCTCTCGGCCTCGTGGTCGCACGAGGATTCGCTCGGTCCGGGCTTCCGCTACTACGGCCAGGGCCACCGAGTCGCCGAGGTCAACGCGCTGCCCAGGTTCCGGGACGTGCTCCAGGACACCGACGGCACCACCAAGAAGGACATGTGGGCCGTGGTGCTGCACGCGGTCTGGGACACGTCGATCGGCACCGTTTCGTCGATCACCGGCTACCGCGGGCTCGACCAGCTGTTCGAGAAGGACGAGGACGGCTACAGCTTCAACTTCAACGACCACAAGGTCGACGTCAGCAAGGAAGATCAGTTCTCCCAGGAACTGCGGCTGACATCGCCGACCGGCCAGACCTTCGAATGGCTGATGGGCGTCTACTACCTCTATCAGAACATCTATCGCTCCGAGGACCACGGCTTCGGCGGTCCGCCCGGCAGCCTGATCGCCTACCTGGTGGGCGGGGCGGACGGCCTAGCGAACGGCGCCCGCCAGTACACCCAGCAGAACCAGACCAGCAACGTCAACAGCTTCGCCGCCTACGCCGAAGGCATCCTGCACGTCACCGGCTGGCTTTCGGCGCGGGCCGGCCTGCGCTACACCTACGATCACAAGAGCGGCAACACCCAGCACACCCAGCCGAGCCGGTTCTTCGGCGGCGCGCTCGACGTCGACTGGCGCAACCACTGGGACAAGATCACCCCGCGCTTCTCCGTCGAGGTGACGCCGACCGACGACATCCTGCTCTATGCCAGCGCCACCAGCGGCTTCAAGAGCGGCGGCTACAGCTTCAGCGCGCCGACGGAGGCGGAATCGCTCACCCCGCTCGAGCCGGAATCGGCCTGGAGCTACGAACTCGGCGCCAAGACCGCGTTCTTCGACAAGGCGCTGACCGTCAACCTCACCGCGTTCCTGATGAACACCAAGAACCTCCAGGTCCGCACGCTGCAGAGCGGCGTGCTGTTCGAAAGCAACGCCGGCAAGACGCGGAACAAGGGCGTCGAACTGGAGCTCACCGCCAACCCGTTCGGCGAGTTCTTCCTCGGGGTCGACTACAACTACATCAGCGCCAAGTACACCTCGTTCGAGGGCTGCACCGCGGGCGGCGCCGACTGCACCGGCAACCGGGTGCCGTTCACGCCCAAGCAGACCTTCGGCGTCTATGCCCAGAACACCTGGGACCTGGGCAACGACGGCGGCAAGCTGACCCTGCGCGGCGAGTACAAGTACCAGAGCCCCTACCGGTTCAATCCCACCAGCGACGAGCCGCACGAACTCTACGAGATGACCAAGCGCGACACGTTCATCAACGTGTTCCTCACCTACGCGCCGCCCAGCGGCGACTGGGAGCTGTCGCTGTGGGCCCGCAACATCGCCAACGACAAGGCGGTCACCTTCGCGCCCAACTACTACTTCTTCATGCTCGACTTGAACGAGTTCCTGGCCGGCGACAACCAGGCGTGGCGGCTCAGCTACACCGAGCCCCGCTCCTACGGCATCACCTTCACCTACCGCTTCGACTGACGCGTGACGCGGTCGCCCTTTGCGCCACCTCCTCTCGGCAGCCGCGCCTTCGGGTGCGGTTCGCCGCGTCGGAAGCGCTTGTCAGGGGACCGTGCCCGTGTCGATGATCGCGGCGGGAACCATGTGACGGCCAGGAGGGGAGACGCCATGGATCGAGGCGATGCGGGAGGGCCGCGGTCATGACCGGACCGGTGCCACGACAGCATCCGCGCGCCACATACGCCGTGGGCGTGCTCATGCTCGTGGCGCTGTTCGCCTATGTGGACCGGATCATCATCGCCGTGCTGCAGGAAGGCATCCGCCGTGACCTGGGGCTGTCGGACACCGAGCTGGGCGCGCTCACCGGCATCGGGTTCGGTGTCTTCTATACCCTCTTCGCGTTTCCCGTCGCCCGGCTGGCCGACGTCTGGGTGCGCAAATACGTCATCGCCGCCGCGCTGGCCGCGTGGAGCCTGCTGACGGCTTCTTCCGGGATGGCGCTGGGCTTCGTCACCCTGCTGCTCTGCCGGATGGGCGTGGCCGTCGGCGAGGCGGGCAGCGCGCCGACCACCCATTCGCTGATCGCCGATTACTTCCCGCAGCACCGGCGGGCGACGGCGCTGGCGGTCTGGGGCATGATGCTGTCGGCCGGCCCGATGGTGGGATTCTGGCTGGGCGGCCATCTCAACGACGCGGTGGGTTGGCGCGAGACCTTCATCCTCATGGGGCTGGCGGGCGCGGCCGTCGTTCCCGTCGTGCTGTTCACCCTGCCGGAGCCGCGGCGCGGCGCGTTCGACGACGGCGCGCCGGTCGAAGTGCCGCCGGCGCTGCCGGTCGCCGCGCGCACCCTGTGGCGCCTGCGCTCGTTCCGGTTCCTGTGCGTCGGCACCGGCCTCCACGCTCTCTCGCTGACCGCCATGCAGAACTGGGCGGCGCCGTTCTACCAGCGCTCGTTCGGCCTTTCCGCCTCCGAGGCGGGGTTCTATCTGGCGTTGATGATCGGGCTGTGCGGCGGGCTGGGGACGGCGCTCGGCGGCCTGCTGGGCGACCGCCTGGGCCGGCGCAACGTGCGCTGGTACATGATCATTCCCGCCTGTGCCACGCTCGCCACCATTCCCTTCGCCCTGCTGCAGTTCCTGCCCGGCGTGCTGACCCTGTCGCTGGCCGGCGGCGCCGGCGTGGCGCTGCTGTCGCAGATGTATCTCGGGCCCGTCACCGGCACGGCCCAGTCGCTGGTGAGCGCGCGGATGCGGGCCGTGACCTCGGCGACCCTGGTGATCGTCACCAACGTCATCGGTCTCAGCATGGGCCCGCTGCTGACCGGCATCGTCAGCGACAGCCTGCGCGCCGCCTATGGCGACGACGGGCTGCGCTATGCCATTCTCTGCACGCTCTGCGCCAACCTGGCTTCGGGCGTCTGCTACCTTGTCGCCGCCCGGCACCTTCCCGCGGACCGCGGCGTCACCCCATCACACGGAGAGAGCTGAATGGATTTCGCGCAAAGCGCCCGGAGCAAGGAGGTCTGCGCCAAGCTGCAGGCGTTCATGGACGAGCACATCTACCCGAACGAGGCGACCTGGGAAGAGCAGATGCACGGTTTCGGTTCGGACCGCTGGCAGGTGCCGCCGATCCTGGAGGAGCTGAAGGAGAAGGCGCGCGCCGCCGGCCTGTGGAACATGTTCCTGCCGGACAGCGAGCTGGGCGCCGGCCTCACCAACCTGGATTTTGCTCCCATGCACGAGATCATGGGCAAGGTGCACTGGGCCGGCGAGGTGTTCAACTGCTCGGCGCCGGACACGGGCAACATGGAAGTGCTGGAGCGCTACGGCACCAAGGAGCAGAAGGACAGGTGGCTCAAGCCGCTTTTGGAGGGCGAGATCCGCTCGGCCTTCCTGATGACCGAGCCGGCCGTCGCCTCCTCCGACGCCACCAACATCTCCACCCGCATCGAGCGCGACGGCGACGACTACGTCATCAACGGCCGCAAGTGGTGGAGCTCGGGCGTGCCCGACCCGCGCTGCAAGATCTACATCCTGATGGGCAAGACCGATCCCGAGGCGGAGATCCATCGCCAGCAGTCGATGATCCTGCTGCCTGCCGGCACGCCCGGCGTCACGGTGGTGCGCACCCTGCCGGTGTTCGGCTTCGATCACGCGCCCCACGGCCACGCCGAGGTGCTGCTGGAGAACGTCCGGGTGCCCGCCTCCAACATGCTGCTGGGCGAGGGCAGGGGCTTCGAGATCGCCCAGGGCCGGCTGGGGCCGGGCCGCATCCACCACTGCATGCGCGCCATCGGCGTGGCCGAGCGGGCGCTGGAGAAGACCTGCCGGCGGCTGGTCTCGCGCGAGCCGTTCGGCAAGAAGCTGTCGGAGCAGTCGCTGTGGCAGGACCGCGTGGCGGACGCGCGCACCGAGATCAACATGTGCCGTCTGCTGGTCTATCACGCCGCCTGGATGATGGACACGGTGGGCAACAAGGTCGCCCGCTCCGACATCGCCCAGATCAAG
>WGNW01000104.1 GCA_016124315.1 Alphaproteobacteria bacterium
CGCCGCCCCACGCCCCCAAAGTGCCCGCGGCGCTCAAGCCGCTGTTCTGAGCGGCCGGCCCGCTACAGCGTCAGCCTGATACCGACATGGGCGGCGAAGGGCGGGGCCGGGCTCAGGCTGCGCGGATCGCTGGCGCCGGGCACCTGGACGATCGGCACGTCGGCGGTGGGCGAGAACGTGCCGAACGTCTCGTAATGGGAATCGAGCAGGTTGTCGGCCCGGACGAACAGCTCCAGCCGGTCGCTCAGCCTGTAGTTCGCGCTGGCGCCGATCACCGCGTAGGCGGCGGTCCGCGGCGCCTGGTTGGCCTCGTCGCCAACCAGGTACTGGCCGCTGGCGAAGCGGGCGGTCAGGCCGAGGCGCAGCCGCTCGGTGACGTCGTACTCCAGCCGCGCCTTCAGCCGGTGGCGGGGAATGCCGGGCAGGGAATCGCCCGGCTTTACGAAGATCAGGCCGTCGCCGTCGGCGAACGGATTGTCCGGGCTGCTCAGTGTGAGCGGCTCGCGGTGGGCGGCGTCCAGGTAGGCGTAGTCGATGGAGAGGCGCAGCCTGCCGGCGGTGACGTCGGCGCCTGCCTCGAGGCCCTGCCTGCGGGTGCGGCCCACGTTGCGGAAATAGCCCCGGCCCTGCACGTCGCTGGCGACCAAGGCGATGTCATTGCGGGTGGTGGTGGAGAACACCCCGAGTCGCCACGCCAGGCTGCCGGAAGCGGCCCACCGGACGCGGCCGCGCAGCCCGGCCTCGACGGTCCGTGCCGTCACCTGCTGCAGCGGCGGGTCGCCGACGAAGAAATTGGTCAGGCTGCACGGCGCCCCGGGATCGGCGCAGGACAGTTCGGCCGGCGTCGGCGCGCGGCTGGCTTCCGAATAGCCGACGTAGACGGTGAGCGACGGCGCCACCCGGTAGGTTGCGCCGGCCTGCGGGTTGAAACGCTGGTAGCGGTGGCGGCCGTCGAGCGCCGTGCCCAGCCGGTCCTCCAGGTCGACCGCCGCCCGGTTGAAGCGGCCGCCGAGGGAGATGGACAGGCTGTCGGTGACGGCGAGGGTGTCATGGACGAAGACGCCCGAGTAATCGGCGGACGAGCGGACCGAGACCGGGGCGATAGCGCCGTCCGCCAGGTCGATGACGATGCCGGGTCCGACGAAGCCACGGTCGAGGCCGAGTCCGCCGATTTCCGAGCGGGCGGCGAAGCCGGTGCGACCGCCGTCGTAGCTGGCGCCGGCGACGAACTGGTTCTTCATGCCGAGGACCCGCCCCGTCCACGTCGCCTGCGCGGAGATGCCGAACATGTCCGTGTCGGTCGACGTCCGGTTGAGCTGGGCGTAGGGGCCGCCGTCCGCGAATTCCCCGGCGAAGTCCGGGAGGCGGGCATAGGGGCTGTCGGTCAGCCAGTTGGGGATGGGCGCGCCCCTCGTGTCGGTCAGCATCCCGTCGCCCTCGAGGCAGAGCACGGTCCGGTCGTTGTCGCAGGGCCCGGCGTCCGCCGCGTCGCCGTTGCGGGTGCGCTGGCGCAGATGGCCGAAATAGCCGACCGCCTGGATGGAGACAGCCTCGCTCAGCGCGTAGGTGGCGCTCAGCGACGCCCGGCCGAAGCGGTTCCGGGTCTCGTCCGGGTAGGTGAAGACGGCGGCGCGGCGGGCAGCGAGCAGCTCAACCGGCGACGTGCCGTTGCCCACCAGGCGGTTGTCGGCACCCAGCACGCCGAGATGGAGCTCCGCCCGGTCGTTCTTCCGGCCCAGGTCGGCATAGAGCTGGCGCAGGTCCGAAGGCGAATGGTCGCGCCAGCCATGGTCGTGCACGCCGCGGCCGGCCACGTAGAGGGCGTAGCGTCCGCTTTGCGCCCCGTATTGGAAGGAGCGCGAAATGCTGCCCAGTGTGCCGCCGGCGAGCTCCAGCTCCGCGCCCTGATAGGAAAAGCCGGTCTTCAGCCGGACGGAGAGCGCGCCGCCAAGGGCGTTGAGCCCGAACACCGGATTGGACGGCTGCAACGTCACCGTGTCGATGGCGTCGTCCGGGATCAGGTCCCAGTTCACCGTGTCGCCGAACGGCAGGTTGAAGCGTCCGCCGTCGACGTACACCGCAAGCCCCTGGGCGTCGCCGGCCAGCGGCGAGGCCTCGAATCCCCGGTACACCAGGTTTGGCTGGAAGGGGTTGCCTTGGGCATGGTCCAGTCCGAGCCCGCCGACGTTGAGGTCGAGCGCGTCCAGCAGGCCGGCCTCGGCGCCGTTGGCGACGTCCTGGGCCGAGAGGGCTTCGGTGTTGGCGGGAATCCGGTCCCGGTCGAGCCACGCGCCCGCCATGGGCGTGGCGGCGATCACCCGGATTTCCTCGGTCGGGCCGGAAGGCGGGCCGCCACCCGCCGCGCCGGCGGCTGGCGGGGCAAGCGTCAGGAGGCAAAGGACGGCGACCGGGGCGGCGGACAGTCGCCTATGCAACCGCGGCCTCTGCCGCCAGGATCGGCATCACCTCCTCGGCGAACAGCGTCACCGAGCGGTGCACCCGGTCCCACGGCATGCCGCCCTGGTCGCTCTGGATGATCAGCCGGTCGGCGCCGCCGGCGGTCTCGATGATCCGCCCCAGGTCGCGGGCGACCTCGCCGGGCGTGCCGGCGACGGCGATGCAGTCCGGGTTGCCCAGGGTGGTGTGGCTGGGGGGGAACTTGCGGTCGCCGCCGATCTCGCTCAGCACCCAGTTCAGGTAGCCGAACTGGTGCGGGCCGAAATAGTCGCGCGCCCGCTGCCCGTCGCGGTCGACATGCACGTGGACGCTGAGGGCGACCTTCATGCTGGCCGGGTCGTTGCCCGACTCGCGGTATTTCTCGCGGTACCGGCCGCACAGCTCAGCCAGCGGCGCGATTCCGGTCGACACGATGGCGATGGCGATGGGCAGGCCCGTGGCGGCGGCCATGTCGACGGCGTCGGGCGAACTGCCGGAGAGGTAGATGGCGGGGTGCGGCCGCTGCACCGGGCGCGGCTGCTGGGTGACGCCCGCCAGCGGCGCGCGGAACCGGCCACTCCACGAGACATTCTCCTGTGTCCAGAGCAGGCGCAGCAGGTCGAGGCCTTCGGCGGTCATTTCCCGCGACAGGGCGATGTCCTGGCCCATCTGCCGGTAGGTGTCGGGAAACACGCCGCGGCCCACCACCAGCTCGGCGCGGCCGTGGGAGAGCACGTCGAGACTGGCGTAGTCCTCGGCGATGCGCAGCGGGTCGTGGTGCGGCAGAAGCGTGACGCCGGTGGACAGGATCAGCCGGCTGGTATGCTCGGCGACGGCGGCCAGCACCATCTGCGGCACCGAGACGATGTACTGGCTGAAATGATGCTCGCCCAGGTGGAAGGCGGCGAAGCCCAGTTCCTCGCCCAGCCTGGCATAGTCGACGATGCTGCGGAACCGCTCAACCTGCGACGTGCGGCGGCCGGTGGCCGGGTCGGGCAGGTGATCGCCCAGCGACATCAGTCCGAATTCCATCCGCTTCTCCCCTCGGTTTCCGGCCGAGTGTTTCACGACCGGCGGCGGCGGGCCACTGCCAAATCGGACAGGGCCGGCCGGCTCGGTCCCCCCCTGTCGGTCAGTCCGACTGGGTGCGCGATCCCCGCCGAACGACCTCGTGGCGGGTGATCTTCCAGGCGCCGCCGATGCGGCGCATGTCGGTCTCGTAGGTCGCCCACAGGGTAAGGGTGGTGCCGGGCGCATCCTTCAGGTAGTGGACCGCCTGCAGGTCGGTCCGGCAATGGGCCGTGTCGCCCTGGACGCTGACCAGCGGCGGGCCCAGCATGTGCTGCGTCGGCCCGAAGCGCTGCAGGGCGGTCTCGATGAAGTCGAGCCATGCGTCGACGCCGTCATAGGCGTTGCCCGCATGGAACGCCTGGACGTCGACGGCGAAGCAGGTTCTGTAGAGCGCCATGTCCCGCTCGTCGACGCCCTTGACGTAGGTGAGCATGACGTCGGTGCAGGCGATGCGGTCGATCAGGTCGCTCGCAGCCACGGTCGGTTTCTCCCGCTGTTTCCGGTCCAGTGTTTCACGCGGGGTCGCGGCCGGCTACTGCGGACTCGGACAGGGTCGCGTTGGCGGCGGGGCTGGTTTTGGGCGAAACTGACAGATATGTTAGCGTCTGAACCGCCTGGCGCCTGCAAACGAGGAAGACGACATGAACATCTACGCTCCGCAGCCTGACATGAAGCCGGGAGAAGCCCGCTGCCCCGGACCGAGCACGAGGGATCTGGTGCTCGCCGACGGTTGCCAGATGCCCGCCGAACTGCTGGCCCAGAACTACGAGTTCCTGGGCGACGAGGACATCTCGTTCGACCGCTACATCTCCAGGGAGTTCTTCGATCTGGAGATGAAGAAGATGTGGCCGAAGGTGTGGCAGTGGGCCTGCCGCGACGAGCACATTCCCGAAGTCGGCGACTACTACACCTACGACGTCGGCCCGTACTCCGTCCTGGTGGTGCGCGTCGCCGAGAACGAGGTGAAGGCCTATCACAATTCCTGCCTGCACCGCGGCACCCAGCTTCGTCCCTCCGACAGCACCGGCAACGTGCCGCATTTCCGCTGCCCGTTCCACGGCTGGACCTGGAACCTGGACGGCTCGCTGAAGGAGATCCCATGCCGTTGGGACTTCCCCCATGTGAAGGATGAGGCGTTTTCCCTGCCCGAGGTGCATGTGGCGAAGTGGGGCGGCTTCTACTTCATCAACATGGACGACGATCCCATGCCGCTTGAGGAGTATCTGGGCCCGCTGGTCCAGCACTTCGCGAACTGGCCGCTGCACGACCGCTATGTGCGCCTGCACATTCAGAAGATCCTGCCGGCGAACTGGAAGGCCTCTCAGGAAGCCTTCGTCGAGGCCTATCACAGCATGGAGACCCACGCCCACGCGATGCCGTTCTCGGCCAACCTGAATGCCCAGTACGACGTGTTCAGCGAGCGGGTGACCCGATTCTACCATACCTTCGGCATTCCGGACCCGAGCTGGGACAAGCCCCAGAGCGAGCAGGAGATCCTCGACAGGATGGGCATTCTCCCGCCGGGCGCCAAGGTACCCAATGGGATGACCGCTCGCGCCTTCCTTGCCGACCAGATGCGCAAGACCCTGGGCGAAGAGCGGGGAATCGACCTGTCGGGCAAGTCGGACAGCGAGATGCTCGATTCGATCGAGTATCACCTGTTCCCCAATATGTTCCTGTTCCCGGGTGTCTCCCTGCCGATGATCTATCGCTTCCGGCCCAACGGCATGGACCCGGACAGCGCCATCTTCGACCTGCTGTTCCTGGAGCAGCTCGCGCCCGGCCAGGAGCGACCCGAGGCCCCCGAGCCCTACCAGATCGACATCGGCACCTCCTACGAGACCGTGCCGGGGATCGGGCCGTTCCTAGGCCACGTCTACGACCAGGACACCGGCAACCTGGAAATGCAGCAGAAGGGCTTCAAGGCCGGCAAGAAGCGGGCCCAGACCCTCGGTAACTACCAGGAAATCCGCCTGCGCCGGCTGCACAAGACCCTCGACCAGTATCTCAACGCCTGAGGGAGCCGGACGCCTTCCAGTCCAGGGCCGCAAACGGGGACCGCGCGCCATGAACATCGAGAATCCCGAGGCCCTGAAGCCGGGCGAGGCCCGCTGTCCGGGTGCCAGCACGCGGGACGTGGTGAACGGCGACGGCTGTCGGCTGCCCGAGCCGCTGCTGGCCGAGAACTACGAGTTCCTGGGCGACGGGGACCTCCCGGTCGACCGCTACGTCTCGCGGGACTTCTTCGACGCCGAGATGAAGAAGCTGTGGCCGAAGGTGTGGCAATGGGCGTGCCGCGACGAGCACATCCCCGAGGTCGGCGACTACTACGCCTACGACATCGGCCCCTATTCGATCCTGGTGGTGCGCGTCGCCGAGGACGAGGTGAAGGCCTATCACAACTCGTGCCTGCACCGCGGCACCCAGCTCCGCCCGTCGGACAGCACCGGCAACGTGCCGCACTTCCGCTGCCCGTTCCACGGCTGGACGTGGAACCTCGACGGCTCGCTGAAGGAGATTCCCTGCCGCTGGGACTTCCCGCACGTGAGCGACGCGGAATTCTCCCTGCCCGAGGTGCATGTGGCGAAGTGGGGCGGCTTCTACTTCGTCAACATGGACGACGATCCCGTGCCGCTGGAGGAGTATCTCGGGCCGCTCGCCCGGCACTTCGAGACCTGGCCGCTCGCCGACCGCTACGTGCGCCTGCACATCCAGAAGATCCTGCCGGCCAACTGGAAGGCGGCGCAGGAGGCGTTCCTCGAGGCCTATCACAGCATGGAGACCCACTCCCACATCATGGCGTATTCGGCCAACCTCAACGCCCAGTATGACGTGTTCAGCGAACGGGTGAGCCGGTTCTACCACACCTTCGGCTTTCCGGACCCGAGCTGGACCGAGCCGCTCACCGAGCAGGAGATTCTCGACCGTACCGGCATGGTGCCGCCCGGGAGCACCGTGCCGCCGGGCGGGACGGCGCGTTCGGTGATGGCCGCCCACATGCGCAAGGTGCTGGGCGAGGAACGGGGGATCGACCTGTCGGAGCGCTCGGACAGCGAGATGCTCGATTCGATCGAGTATCACCTGTTTCCCAACATGTTCCTGTTCCCGGGCATCGCGCTGCCGATGATCTACCGGTTTCGGCCCAACGGCATGGACCCGGACAGCGCCATCTTCGACCTGCTGTTCCTGGAGCAGCTCGCGCCCGGCCAGCAGCGGCCCGAGGCGCCCGAGCCCCACAGGATCGACATCGGCACGTCGTACGAGACCGTGCCGGGGATCGGGTCGTTCCTCGGCCACATCTACGACCAGGACACCGGCAACCTGGAGATGCAGCAGCGGGGCTTCAAGGCCGCCAGGAAGCGGGGCGAGACCCTGGGCAACTACCAGGAAGTGCGCATCCGCCGCCTCCACCAGACGCTCGACAGCTACCTCAACGCCTGACGCCGCGACGCGGCCGGAGGCGGCGCCCGGCCCCGGATAAGGGGTACGTTGGGCCGTCCGATCGCCATCCTTTGTGCTATTTTTAATATTGACTCTCATTATCATTAAATTCTAACGATCTTCCCGATCATCAACAACAACGGGAAGCCGGGAAATGAAGCCAGCCCTCCGCCGCCGCCTGCTTGCCAGCGCGCTGCTCGTCCTGCCTGCGGCCTTTGCGGTAGCCGCGCCCGCCCGTGCGGCGGCGGAGGGCGCCTCGGCGTGGTCCATGCGTGACCAGATCATCGTCTCCGCACTCGCCTTGCGGGAGACCGTTTCGGCCACCGGCCTTTCCCTCACGCCCATGGAGACGCCCCAGTCGATCACCATCATCGACCGGGAGCGGATCGACGATTTTGCGCTCACCAACGTCAACGATCTGCTGGCCCAGATGGTCGGCGTCAACGTGGAGCGGGTGGAGACCGACCGGACCTACTACAATTCCCGCGGTTTCGACGTCACCAACTTCCAGGTCGACGGCATCGGCCTGCCGCTGCTCTGGGGCATTCAGTTCGGCGATCTCGACACGGCGCTGTTCGACCGGGTCGAGGCGGTGCGCGGCGCCAACGCGCTCATGACCGGGGTGGGCAATCCGTCGGCCACGATCAACTATGTCCGCAAGCGGCCGACGGATACGTTCCGGGCCAAGGCGACAGCGACGGCGGGATCGTGGAACCTCTGGCGGCTGGAGGGCGACGTCTCGGTACCGGTTTCGGACCGCTTCGGCGTACGGGCCGTCTATGCCCATGACGAGCACGACTCCCATCTGGACTACAACCGCGTCAACCGCGACGTATTCGGACTGATCGCCGCCTGGGACATCACCCCGCGGCTCAAGCTGACGCTCGGCTACACCCGCCAGGAGAACGATGCCGACGGCGTGCTGTGGGGCGCGTTGCCGCTGACCTATTCGGATGGCACGCGGATCGATTACCCGGTTTCCGCGTCGACCTCCGCCGACTGGACCTTTTGGGACGTCACCGACCAGAGCGCCTTCGCCGAACTGAGCTATGCCTTCGCCGGCGGCTGGAAGGCCAAGGGCATCTTCACCTACAAGCGGTTCCAGGAACACGCCAAGCTGCTCTACGCCTATGGCTATCCCGACCGGGCGACCGGGCTTGGCGTGGGCGCCGTGTCGGGCATCTATCCCTCCACCTACAACCAGTATCTGGGGGACTTCTACGCGTCGGGTCCGGTGACCTTGTGGGGGCGGGAGCACGAGCTGGCGTTCGGCGTCTCCACCGGCCGTTCCCACGGCCGCGAGTGGGAGGATTTCTCCAACGAGATCATCGCGTTTCCACCGGTTCAGGACTGGGGCCAGGAGCCGATCGCCGAGCCCGCCTATCCCGGCGAATATCTCGCCGCCGACTACGTCGACCGGCTCACCCGCGCCTATGGCGCCGCCCATCTTAACCTCGCCGAGGGGCTGAAGGCCGTGGTCGGCGTCAGTGCCATGTGGCTCAAGTCCACCGGCACCTCCTACGGGGCGGACCAGTCCCGCGACGACAGCGAGGTCAGCCCCTATCTGGGCGCGATCTTCGACCTCACGCCGAACGTCTCGCTCTATGCCAGCTATACCGACATCTTCAATCCGCAGATCGAGGAAGACGCCACCCGCAGGAAGCTGGACCCCGCCAAGGGCAGCAGCATCGAGGGCGGCGTCAAAAGCACCTGGTTCGGCGGCAGGCTCTATGCCACGGCTGCCGTGTTCCGGGCGAAACAGAAGGGGCTGGCGTCCTTCGCCGGCGTCTTCGACAACGGCGACAGCTACTATGAGGGCGTCGACACCACGTCGACCGGCTTCGAGATCGAGGTCGCCGGCCGGATCGCCGACCGCTGGACGATCAGCGGCGGCTATACGGACCTCAGCCTGAAAGACCAGAACGGCGATCCCACGCGCACCTGGCTGCCGACCCGCACCTTCAAGCTGGCGACCACCTATCTTGTGCCCGAGCTGCGCGACCTGAAGCTCGGCGCGCAGCTTCGCTGGCAGAACGCCATCACCTATGCCGACGCGGGCGTGCAGGATTACGGCATCGTCACCGGTGACGTGATCGTGAAGCAGAAGGGCTATGCGGTGCTCGACCTGATGGCCAGCCTGCGGCTGTTCGACCATGTGCGCGCCAGCCTCAACGTCCGCAACGTGACCGACAAAAAGTACCTGGGCAGCCTGATGTGGGGGCAGGCCTTCTACGCGCCGCCGCGCAGCGCCATGGTTTCGCTCAGCGTCGACTACTGAGCCGTTCCGGTCAGTAACAAGCACTGGTCATCCGCCGCGCGGCCGGCGTAAAGTCGGGCGCGCACTTTTTGGGGAAACGAGGGCGGGCGGTGCGGCCCGCCGTAGGGAGACGATGGATGTCCTGGGAATTCGAGACCGAACCGGAGTTTCAGCAGCAGCTGGACTGGATCGCCGACTTCGTGAAGCACGAGGTCGAGCCGCTGGAGCACGTGATCAAACATCCGAACGACATGAAGGATCCGCTGCGCAACAAGCTGATCAAGCCGCTGCAGCAGGAGGTCAAGAAGCGCAAGCTGTGGGCCTGCCATCTGGGGCCCGACCTGGGCGGACCCGGCTACGGCCAGGTGAAGCTGGGCCTGATGAACGAGATCCTGGGCCGCGCCAAGTTCGCGCCCATCGTGTTCGGCGCCCAGGCGCCCGACACCGGCAACTCGGAGATCCTCGCCCATTTCGGCACCCCCGAGCAGAAGAAGAAGTATCTCGAGCCGCTGCTCAACAATGACATCGTCTCCTGCTACTCGATGACCGAGCCGCAGGGCGGCGCCGATCCCAAGGTTTTCCAGACCCGCGCCGTGCTCGACGGGAACGAGTGGGTGATCAACGGCGAGAAGTGGTTCTCGTCCAACGCCCGCTACGCCGAGTTCCTGATCGTCATGGTGGTGACCGATCCGGACGCCAAGCCCTATGACCGCATGTCCATGATCCTGGTGCCCAAGGACACGCCCGGCGTGAACATCATCCGCAACGTCGGCATCGGCGGCGAGGACGACGGCACCCACGCCTACATCCGCTACGAGAACGTGCGGGTGCCCAAGGAGAACCTGCTGGGCGAGCGGGGCAGGGCGTTCGCCGTGGCCCAGACCCGGCTCGGCGGCGGCCGCATCCACCACGCCATGCGCACCATCGGCAAGGCGCAGATGGCCTTCGACATGATGTGCGAGCGCGTCCTGTCGCGCGAGACCCAGGGCGAGCTGCTGGCCAACAAGCAGATGGTGCAGGAAAAGATCGCCGACTCCTGGACCGACATCCAGACCTTCCGCCTGCTGGTGCTCCAGACCGCCTGGAAGATCGACCGCTACAAGGACTACATGAAGGTCCGCAAGGACATCGCCGCGGTGAAGGCGATGATGCCGCGGGTGCTGCACGACGTGGCGGCGCGGGCGCTCCAGGTGCACGGCTCGCTGGGCGTCTCGTCGGAGATGCCGTTCTCCTACCTGATCACCGAGTCCTTCCACATGGGCCTGGCCGACGGTCCGACCGAGGTGCACAAGGTCACCGTCGCCCGGCAGGTGCTGCGCGAATACAACGGCACTAACGGCCTGTTCCCGACCCAGCACATCCCGGCCAAGCGGGAAGAGGCGCTCGGCCGCTACGCGGATGTGATTGAGCGGGAAGTCGAGCACGTTTGAGTTCGGTCCAGGCTGAAGGATCGCTCCTCACCCTGACCCTTTCCCAGGGGGAGGGACCCGCGAAGCGGGAGGGTGAGGGGCGTTCTTTCCGCCACACCGCAAAGGGGAGATTTCCATGAGCCAAATGCCTGCCGTCACGCTGGTCGCCACGCCGGGAAGGCGCGCCAAGATGGTCGAACTGGCCCAGGAGGTGGAGAAGCGCGGCTTCACCGGCATCTACGTCCCCAGCCTGGCGGCGGCGATGCAGTACTGCCAGTCGGTGCTGGAGGCGACCTCGACCATCGAGGTGGCGACCTCCATCCAGCCGATCTACTACATCAACCCGCGGGAGATGGCACGCATCGCCGGCTACCTGCACGAGATAGGCGACGGACGCTTCCGGCTGGGCCTGGGCGTCAGCCACGAGGTCTCGCGCGTCCAGTTCGGCGTCACCGGACGGAACAAGCCGGTCACCGACATGCGCGACTACGTCGCCGAGATGCGCGCCGCGGAGAAGGATTCGGGGCCGCTGCCGCCGGTGATCCTGGCGACCCTGCGCTCCAGGATGCTGCAGCTCGCCACCGAAGTGGCCGAGGGCGCCGTCTGGGCCAACGCCGCGCGCAGCTACATGAAGGCGCAGCTCGGCCGCATTCCCGAGGCGGCCCGCGCGAAGGGCTTCACCACGGCGGTGATGATCCCGACGGTGATCTCCGACGACGCGGAGGCTGCCAAGGCCGTCCACCGCAAGACGCTGCGCATGTATCTGGGCCTGCCCAACTACCGCAACTACTGGCGCGAGGCCGGCTACGAGGCCGAGATGGCCGCCGTCGAGAAGGCGCTGGAGGGCGGCCAGGGCGGTCCGGCCGAGGCGGCCGGCGACCGCTGGCTCGCCGACGTCACCCTGTTCGGCTCGGCCGCGGCGGTGCGCGACGGCGTCAGGGCATGGCAGGAAGCGGGCGTGACGACGCCGATCCTGGTGCCCTCATCCACGTCGGGCGGTATGATGAAGGCGGCGCAGGAGCTGTTCGACGCGTTCGCCTGACCGCTGCGGCACCCGCGCCCCAACGAGAAAAGACCAAGGAAGAGAGATGGCTGAACCGAAAGTATCCCAGGGCGAGACCGTGGACGTGGCGGAGCGCCACCGCTTCGACGCGAAGCGGCTGGAACGCTACATGGAAGAGCACGTGGAAGGCTTTCGCGGGCCGCTCACCGTGGGCCAGTTCGCCGGCGGCCAGTCCAATCCCACCTACAAGCTGGACTCGCCGTCGGGCGCCTACGTCATGCGCCGCAAGCCGCCGGGCAAGCTGCTGCCGTCCGCCCATGCCGTCGACCGCGAGTTCCGGGTCATCAAGGCGCTCAACCAGACCGACTTCCCGGTACCGCGCGCCTACGTGCTGTGCGAGGACGAGACGGTCACCGGCACGCCGTTCTACATCATGAGCTTCATGCCCGGCCGCGTGTTCTGGGACCCGTCCATGCCCGACGTGTCGAAGGCCGACCGGGGCAGGATGTACGATTCCATGAACGAGACCCTGGCCAAGCTCCACTCCTACGACCACGTGGCGCTGGGGCTGGAGGATTTCGGCCGCCCGGGCAACTACTTCGCCCGGCAGATCTCGCGCTGGTCGAAGCAGTACGTGGCCTCGGAGACCGAGACCATCGTGCCCATGAACAAGCTGATGGCGTGGCTGCCGGCGAACATCCCGCCGGGCGACGAGACCGCCATCGTCCACGGCGACTACGCCACCCACAACGTCATGTTCCATCCCACCGAGCCGCGGGTGCAGGCGGTGCTGGACTGGGAGATCAGCACGCTCGGGCATCCGCTCGGCGACCTGACCTACAACACGCTCAACTGGTACGGCCCGAAGCCGAAGACCGGCCGGCCCAACCTCGCCGGGCTCGACCTCACGGCGCTGGGCATCCCGACGCTGGAGGACTACATCGCCCGCTACTGCGAGCGCACCGGCCGGCCGCCCCTCGAGAACCTCAGCTTCTACAAGGCCTACAACCTGTTCCGGATCGCGGCGATCATCCAGGGCATCGTCGGCCGGGCCCGCGACGGGACGGCCAACGATCCCAACGCCGCCGCCAACGCCGCGCGCGTCCGCCCGCTGGCGGAGGCCGGCTGGGAAGAGGCGAAGAAGGCGGGCGCCAGCGACTGAGGCGCCCAAGCGCGCGGGCCCGTCAGAAGAAGGCGGCGGCGCTCTTCCACAGCATGTAGGCGGCGACCACGAAGATCAGCCCGGCGAAGACGGTGTTGAGCAGGCCCCTGGTGCCCGACAGGTGCCGCGCGAGCCGCGATCCCGCATAGGTGCCCAGCGCGCCGCCCGCGACGAAGACGCCGGCGAGCGTCCAGTCCACCAGGCCGGACGCGGCGTAGTTGAGCGCCGTGGTCAGGCCGAAGGCGGTGACGGCGACCAGCGAGGTGCCCACCGCGTTGAGAATCGGCATGCTGGTGGAGGCGATCAGGCCGGGGACGATCAGGAAGCCGCCGCCGATGCCGAAGAAGCCCGAGAACAGTCCGGTGCCGAAGCCGAAGCCGACCACCTTGGGCGCGTTGTCCCGGTTGCACTGGGCGCCCTCGATGCCCTGGTCGGCGCGGCCGCGCAGCATCAGCACGCCCACCACCAGCATGAGCAGGGCGAACAGGAACAACAGGCGCTGGCCGTCGAATGCCTTGCCCAGGCTCGAGCCGGCCAGCGCGCCGACGATGCCGGCCGCTGCGTAGATGGTGCCGCAGCGCCATTTCACCGTATGGGAGCGGGCGTGGCTGATCAGGCCCGTCGCCGCGTTGGCCGCGACCGCGAGCGCGCTGGTGCCGATCGCCATGTGCGCCGACGGCACCCCGACCAGGTAGAAGATCAGCGGCACCGCGAGGATGGAGCCGCCGCCGCCGACGAGGCCGAGGGTGAAGCCCACGAGACCGCCGCTGACGGCGCCCAGGGCGTATTGCAGGGTGTCGAGCATGATCGTCAGGCGGCCGGACGGTCGCCCTTGTGGGCGGGCTTGACCATCCATTCGTATCCCTTGAGCATGCCGTTCCAGTAGAACGGCGGCAGCACCCGGTCCTTGAGGAACCAGGCGGCGCGCGTGGCCTTGGTGCCGTCCAGCATCCAGTTGGGGAAGGTGGGCAGCAGCTTGCCGCCGTAGCCGAACTCCGCCAGCACGATCTTGCCTCGCTCGACGGTCAGCGGGCAGCTCCCGTAGCCGTCGTAGACGGCGACGGGCTCCTTGCCGGCCAGTACCGAGAGCACGTTCTCGGCGACCACCGGCGCCTGCTTGCGCACGGCCGCCGCGGTCTTGGCGTTGGAGGCGGAGCAGCCGTCGCCCAGCGCGAAGACGCTGGGATAGCGCGGATGCTGCAGCGTCGCCTCGTCCACCTCGACGAAGCCGCTCGCCGCCGCCAGCGGGCTGGTACGGATGAACTCGGGCGCCACCTGGGGCGGCACCGCGTGCAGCATGTCGAAGCCCAGCTCCTCCCGCCGCACGGTGCCGTCGCCGTCCTGCCGCTCGAAGGTGGCGGTGCGCCCGCCGCCGTCCACCGCAACCAGTCTGGACTGCAGGTTGAGGTGAATGTCGTAGCGGCGGACATAGTCCATCAGCGCCGGCACATAGGCGGCGACGCCGAACAGCGCGGCGCCCGCCGTGTGGAACTGCACGTCGATATTGCCGAGCCGGCCGGCGTCGCGCCAGCGGTCGCAGCTCAGATACATCGCCTTCTGCGGCGCGCCGGCGCACTTGATGGGCATGGGCGGCTGGGTGAACAGTGCCCGGCCGGCGGTCAGTTCCTCGACCAGGCGGTTGGTGTAGGGGGCCAGGTCGTAGCGGTAGTTGGAGGTGACACCGTTGCGGCCGAGGGTTTCGGCGAGGCCGGGAATCGCGTCCCAGTCCAGCGTGATGCCGGGTGCGACGACCAGCGTCCGATAGGCGAGGCAGGTGCCGTTCTCCAGGTAGACCAGGTTCTCGTCCGGCGAGAATCCGGACGCGGCCGTCTGCATCCATTCCGTGCCGTGAGGCATCACCGATGCCATCGGGCGGCGCGTCGTCTCGGGCTTGAAGACGCCGGCGCCCACCATAGTCCAGCCGGGCTGGTAGTAATGCGTGTCGGCGGGTTCGACGACGGCGACCGACAGGCCGTGACGGCGCCGCAGCAGGCTGGCCGCGGTGGCGATGCCGGCGCTGCCGCCGCCGACCACGACCACGTCCCATACCTTTGTGAACGACCCGGGCTCGTGGTGGCGGGGCGCCATTTCCCAGGCCTTGCTCGAACGGGCGCCGCTCCGGCAGTAGGCCAGGACCGGCCCGGGCAAGGCGTCGAGGGCTTCGGCCATTCGCGCGGCGTCGGCCGCGGTGGGACCGCCGATGGCCACCGGCACGTGGGCGAACCCAAGACCGGCTTCATGGGCCTTCTCGGCCATGAGCGCGGCCGTAGGCTGTCCGGCTTCCTCGCCGTCCGGGCGGTTGCAGATCACCGAGCGGATGCCTTGCCGGGCTGCCGCGTCCAGGTCGGCGGGCTGGAGCTGTCCCGAGACGTGGAAGCCGGGCGCGATCTCCTTGAAGCTCATGATGGTCTCCTCCGTTTGCGGGGCCGGTCTTGTCAGAGGGCGTCCAGGGGAATCTTCAGGTAGCGGACGCCGTTGTCCTCGCTCGGCGGCAGGTGTCCGCCGCGCATGTTGACCTGGATCGAGGGCAGGATGAGCCGCGGCATGGACAGGGTGGCGTCTCGCGCCGTGCGCATGGCGACGAACTCGTTCTCGCCTACGCCGTCGTGCACATGCACGTTGTTGCGGCGTTCCTCGCCCACGGTGGTCTGCCACTCATAGTGGTCGCGGCCGGGCGCCTTGTAGTCGTGACAGAGAAACCGCCGCGTGTCGGCGGGCAGCGACAGCAGGCGGCGGATCGAGCGGTAGAGCTGCCGCGCGTCGCCGCCGGGGAAGTCGGCCCGGGCGGTGCCGTAGTCGGGCATGAACAGGGTATCGCCCACGAAGGCGGCGTCGCCGATGACGTAGGCCACGTCGGCAGGCGTGTGGCCGGGCACGTGCAGCACGGTCGCTTCCAGGTCGCCGATGCGGAACCGGTCGCCGTCGGCGAACAGCCGGTCGAATTCCGAGCCGTCGCGGGCGAAGTCGGTGCCGGCGTTGAACACCTTGCCGAAGGTCCGCTGCACCGTGACGATCTCCGCGCCGATGGCCAGCCTGCCGCCCAGCTTCTGCTGCAGGTAGGGCGCCGCCGACAGGTGGTCGGCATGGGCATGGGTCTCCAGCAGCCATTCCACCGTCAGGCCGCGCTGCCCCACATAGTCGGCGATGGCGTCGGCCGAGGCATGGGACAGCCGCCCGGCCGCCGGGTCGTAGTCCATCACGCTGTCGACGATGGCCGCCTTCAGGGTGCGGCTGTCGTGGACGACGTAGCTGACCGTGAACGTAGGCTCGTCGAAGAACGCCCTGACGATCGGGGTGCTCGCCTGCGCGCCGCGAACCTGGGCGCTGGCGATCTCCAGGGTGGTGTCGGACATGGTTCCCGCCTTGTGGTTTTCATAATTTCACGATATATGTAATTGAGAAGCCGAGTTGCGTCAAGGAGGCTCGTGTGGCAGCAAGGGCGCTTTTCCGGAGGTGATGGGATGGAGTTGCGAGACCCAGACAGCGGGGGCGCGCCGCGACCGCTCCGCATGGGCGACAAGGCGCCGGGATTCAGCGCGCGGACGACCATGGGCGAGATGAGCCTGGAGGATTTCCGGGGCCGCTGGCTGGTGTTCTTTTCCCATCCGGCGGACTTCACACCCGTGTGCACGACCGAGTTCGTCGCCCTGGCCAAGGCGGCACCCGAGTTCGAGGCGATGGATTGCGCCCTGCTGGGGCTTTCGGTCGACAGCCTCTATTCCCACGTCGCCTGGATGCAGGCGATCGAGGAGGTCTTCGGCACGAAGATTCCGTTTCCGGTGATCGAGGATCCCAGCATGGCCATCGGCCGGGCCTACGGCATGATCGACGAGACCGCCGCCGACAGCGCGTCGATCCGCGCCAGCTATTTCGTCGATCCCCACGGCGTGATCCGGGCGATCACCTGCTATCCCTACAATGTGGGGCGCTCCGTGGACGAGATGCTGCGGCTGGTCGCCGCCCTGCAGTACGCCGATGGCGAGCGGGCGCTGACGCCCGAGGGCTGGCGGCCCGGCCAGCCGGCCCTGGCGCCGCCCGCGACCAGCCTGACCGGCGCCGCACGGTCGCCGGACTGGTTCTGCCGCCGGCTCGAGGAGAAACGACGATGATCTACGAGGACCGCGCCGTCGCCGACGTGGCGGCCGAGAAGCTGCGGGTCTACGCCCAGCCGCAGCGGCTGATGATCCTGTCCTGCCTGCTGCGCGGCGAGCGGACGGTGGGCGACATCGACGCGGCGACCGGGATTGGCCAGCCGGCGCTGAGCCAGCAGCTCGCCGCGCTGCGGCGGGCCGACCTGGTGCGCACGCGGCGCGATGCCAAGCTGGTATACTACGCCCTGGCCGACGATACGGTCCGGCTGTGCGTGCGCAGCATGGAGGCCATGCTGGGCGGCGGCGATCCGGTCGCCGCCATGCGAGAGCTGGTCGGCCGGTCCGAAGACGACGGCGACCGCGGCCCGCCCGCCGGGGTTGCCGGCTTCGCCCGCGTCGACTGACCGAAGGTTCCGGCGGCGGACGTCCCGGCTGCCCACATTCGGCTTTTCATCCCCGCGCTTTCGTGGCATCCAGCCGGACCATGAATGCCGAACATCTCGCAGACAAGCTCCGGGCCGGCGAGCGCAGGGCGCTGGCCCGCGCCATCACGCTGGTGGAATCGACCCGCGCCGATCACCGGCAGGAGGCGCAGAAGCTGCTGGACCTGATCATGGCCGACACGGGCCGGGCGATCCGCCTCGGCCTGTCGGGCGCGCCCGGCGTCGGCAAGTCCACCTTCATCGAGGCGCTGGGCAAGCACGTCACCGGCCTCGGCCACAAGGTCGCGGTGCTGGCGGTCGATCCGTCCTCCGCCCGTTCCGGCGGCTCCATCCTGGGCGACAAGACCCGCATGGAGGAGCTGTCCAAGGATCCCGACGCCTTCATCCGGCCGTCACCGGCGGGCGCGACCCTGGGCGGCGTCGCCCGGCGCACCCGCGAGGCCATGCTGCTGGTCGAGGCCGCCGGCTTCGACGTGGTGCTGATCGAGACCGTCGGCGTCGGCCAGTCCGAGACGGCGGTCGCCGACATGGTCGACATGTTCCTGCTGCTGCAGTCGCCCGGCGGCGGCGACGACCTGCAGGGCATCAAGCGCGGCATCATGGAGCTGGCCGACCTGATCGTCGTCAACAAGGCCGACGGCGCGCTGGAGCAGCCGGCCAAGCTGGCCCAGTCCCAGTACAATTCGGCGCTCAAGCTGATGCGGCCGCGCAGCCCGAACTGGAAGCCCCACGTGCTGCTCACCTCGGCGCTCGCCGGCAAGGGGATCGGCGAGGTGTGGGACGCGGTGACCGACTTCGAATCCGTGATGGTGGAGAAGGGCGAACTGCACTCCAACCGCGCCAGCCAGGCCCGCGCCTGGATGTGGAACGAGATCCGCGAGGGCCTGATCGAGGCGTTCAGGACCGAGCCGTCGGTGGCGAAGCGGATTCCCGATCTGGAGGCCGAGGTCTCCGGCGGGCGCATCACCCCGGGCGCCGCCGCCGACAAGCTGCTGAAGCGGTTCCGGCACGGCGCCGGCTGATCTCCGGCGCGGCTCCCGGGAAAGCGGCATTTCCCGCCCCGGCAGCCTTGACGACATCCCGTGGCTGGCCTATACACCACGCCCTGATCCGGCGCGCGGCGGCGCGCCGACCGTGTTTCTAGAGGATAAGCGAATGTCCCGAGTGTGCGAACTGACCGGAAAAGGCGTCCTGACGGGCAACAACGTCAGCCACGCCAACAACAGGACCCGCCGCCGGTTCCTGCCGAACCTGCTGCCGGTGTCGCTGATCAGCGATGCGCTGGGCGAGACGGTGCGCCTGCGCATCTCCGCCAAGGCGCTGCGTTCGGTCGAGCACCGGGGTGGCCTCGACAACTACCTGCTGAAGGCGCGGCCCGACGAGCTGTCGGAGAACGCCCAGTCGCTCAAGCGCCGGGTGCAGCGCAAGCTGGCCGCCGCTTCCTAAGCCATTCCCAGCCGAATCCGAAGGGCACGCGCCCGGCGCGTGCCCTTTTTGTTTGCACCGATGGCCTTCGCTAGGCGGCGTCGACGTCCAGCCAGAGCCGCTGCAGCCGGCGGAATAGCAGGCTGGGGATGTGCCGGAAGTCGTTGCGGCTGGGCGACAGCCTGACGTCCGCCAGCCGGCGGGTCAGTTCCTCGAAGGCGATCCGGCCTTCCAGGCGGGCGAGCGGCGCGCCGGGGCAGAACCGCATGCCCTTGCCGAACGAGATGTTGGCGCGGGCGTTGTCCCGCTCCATGTCGAAGCTCTCCGGCTCGGGGAACTGCGCCTCGTCCCGGTTGCCCGAGGCGAAGCAGACCATCAGCCCCGCGCCCCTGGGGATCAGCGTGCCGCCCACCTCGGTGTCCGCCACGCAGGAGCGGTAGAGGC
Organism: Alphaproteobacteria bacterium; assembly: GCA_016124315.1. Classification (GTDB taxonomy): domain Bacteria; phylum Pseudomonadota; class Alphaproteobacteria; order SMXS01; family SMXS01; genus RI-34. The sequence goes on from WGNW01000104.1 coordinate 19,183, forward strand.
CGGTGGTCGGCGGCTCGTGCCGCAGCGCCTCCTCGATCATGTTGGGGATCAGCGCCGGCGTCCGCCGGAGCCTCTGCCAGTGGCCGGGGCGGCTGGCCAGCTCGTACATGGCGTTGCCCAGCAGGTTGGTGGTGGTGTCGAGGCCGCCGGTGAGCAGGCTCAGGCTCAGGCTCGCCAGTTCCTCGCGGGTCGACGGGACGTCGTCGTGGTGCCGGATGCGGCGCAGCCGGCCGACGAACGACTCCGGGTCCTCCCACTGCTCGGCGACGCGCTCCTGCTGGAACGCCAAGGTGGCCGCCCGCTCGGCCATCACTTCCTGCTCGCGTCCGTCGGGCAGCACCAGGCCGCTGATGGCGTCGATGAAGCTGTCGGCCCAGCGGCGGTAGGTCTGCCAGTCCGCCTCCGGATAGCCCAGCATCACGGCGATTACCCGCGCCGGCACGGCGCTGGCGAAGCGGTCGATGAATTCCACCGTCCCGGCGTCGATCCACTGGTCGATCAGGTCGCCGACGATGCGGCGGATGTCGGGCTCCAGCGCCGCCAGCACCTCGGGCGACAGCGCCGCGTTGAACAGCCGGCGGCTGCGGCGGTAGGCGGCGCCCTCCTTGCTCATGGCGAGTCCCAGCCCCTGTTGCGGCCGGTGCAGGCGTCTCGGGTCGGCGGGGCAGACCTCGGCCAGTTCCAGGCCGATGGGGGCGGGACCGAAGCCCTTGAACGCGTCGGTGTTGAGCATCACCGCGACGCAGTCCTCGTAGCGGGTGACCAGGTAGTAGCCCAGCTCGGGCGAGTAGTGCACCGGCGCCTCGCGGCGCAGGGCGGCGAACAGCGGATAGGGGCACTCGACGTTCTCGTCGTCCACCGGATTGTAGCTGATCTGGCTCATGCGCGGCTCCCTCCCCGGAGGCGCCGGGATGCGCCCGGCCCGCCTCGCGTCCAAGGATTTTACACCCTTGTATAGATGTCAATCATTGAAGTGGACACTTGTACAAAAAGGGCATGGACCTAGCCGCGATCACGCCCGCCGCCGGTGCCGCGGGCCAGGCGGGCCATCAGGGCGCGGCCTTCCTCCGTGGTCTCCAGCGCCTTGAGGAAATCGAGGATCGCCTGGCGGCGGCCGTCGGCGTTGAACGACAGCGCGTCCTGCTGCTGGGCGAGCCCTTCCACCAGGAACCGCGCCACGTCGCGGCGCAGGTTGAACCAGGGCTTGTCGATCATCTCCTGGGGGAACAGCTCCTGTGCGGCCTGCCGCCGCACCCGGTCGTATTCCGCCATCGCCGGGCCGAAGATCGCCGCCAGTTCCATGTCGGTGCGGGCGGCGGCGGCGAGTTCGCTGAACGCCTTGAACTCGCTGGTGCCGGTCTGTTCCCACGCCTTGTCGATGACCGCGCCGTAGAAGCCGGCGCCTCGCGGGATGCCTTCCATGGCCGCCATGTACTTCTCGTTGCGCCGGCGGGTGACGTAGTAGATGACCGCCTCCAGCAGCGCCATGCGCGACGGGAAGTGGTAGAGCATGGCGGCGCGGGTCAGGCCGGCCCGCTGGGCGACGGTGGTGGTCGTGGTGCCGGCATAGCCGGTCACGGCGAGGCACTCCACCGCGGCCTCCATGATCCGAGTCCGGGTCCGCGCGCTCTTGGACAGTTCTCCAGCCTCCAGCGCGGTCGGGTCCGGCAGCCGGATCCGTCCCGCGTCCGGGGTCGCCGCCCGGCGCGCCCGGTCAGCCAAGCGGGCGCTCCAGGTAGGAGTCGAGGATGGCGTGGAAGAAGCGGATGCGGTTCTCCTGGTAGGAGGCGAGGCGGGCGCCCGGTCCCTTCATCGCCTTCAGGCCCTTGTGGACCGCCGCCATGTTGGAGGTGTCCTCCTCGAAGACGCCGCCGGTGCGGCCCAGCTCGGGCGCGTCGGTGTATTTCTGGTCGGCGGTCAGCCGGGTGGGCTCGCGCCGCTCCTCGTAGCGCCGCCCCTCGACCCGGGGCACCAGGAACATCACCTCCATGATCGACGAGTCGACGTCCGTGCCGTTGGGCAGGAAACGGTACATCATGAAGGTGTTCCAGCCCGCCCAGCACACCAGGTTGGGGAAGATGTGGTACTGGATGGTGTCCAGCACCTCGCAGTCGGTGAGGCCCGACGTGTCGATGCCGGCGGTCCGCGCCAGGAAATCGCGGCGCAGGTCGCCCATGGCCTGGCGCGGCGTCAGGCCCTCCGGCAGTTCGAGCTCCCTGGTCTGGTCGGGCGCGTAGACCTTGGCGCCGGAGCGGTAGACCTCCAGGTCGCTGATCGGCGCCATGTGGGGCGAATGGATGCCGCGGGGCACGATCATGCGCGTGGAGTGCCGCTTGTCCGGCCAGACGTCGTACTGGGTATAGGCGTCGCCGATATAGGGCATGATGCCGGGATGGGTCTCCAGCACGTGGAAGGACTCGATGAACGCCTCCAGCGCCACCTTCCAGTTGCACCGGTTCACCTTCTGCACGTGGACCGTCTTGGCGCGGCCCTCGAGCGACCAGCCGCGGGTGGCGTAGTCCGCCGGCACGTCCTCCAGATAGCTCTGCAGCGGCTCGGGGTCGTCGTCCAGGTTGACGAACACGAAGCCGCCCCAGGTGTCCACGTGGACTTCCGGCAGGCCGAAGCTGTCCTTGTCGAGGTACTCGAAGTCCCACTGGCTGGTGATCTGCTTGCAGCTGCCGTCCAGGCGCCAGGTGAAGGCGTGGAACGGGCAGCGGAACTCCTCGGCGTGGCCGTCCTCCTCGCGCAGCAGGCGGCCGCGGTGCAGGCAGACATTGTAGAACGCCCGGATGCGCCCGGGCTCGGCGCGCACCACCAGCAGCGACGTGTCGCCGATCCGGTGCACCACGTAGTCGCCCACGGCCGGGATGTCGTCGGCCCGGCAGGCCATCTGCCAGACCCGCGACCACATGTGGGTCATCTCGCGGTCGAAGAAGGCCTGGCTGGTATAGCGCTCCTTGCCGATCGGCTCCTCGCCCAGGAAGACCGACCCGGTCTTGCGCAGGACCGGCGGAACCTCCGTGCGCTCCTGCTCCAGCAGTTCCTGGACCGTCGGGCCGTTCGGATTGGGCTTCGGTGCGGTCCGGGTTCCGCGAGGCCTGTCGGCGGACCGGCGTCGGCGGTCGCTCATCGTCGCCTCCCTTGGGTTGCGCAGGGGCCAGCCATGATTTATACAAGGTTGTCAGAAGATTGCAAGCCCGCGCCGGTTGCGGGCGCCCTTCCGAAAGGCCCCGATGGACGACGGTCCGCGAGTTCCCCTGGTCGACCCGGACGCCGCGCCGGAGGACGTGCGGGACATCCTGCGCGACTGGCCGTTCATGCTGCACCGGGCGGTGGCCAACAATCCCGAGACCCTGAAGCGCTGGATGGTGTTCGGCATCCATATCCTGCGCGAGAACGCGCTGCCCGAGCGGGACCGCGAGATCGCCATCCTGCGCGTCGCCTGGAACACCCGTTCCGCTTACGAGTGGGGGCTGCACGGCCGGCTGTGCCGCCGGCTGGGCTTCACCGACGACGACTTCCGCGGGGTGGTGGAGGGTCCGGACACGGCCCTGCTGCCCGATCACGAACGGACCCTGCTGGCGGCGGTCGACGAAATCCAGAGCGCCTGGACGATCGGCGAGGCGACGTGGCGCGAGCTTGCGGCGCGCTACACCCCCGCGCAGCTCATCGACCTGATCTTCGTCGTCGGCCAGTTCATGCTGGTGGCGGTGACGCTCAATTCCCTCAAACTGCCCGTGGAAGACGGCGTCGAGCCGTTCCCGGACGCCACCGACCGATAACAGGGGACAGCCATGGATCTGGGGATCAGCGGAAAGAAGGCCATCGTCACCGGCGCGACACGCGGACTGGGCCGCCGGATCGCGGCATTGCTGGCGGAGGAGGGCGCCGAGGTGGCGTTCTGCGCCCGCAACGCCGAGGCCGTTGCGGAAACCGGCGAGGCGCTGGGCGAGAGCGCGTTCGGCGAGGCGGTCGACATCGCCGACGGCGACGCCTACCGGGACTGGCTGCGGCGGTCGGCCGAGCGGCTGGGCGGCTGCGACATGTTCGTCTCCAACGTCTCGGCGGGCGGCGGCGGCGGCACGGAGCAGCACTGGCGCAACAACCTTGAGGTCGACCTGCTGGGCGCGGTGCGCGGCATCGAGGAACTGACGCCGCGCCTTGAGGCGTCGCGGGGCTCGGTGGTGTTCATGGCCAGCACGGGGGGCCGTCGAGACGTTCCTGACGCCGCAGGCCTACAACGCCATGAAGGCGGCGCTGATCACCTATGGCGAGCAGCTGGCGCAGGCGTTCGGCCCCAAGGGGGTCCGCGTCAACGTGGTCTCGCCCGGATCGATCTATTTCGAGGGCGGCTCCTGGCACCGCATCCAGCTCAACCGCCCCGAGCTCTATCGGACCATCCTCGACGGCATCGCCCTGGGGCGCTACGGCACGCCGGAGGAGGTGGCGAACGTGGTGGTGTTCCTGCTCAGTCCCCGCGCCAGCTGGGTCACCGGCAAGAACGTCATCGTCGACGGCGGCCAGGTGAAGGGCATGCATTTCTGAGCGGCAGACGGGGAGACGAACGGTGCCGGTACTGAGCGACGCAGAATACCGCCGGGTGCTGGCGGTCCTCGACAAGGACGCCATCCGCGACGTGCTGGCGCGGGTCAGCCGGGGCGTGGACCGGCTCGATCCGGACATCCTGCGCGGCGCCTACTGGCCCGACGCCCACGTCTACGCCTCGTTCTTCGACGGACCCGTCGGCGACTTCATCGACTGGCTGGTGAACGCGCGCGGCGACAAGACCGCGGGCGCGGCGCACAACATCTGCAACATCGGCATCGAACTGGACGGGGACGTCGCCTGGGGCGAGACCTATTTCATCGGCCTCAGCGAGAACCGGCCCGAGGGACAGGCGGCGTTCAACAACCTGACCACGGGCCGCTACCTGGACCGGTTCGAGAAGCGCGACGGCGAATGGCGGATCGCGCGGCGCGTCTTCGCCTACGAGCTCAGCGGCCGGCTGCCCCACCACGCGGCCTGGACCGAGCAGCCGCTCGTCGACATGATGCGGCGCGGGCGGCGGGACCGCGAGGACATGGTGTTCCGGATGCGCGAGCCCGGATTTCCCAGTTAACGTCCGCCGCCCGGTGGCTCCAGCCGGAAGACCAGCAGCACGGTGCGCTGCAGCGCCGAGAAATTGTCGTCGGATATCATGTAGAGGATGATCTGGCCGGCCTCGTTGCGGCGGATGGCGAGGCCTTCCATGTTGTCGATGTTCTCGGGCGGCTGCATCTCTGCCACCGGCTCGCACACCACCCGGGCGCCGGGCTCCAGGCTGCCGGCCGGAACCTCGCACAGCCGCGCGCCGAGGCCGCCCAGCAGGCTGTAGCGGCGCTGCAGCACCAGCACGTCGCCGTTGGGAAGCTGGGCCGCGTCGGTGTTCTTGTAGGGCGGCACCACGGGGAAATCGATCGGCCGGTAGGTGCCGCTCCGGCCGATCCAGCCCCGGTAGTAGCCCGGGCCGGCCGGCATCTCCTCGGTGAGCGCGAACAGCCTGCCGTCGCGCAGCCGGGCGAGGGCCTCGAGGCCGCCATTCTCGGGCGCCTGGTCGAGGCCCGGCGGCGCCGGCAGCACCTCCTCGCGCGAGTGGGCGACGCTGGCGATGTCGTTCGGGTCCGGCAGCACGAACCGGGAGATGCGGTGGTGGCGCTCGAAGGAGGCGTAGACGACGCCGTCCGGCGACAGGCTCATGCCTTCCGCGTCGGTGTCGTCGGGGGGCAGCATCTCGCCGTCGGCGCCGGCGAGCGGCGTCAGGCGGTTGTTGGTGAGGCCGACGGGAATGCCGTCCTTCAGCACGAAGTCTGCGGTCCACCAGGTCGCGCGGTCGCTCAGCGCCAGCATCCGCTTGCCGTCGGGCGTCACCTCGAGGGCGGAGAAGCCGCCGAACAGCCAGTGCTTCGACGAGAGCTGCAGCCCGCCCAGGAACGTCAACCGCCCGTTGCGGACCTCGGCGGGATCCTGCGAGTTGAACGGGATCGCCTTCACCTCAACGTGCGGCTTCTTGACGTGGGGTTCCTTGGCGTGAACCGCGCAGGCGGCGAGCGCCAGCGCGCAAACGATCAGGCCGCGAAGCGCGCGTTCCATCCATGTCCCGTGTGTGGCTACCATGAAGCGGGCGCCATTATGGGGCTCTCCCGAGAAAAGGGAAGGCGCATCCGCCGCCGCCCGTTGTCGCCGGCTTGCGAAGCTCCCGGTGACGTCGTTGCGAGCCCCGCAGGGGCGCGGCAATCAGGTGGAGGCCTGTGCACGCCGTCCCCGCGACGACGGGGTTGCTGCCGCTCAGGGCAGGTGCGCGGGTGGCGAGCAGACCGGCGGGTTGTCGTCGGCGGCGTGCCTGCAGGACACCACGCGGCCGTCGTCCCGGTTGTAGAACCAGGCGACGCTGGGCAGCGCCGGGTCGCCGGTGGTGTTCATGCCCACGGGAATCCAGCCGTTGGAGAAGGCGAGCCCGTTGTTGGGCGACTGCGCGTTGCCGGGCGTCCACAGCAGCAGTGCCGCGACGATGGCGCCGGCCGCCACCAGGCCGGCCGGCTTCAGGTGCCTGAAAGTCATGACGATTCCTCCGCAGTTGGGAGGTCTACCATAGCGCGAATCGGCCGCGGCCGGGAGCGGTCAGGCGATGCGGCGGGCGCCGCCCCGGCGGGATTTCGAGTCTTCCTCGTCGAACAGGGAGGCGAGCTGCTCGGTGATGGCGCCGCCGAGCTGCTCGGCGTCGGTGATGGTGACGGCCCGCTTGTAGTAGCGGGTGACGTCGTGGCCGATGCCGATGGCGATCAGCTCCACCGGCGAGCGTTCCTCGATCCAGTTCACTACCTGGCGCAGGTGCTGCTCCAGGTAGTTGGCCGGGTTGGCCGACAGGGTGCAGTCGTCCACCGGCGCGCCGTCGGAGATCACCATCAGCACGCGGCGGTTCTCCGACCGGCCGAGCAGCCGTTCGTGGGCCCACAGCAGCGCCTCGCCGTCGATGTTCTCCTTCAGCAGGCCTTCCTTGAGCATCAGGCCCAGATTCTTGCGCGCCCGCCGCCACGGCGCGTCGGCCGACTTGTAGACCACGTGGCGCAGGTCGTTGAGCCGTCCCGGCGCCGGCGGCTTGCCGTTCGCCAGCCACTTCTCGCGGGACTGGCCGCCCTTCCAGGCGCGGGTGGTGAAGCCCAGGATCTCCACCTTCACGTGGCAGCGCTCCAGGGTGCGCGCCAGGATGTCGGCACAGATGGCGGCGATGGTGATCGGCCGGCCCCGCATGGAGCCCGAATTGTCCAGCAGCAGGGTGACCACGGCGTCGCGGAACTCGGTGTCCTTCTCCCGCTTGAACGACAGCGGGTAGAAC
>WGNW01000014.1 GCA_016124315.1 Alphaproteobacteria bacterium
GCCGCGTTCGACCACCGCCACGTCTTCGTCGATCCGGAGCCGGATCCCGAAGCCAGCTACGGGGAGCGGCGGCGCCTGTTCGAGCTGCCGCGCTCCAGCTGGGCCGACTACGCTTCCAAGCTCATCCCCGAGGGCGGCGGCGTCTGCGCCCGGTCGCTCAAGTCCATTGCGCTGACGCCGCAGATGAAGGCGTTGACCGGGCTGGACGCCGAGCACACCACCCCGGCCGAGCTGATCCGCGCGATGCTGCTGGCGGAGGCGGACCTGCTGTGGGTCGGCGGTATCGGCACCTACGTCAAGGCGAGCGACGAAACCAACGCGGAGGTGGGCGACCGGGCCAACGACATGCTGCGGGTCGACGGCAGGGAGCTGCGGTTCAAGGCGGTCGGCGAAGGCGGCAATCTGGGCCTGACGCAGCGTGGCCGCATCGAGTTCGCGCGCAAGGGCGGCCGGATCAACACCGACGCGGTCGACAATTCCGGCGGCGTCGATTGCTCCGACCATGAAGTGAACATCAAGATCCTGCTCAACGGCGTGGTCGCGAACGGCGACCTCACCATGAAGCAGCGCAACGCGCTGCTGCAGGAAATGGAGCAGGACGTCGGCCGACTGGTGCTGAACACCAACTACCGCCAGACCGAAACCCTCTCCACCACCATCGCGCGCTCCCTGGAGCAGCTGGAGGCCGAGGCCCGGTTCATGCACCGCCTGGAACACGAAGGCGTGCTGGAACGGCCCGTCGAATTCCTGCCGGACGACGAGGAGCTGGGCCGCCGCCAGGCCAACGGCGAGGGCCTGACCCGGCCCGAGCTGGCCGTGCTGATGGCCTACGCGAAGAATTCACTGCAGCGCCGGCTTGTGCGCAGCGAGCTGCCCGACGACGGCTGGATCTCCCGCGACCTGATCGACTACTTCCCGCCCGCCATGCGCGAGCGGTTCGAGAAGGAAATCCGCGACCACCAGCTGCGCCGCGACATCATCGCCATGGTGGTCGCCAACGAGATCATCAACCGCGCCGGCATCACCTTCGTCACCCGGGTCGCCGAGGAGAGCGGCGCGCCCGTCGACCAGATCGCCGCCAGCTACCTGGCCGCCCGCGAGGTGCTGGGCCTGCAGGGCGTGTGGGACGAGATCGACGCGCTCGACAACGTGCTGCCCGCCCATGTGCAGACCTACATGATCCTGGAAGCCAAGGAAGTGCTGCACCGCATGGCGATCTGGTTCCTGACCCATCTCGGGCTGCCGCTCGACATCGGCAGCACGGTCGAGCGGTTCCAGGGCGGCATGCAGGACCTGCTGGCCTCGCCGGCGCTGATGCAGGCCCAGACCGGCGAGCGCATCGCCCACCAGACCCGCTACCTGACCGAGAAAGGCGTGCCCGACGACCTGGCCCGCCGGATCGCCTCGCTGGCGCCGGTGTCCGCCGGCGGCGACCTGGTGCTGCTGCGCGAGCGAGCTTCGGCGCCCGTCGACGAGATCGCCCGCACCTACTTCGCCGTGGGCGAGCGCAGCGGCCTCGACTGGCTGCGGGAGGCGCGGGAAATGGTCAGCGTCCACGACCACTGGGACCACCTGGCGCTCGGCAGCATCGTCGAGGATCTGTATGACCAGCAACGGGCGCTCGCGGCCATGGCGCTGGAACAGGGCGGCCTGGAGGCGTGGCAGGCGCGCCACGCCAAGGCCCTCGAGCGCGCCGGCGAGCTGATCACCGAGCTGAGCACCAGCGGCCCGCTCACGGTCGGCAAGCTGGGCTACGTCGCCCGTCAGATCAGGGGCGTGTTCGCGGCGATCTGAACCGGCACGGCCGCACCCGGCGACGGGCTCAGTGGCGGAAGTGGCGCATGCCGGTGAAGACCATGGCGAGACCGGCCTCGTCGGCCGCGTCGATCACCTCCTGGTCGCGCATGGAGCCGCCCGGCTGGATCACCGCCGTGGCGCCCGCCTGGGCCGCCGCCAGCAGGCCGTCGGCAAACGGGAAGAACGCATCCGAGGCCACCACCGAACCCCGGGTCAGCGGCTCGGCGAGGCCCGCCGCCTCGGCCGCGTCCTCCGCCTTGCGGGCGGCGATGCGTGCCGAATCCACCCGGCTCATCTGGCCGGCGCCGACGCCCACCGTGGCGCCGTCCTTGACGTAGACGATGGTGTTCGACTTGACGTGCTTGCAGACCCGGAAGGCGAACAGCAGGTCGTCCAGCTCCCGCTCGCTGGGCGCTCGCCTGGTGACCACCTTGAGGCCGTCGCGCGCGACGCGGCCGTTGTCACGGCTCTGCAGCAGGTAGCCGCCCGCCACCGACTTCACCATCATGCCCGGCGCCGCCGGATCGGGCAGGCCGCCGGCCAGCAGCAGCCGCAGGTTCTTCTTGCCGGCGATGATCTGCCGCGCCTCCTCCGAAGCGTCGGGCGCGATGATCACCTCGGTGAATATCCGGGCGATCTCGGTGGCCGTCTCGGCGTCCAGCGCCCGGTTGAGGGCGATGATGCCGCCGAAGGCGCTGACCGGGTCGCAGGCGAGCGCCCGGCGATAGGCCTCGGCCATGGAGCCGGCCACCGCCACGCCGCACGGGTTGGCGTGCTTGATGATGGCGACGGCGGGCGCCTCGGCCGGGTCGAACTCCGCCACCAGTTCGTAAGCCGCGTCGGTGTCGTTGAGGTTGTTGTAGCTGAGTTCCTTGCCCTGCAGCTGGCGTGCGCTGGCGACGCCGGGCCGGCCGTCGCCGGAAGCGTAGAACGCCGCCTGCTGGTGCGGGTTCTCGCCGTAGCGCAGGGTCTGGCGCAGGGTTCCCGAGACGGTCAGGCGCTCGGGGAAGGCCTCGCCGAGCTGGCCGGCGAACCAGCCGGCGATGGCGGCGTCGTAGGCGGCGGTGCGGGCGTAGGCCTTCGCCGCCAGGCGACGACGGGTCTCCAGGGTGGTGGCGCCGTCATGGGACGCCATGTCGGCGGTCACCGCCTCGTAGTCGGCGGCGTCGACGACGACGGTGACGAAACCGTGGTTCTTGGCGGCGGAGCGGATCATAGCCGGGCCGCCGATGTCGATGTTCTCGATGCACTCCTCGAAGCCGGCGCCGCGCGCCACGGTGGCCTCGAACGGATAGAGGTTGACCACCAGCAGGTCGATGCCGCCGATGCCGTGCTCCGCCATGGCAGCGGCGTGCTTGTCGCGCAGGCCCAGCAGGCCGCCGTGGACCTTGGGATGCAGCGTCTTCACCCGGCCGTCCATCATCTCGGGAAAGCCCGTGTAGTCGGCGACTTCCCGCACCGGCACGCCGTTGTCGGCGAGCAGCCTGGCGGAGCCGCCGGTGGAGAGGATCTCAACGCCGCGTCCGGCCAGGAAGCGCCCCAGTTCGACCAGGCCGGTCTTGTCGGAAACGGAAAGCAGTGCCCTGCGGATGGGTTGTTCGGTCATGACGATCTTTCTTGTTCTTGCTTGAGTTTTCAGACTTTGAGCAGGCGCCAGTTCACCTGCAGGTGCGGGGCACCCGTCGTGCCCGACACCACGAGCTGGCGCGACCGCTGCAGATGGCCGCGCTCGCCCATGTAGACGCTTTCCTCGACGTTGACGCCGTGGGTGGATTCGAACCGCCACTGTGCGCCGCCAGGCAGGGTCAGCTCCACCGCGCCGCCGTCCACCGTGCGGCGGGCGTCGACGCCGGGCGGCAGGTGGAAGCGGATGTCGAACGGCGCCTTCGGGCGTCGCTTGCGGTTGACCGACTTCAGCGCGTCGATGCCTTCCACCTGCTTGCCGCTGCGCGCCACCTTGAGGATGCGCTCGTGCTCGTAGCCGAACGCCTGGACGTAGCCGTAGTGGGTGATGTCGAGGGCGACGGTGTCGTCCATCTCGTCGCGCACCGCCAGCACCTTCTTGGGCCGCTTGCCGATGCGGTGGTTCTCAAGGATGGGGAACGAGTTCTTGTTGTCGATGATCAGGGTGGAATGGGCGGCGGTGGTGCGGCTCACCTTGTGCCAGCCCTCGGCCGTCATCTGGTCGCTGGAGCCGCAATTGGTGATCAGCCGGTCGGCGCCGACCGACATCTCGAAGCTGTTGAGGCCGGCATGGGCGTTGACGCTGAGGTCGCCCGGCGGCGGCGAGCCGGCGTCCATCAGCAGGATGGTCTGGCCCGCCTGGACCCGCTGGAAGCCCGAATAGATGGCGCCGCCCAGCGGCTTGCCCTGGGCCTTGGCGGCGGCCAGCACCTGGTCGATCTCGGCCTCCGATTCCTCGAAGCTGCCGTTGAACAGGGCGAGCTTGCCGTCGCCCAGCCGGAAGAAGCGCAGCATGGGCGCCATGCGGTCGATGGCGCGCTGGATGTAGTTGGGCACGTCCTGGTTGGCGGCGCGGAGGTCGGCCTTGAGGGCGACCAGCGCGCGCAGCGCCTCGAACTGCTCGCTGGGATTGCGGGTGACGATGCAGCCGTCGGCCAGCACCTGGCGGCCTAGTTCGCGCTCCAGCAGCTGGAGCCCCTTGGACATGCGGCGCGCGCCCTCCGGCAGGCAGAAGCCGCTGTAGACCAGGCCGATGACGGCGATCAGCTTCGGCAGGCCGTCGCGGGCGGTGGCCGCCGTGCGCGACAGGTGCCGCGCCTGGCGCGCCATGCTGTTCATCACCGCGCTATGGTGCACCAGGTCCTGGGTGCTGACCGCCATGGAGGCGTTGCTCATCCACGCGATCAGCCGGTAGGCGATCACCTCGGGCTGCCAGGCCACCGGGTCCCAGTCCTGGTAGTCCTGCAGCCACTTCTTGATCAGCGCCTCCACGTGGCGCTTGGCGGCGTCGCCGCCCTGGGCGCGGAAATGCCGCAGCCAGCCGAAGCCGTGCAGTTCGTCGAGCCACGCCTGACTGGGCGCCCTCAGGCGCCAGGGATTCTCGTTGGGGGCGTTGACCGTGTAGCCGGCGAAGCGGTACTGGCCGCGGAACAGCGCGTCGGCCACCGCCACGTCGCCGCCCCAATGGTCCTTGGGATTGAACTTGATCTGGACCGGGTGGACGCCCTTCAGCACCCGGCGGTACAGGAACGTGCCGTAATAGGCATTGCGCAGCCGGTCGCGCAGGCCGCGCGGCACGCCGCGCGTCGGGTCTACAAAGCTGCTTTTCGCCTTCCTGGCCATGGCGCTCCAGCGCTTCAGCCGGTCACGCCGCGCAACTGGCGAATGTTATCCGCATAGCGCGCTGCTCCTCCCCTGAACGCCGCCGTGCCGGCGACGAGCACGTCGGCCCCTGCGGCTACCACCTGCCGGGCGGTTTCGGGCGTTACGCCGCCGTCCACTTCCAGATCGATCGTCCGGCCACTCCGGTCGATCATGGTACGCAGCCTTTCTATCTTGGCAAGCTGGCTGTCGATGAAGGACTGCCCGCCGAATCCCGGATTAACGCTCATTACCAGGATCAGGTCCACATCGCCGAGCACGTAGTCCACCGCTTCGACCGGCGTGGCCGGGTTGAGCGACACGCCCGCCTTGACGCCCGCGGCCTTGATGGACTGCAGCGTGCGATGGAGGTGCGGCCCGGCTTCCGGATGCACGGTGACGATGTCGGCGCCGGCGTCCACGAACGCCTCGATGAACGGATCGACCGGCGAGATCATCAAGTGCACGTCGAACGGCCGGTCGCTGTGCGGGCGCAGGGCCTTCACGACGCCGGGGCCGATGGTGAGGTTGGGCACGAAATGACCGTCCATCACGTCGATGTGGATGTAGTCGGCGCCGGCAGCCGTGATCGCACCGACTTCCTCGCCCAACTTCGCGAAATCAGCGGACAGGATGGACGGGGAGATCCGAACCGGTTTTTGCATGGACCGTGCTTACCAACTTGCATTTGCGCCCGCAAGCGGAACGCTTGTTTTTCCGTGACATGGCGCTTTGCGACGCTTACGCATCGCAGGCCTACCGTATGGTAACTATCTGTGTGTTATGCCACCGATGTGGCAGCCCTAGCGACAGCCCGGTCAACGCAGATGAACAAATGGATTTTACGCGCCGTCGTCGCCGTCGTGCTGGTGGCCGGCGCCGCCGCGGCCCTGTGGTGGCGGGAAGGCCCGGTGCCGGTGCAGGTGGCCCTCGCCAAGACCGGGCCGGCGGTGCAGGCGGTCTACGCCTCGGGCACGGTGGAGCCGACGGTGATGATGCCGATCGCGCCCAAGCAGACCGGCCGCCTGGTGCAGCTGCTCGCGGAAGAATCCGACCAGGTGGAGAAGGGCCAGAAGCTGGCCGTCTTCGACAGCGAGGAACTGGCCCAGTCGGAACGGGAATGGGAGGCCCGCGTGCGCTTCGCCCAGAACCAGTACGACCGCGCCGCCGAGCTGTATTCCCGGGGCGTGGGCACCGGCGTCGCCCGCGACCAGGCCCGCAACGACCTCGAGACCGCCAAGGCGTCGCTGGCGCGGGTGCGCAAGCAGATCGCCGACATGGTGCTGCGCGCGCCCGAATCCGGCCGCATCATCAAGCGCGACGGCGAGCCGGGCCAGGTGTTCACCCCCGGCGAGACCCTGTTCTGGATGGCGTGCTGCGCACCCCTCAGGGTTTCCGTCGAGGTGGACGAGGAGGACATTCCCCAGGTCAAGGCCGGCCAGAAGGTGCTGATCCGTGCCGACGCCTATCCCGACAAGGTGCTCGACGGCACCGTCTCGGAGATCACGCCCAAGGGTGATCCGGTGGCCCGCAGCTTCCGGGTGCGCGTCGCCCTGCCCAAGGACACGCCGCTGCTGATCGGCATGACCGCCGACTGCAACATCATCACCCGCAAACAGGAGAACGCGACGCTGGTGCCGACGTCGGCCATCGCCGACGGCAAGGTCTGGGTGGTGCAGGACGGCAAGGCCGACCCGCGGACGGTGGTCACCGGCATTTCCGGCAACGAATGGACCCAGGTGGAATCCGGCGTGACGCCGGGCGAGACCGTGGTCGTCGCGCCCGGAGACCGGCTCGAGGCCGGCCGGGAGGTCAGGATCGTCCGCAAGCAGAATGGCTAGGCCGTGTCGCTGACCCTCAAGATCGCCGTCACCCACCTGCTCAGCCGGCGGCGACAGACCCTGATGTCGCTGCTGGGAGTGATGCTGGGCGTGGCGTTCTTCATGGCGGTCAGCTCGCTGATGCGCGGCTCGGAGCAGGACTTCATCAGCCGGCTGATCGACTCCGAGCCGCACATCACCATCAGCGACGAGTTTCGCAACCCGCCCGAGCAGCCGGCGGCCCGCGAGTATCCGGGCGCCGCCGTCGCCATCTCCAACGTCAAGCCCAAGACCGATGTGCGCGGCATCCGCGGCTACAAGCAGAAGATGGACTGGATCGCCCGGCTGCCGGGGGTGCGCGTCGCCCCGGTGCTCTCCGGACAGATCATCCTGACCTATGCCGGCAAGGACGAGGGCGTGCTGATGAACGGCGTGGTGCCGGAGATGATGACCGGGGTGAGCGACATCGAGGACAAGATCGTCGCCGGCTCGCTGGAGGAGCTGTCGGCCAATCCCAACGGCATCATCATCGGCCGTGCGCTGGCGAAGAAGCTGAACCTCAAGATGGGCGACAACCTGACCGTGTCGTCACCCGTCGGGCTCATCCGCACGATGAAGATCGTGGGCTTGTTCGAAACCGGCGTGAGCGCCGTGGACGAGGGGCAAGCCTACGTCCTGCTGAAGCGGGCGCAGACGCTGCTCAACCGGCCGGACCGGGCCAACCTGCTGGTGATCCAGCTCGACGACCCGTATGCGGCGCGGGCCGTGGCGGCGCGCATCGAGAAGCGCATCGGCTACCGCTCCAAGTCGTGGCAGGAGGCGTCGGAAAACCTGATGTCCGTGCTGCTGGTGCGCAACATCATCATGTACAGCGTGGTGAGCGCCATCCTGGTGGTGGCCTCGTTCGGCATCTACAACATCATCTCCACGGTGGTGATGGAGAAGCGCCGCGACATCGCCATCCTCAAGTCCATGGGCTTCACCGCCCGCGACATCCGCCGGGTGTTTCTGTGGGAAGGCACCATCATCGGCGCGCTGGGAAGCCTGTCCGGCGTCTCCGTCGGCCTGCTGCTGATGGCGGTGCTGAACTCCCTCAGCTTCGAGCCGCCGGGCTTCACCGGCGCGATCAACCTGCCGATCTACTGGGGGCTCGACCAGGTGCTGATGGCTTGCGCCTTCGCCACCGCCTCGGCCATGGGCGCCGCCTATTTCCCCGCCCGCAAGGCGGGCATGGTGCATCCCGTCGACATCCTGCGGGGCCAGGCATGACCGGAGCGCCGCCATGACCGAGGTGCTGCGGGCCGAGCGCGTCACCCGCGTGCTGCCGGGCGAGGTGCCGGTCACCCTGGTCCGCGACGCCAGCCTCAGCGTCTCCCGCGGCGAGTTCGTCAGCATCATGGGGCCGTCGGGCTCGGGCAAGTCGTCGCTGCTTTACCTGCTGGGCCTGCTCGACATGCCCACGTCGGGCCGGATCTGGCTGGACGGCGAGGAGGTGAGCGCGCTGGACGACCGTCGGATCGCCCGCATCCGGCTGGAGAAGCTGGGCTTCGTGTTCCAGTTCCACTTCCTGCTGGCGGAGTTCTCGGTGCTGGACAACGTGATGCTGCCCATGGCCAAGCTCGGGCGCCTGAACGAGGCGGAGCGCAGGGAGCGCGCCGCCCGGCTGCTGGACGACCTGGGCCTGGGCGACCACATCCGCAAGCGGCCCGACCAGCTGTCGGGCGGGCAGCGTCAGCGCGTCGCCATCGCCCGCGCCCTCGCCAACGACCCGCTGATCATCCTGGCCGACGAGCCCACCGGAAACCTGGACTCGGTGGCCAGCGCCAATGTCCGCGACATCCTGTCGGCCCTGGTGCATGAAGGGAACAAGACCGTACTGGCGGTGACCCACGACCCGGACTTCGCCCGCGCAGGCGACCGGCAGATCCACATCATCGACGGACGGGTGGAAACCGACGAGGTGAACGGCGGCTGAGGCTCAGCCCTGGCGCACCAGCCGCGCCGCGTAGAAGCCGTCCATGCCGCCCTCGTCGGCGAGGTGGAGCGGCAAGGTGCGCAGGTCGCCCTCCTGGGTGACCAGGTCGGCGAGACCGCCGATCTCCTCCGGCGCGATCCGCTGGCGGCGGAAGTCCCGGTGGCGCTTGAGGAACGCGGCGATCTGCTGCGGCCCTTCCTCGGGCTGCAGCGAGCAGACGCAGTAGACCATCGTGCCGCCCGGCTTGAGCATGAAGGCGGCGTTCTTGAGCAGCGCCTCCTGCACCGGACGCACCGAGGCGACGTCCCGCTCGGTCTTGAGCCACACCACGTCGGGATGGCGCCGGATGGTGCCGGTCGCCGAACAGGGCGCGTCGAGCAGCACCGCGTCCACCGGCGCGGAAGGCTTCCAGGCGGCGCCGTCCGCCGTCACCACCTCGGCGTCGAGCTTCAGCCGCCGGAGGTTGGCCCGAAGGGTCTTGAGCCGCGGCGCCGACCGGTCGACGGACGTGACCGCCGCGCCGGCCGAGGCGAGCTGCGCGGTCTTGCCGCCCGGCGCGGCGCACAGGTCGACGGCGGTGCTGCCGGCGAGGTCGCCGAACAGGCGCACGGGGAGCGCGGCTGCGGCGTCCTGCACCCACCAGACGCCATCCGCGTAGCCCGGCAGTTCCTCGATCCGGCCGCCGGCGGACATCCGGATGCTGCCGGTGGGCAGCACCTTGCCGCCGAGCCGGCCGGCCCAGGCCTTTGCGTCCTCGCCCGGCTTCAGGGTGAGGTCGAGCGGCGGCTCGCGCAGGTGCATCTCGGCGATGCGCCGCGCCGTCGGGCCGCCATAGGCCTTGGCCCAGCTGTCCCACAGCCATTTCGGCGTGTTGAGCTTGGCGCCGTCCTGCCGGGCGCGCTTGGCGGCGCCTTCCTGCGACAGCCGGCGCAGCACCGCGTTGACCACGCCCTTGAAGTTGGCCACCCGCTTGTCCGGCTGGGTGTCGGCCAGGGTCACCGAGGTGTCGATGGCGGCGTGGGCCGGCGTACCGAGGAACAGCAGCTGGGCGACGCCGAGGCGCAGGATGTTGCGCGGCGCCGGCATGGCTGGCGGCAGCGGCTTCTGCAGGCAGCCGTCGATCAGGTCGTCGATCTGGCCCAGCCGGCGCAGGGTCGTCGCGCAGAGCTGGCGGACGAAGCCGCGATCCTGCGGCTCGAGCGGCTCGGCGGCACGGGCGAACGAATCGTCGAACGCCAGACGCTTGGAGAGCACTGTTTCGAGAAGCGAGAGAGCGGTCTGGCGGGCGACATCCATGGGCGTCCTCAGTAGTCGGCGCGGCCGGCCAGTTCAAGCGCTCATTGGCGGTGCCGCGAGCATTTCACGCAGGCGGCGCGGGACCCTCCGCCGGACGGCCCGCTGCGGCAGAGGAACCGGCTCAGCCCCAGGGACCGCGAGCCGGCGCGCCGGCCATGGCGTTGAGGGCGGCGATCCGTTCCTCGGTGCTGGGATGGGTGCGGAACAGGCCGGCGAGCGCGCCGCCATGCAGCGGGTTGACGATGTAGAGATGCGCCGTCGCCGGGTTGTGCTCGGCCGCCGGATTGGCGATCCGCTGCGAGGCGCGCTCCAGCTTGCCGAGCGCCGAGGCGAGCCACAGCGGCCGGCCGCAGATCTCCGCGCCGCCGCGGTCGGCGCCGAACTCGCGGGTGCGCGAGATCGCCATCTGCACCAGCATGGCGGCGAGCGGCGCCACGACCATCAGCGCGATGGTGCCGAAGATGCCCAGCGGGTTGTTGCGGTTGCCGCCGAAGAACAGCGCGAAGTTCGCCAGCATGGAGATGGCGCCGGCGATGGTGGCGGTGATGGTCATGATCAGCGTGTCGCGGTTGCGGATGTGCGCCAGTTCGTGGGACACGACGCCCGACAGTTCCTCGTAGCTCAGGCTGTTCAGCAGGCCCGACGTGACGGCGACGGCGGCGTTCTCCGGGTTGCGGCCGGTGGCAAAGGCGTTGGGCTGGTCCTCATGGACGATGTAGACCGCCGGCATGGGCAGGCCCGCGTTCTCCGCCAGCTGCTGGATCATCTCGTAGAGCTCGGGCGCGCTGCGCTGGTCGACGCGCTGCGCGTTGTTCATGCGCAGCAGCATCTGGTCGGAATTCCAGTAGGCGAACAGGTTCATGCCGCCCGCGAACAGCAGGGCGATCATGGCGCCCGCGGCGCCACCCAGCAGGTAGCCGATGCCCATGAACAGCGCGGTCAGCGCCGACATCAGCAACGCGGTGCGAAACCAGTTCATCGCTTGTTTTCCGGGACCTTGCCTGTTAACGACGCTCCGATATGTAAGGATTGTTGGTGACGGTTCAATGCACGGCCGGAGCAGGAGCAAGCCATGAACGACGAGACCAAGGTCCCGGAAGAAACCGCCGACAAGGCGCCGCCCGAGGACAAGGCGCCGGCCCGGCCCAAGGAGATCGGCGGCCCCAAGGGCCCCGAGCCGACCCGCTACGGCGACTGGGAGCGCAACGGCATCGCCAGCGACTTCTGATCCGTCCGGCTCGGCCAGCGTACAGTTTCCCGACTCCGCCCGCGCGCCTATGATGGCGCCGGGGGTCGAGGGAGGAACACGATGTCGCTGCTTATCGCCAAGTACACCATGCTGGTCACCGTCGCGTCGGTCGTCCTGGTGCTGGTGCTCACCGCTCGGGTCGGCATGCTGCGCGGCCGCACCGGCGTCGCCGCGCCGGCCACGTCCGGCCATCCCGATTTCGAGCGGGCCTACCGCATCCACCTCAACACGGTGGAGCAGTTGGTGCTGTTCCTGCCGGTGCTGTGGCTGTCGGTGCCGGTGGTGGGCGACCTGTGGACCGGCGTGCTGGGAGCGCTGTGGCTCGCCGGCCGGATCGTCTACGTGCTGTCGTATACCCGCGACCCGGCTACCCGCGGCGCCGGCATGATGATCACCCTGGGCGTCACCACCGCCCTGGCGCTGATCGCGCTCGCCGGCGCCATCCGCCTCTTCATGCTGCCCTGAGGGCGCGAGCGGCTCAACGCCCCTCCGAATCCTTCAGAAGGTCACCCGGACTGGTTCCGGGGTCCGTGCCGACGCGCGTGGACCGCGGCCGGCATGGCACTGCCCGCCACGCCTGCCCGCAGCGGGATGACGGCCGGAAAAAAGCGGTCGAACGGCCGCCCCTCGTGTCCGCCGCCCGGCGCTCTCAGTCGCCGCCGGGCGGCGGGACGGCCTTGCGCCGGCGGTGCATGGAGAGGTTGAGCACCTCGACCACCACCGAGAAGCCGATGGCGGCGTAGATGTAGCCGCGCGGCAGGTGGAAGTCGAAGCCGTCGGCGATGAGCGCCATGCCGATCATCAGCAGGAAGCTGAGGGCGAGCATCTTGGTGGTGGGATGCTTGTGGATGAAGTCGGCGATCGGGCCGGCGGCGAACAGCATCACGCCGATGGCGATGACCACAGCAGCAATCATGATCGACAGGTGCTCGGCCATGCCGATCGCGGTGAGCACCGAATCAAACGAGAACACGATGTCGAACAGCATGATCTGGACGATGGTCATGCTGAAGGCGCCCTTGCCGACCCTGGGCTCGGTGTCCTCCTCGCCCTCGATGGTGTGATGGATCTCCATGGTCGCCTTGACCACCAGGAACACGCCGCCGGAGATCAGGATGATGTCGCGCCACGAGATGGCGTTGCCCATGACCGCGAACAGCGGCTCCACCATGCGGGTGATCCAGACGATGGCGGAAAGCAGCGCGATGCGCATCACCAGCGCGCCGGCGAGGCCGAAGGTGCGGGCGCGGGCGTGCTGCTCGCGGGGCAGCCGGGCCACCAGCAGCGCGATGAAGATGACGTTGTCGATGCCGAGGACGATCTCCAGCAGCGTGAGCGTCAGCAGCGACGCCCACACGTTGGGATTAGCGACCCACTCCATCCCCGGCGGTCCTCCTGGCGGCTACGGCTTCTGGTTCAGGCGGTTGTCCACCAGGTCGGCGACCACGCCGGGCTCGGCGAGGGTGGAGATGTCGCCCAGGTTGCCGGAATCGTCCTCGGCGATCTTGCGCAGGATGCGGCGCATGA
>WGNW01000063.1 GCA_016124315.1 Alphaproteobacteria bacterium
CCGCGCCCGCCATGTCCTGCAGCTCGCAATCGCCGTTGGCGGCGCAGGTCAGGCAGTCGAGCGGATGGTCGGAGATGTAGAGCTCCATCACGCCGCGGCGCAGGTCGGCCAGCCGGTCCGTGTGGGTGTGCACCTTCATGCCGGGCACCACGGGCGTGGTGCAGGACGCCGGCGTGCCCTTGCGGCCATCGATCTCCACCAGGCAAAGCCGGCACGAGCCGAACGCCTCCAGGCTGTCGGTGGCGCACAGCCTGGGAATCTGCACGCCGGCCTGCATGGCGGCGCGCATCACCGAGGTGCCGTGGGGCACGGTGACCTCGGCGCCGTTGATCTCCAGGGTAACGGGGTGGCCGCCGTCGTCGCGGGCGGGCGTGCCGAAATCGGTTTCCTTGATCAGTCCCATGGCGTCACTCGGCTGCGGCGGCGGGGCGCCGGAAATCCTCGGGGAAATGGCGCAGCGCGCTGCGCACCGGCGCCGGCGTCAGGCCGCCCATGGCGCACAGCGACGCGTCCGTCATCAGCGTGCACAGGTCGTCGAGCAACGCCAGGTTGCGCTGCGGCTGGACGCCGGCGGCGATGCGGTCCAGCACCTCGACGCCGCGCACCGAACCGATGCGACAGGGCGTGCACTTGCCGCAGGATTCGTGGGCGCAGAATTCCATGGCGAAACGGGCCTGGCGCAGCATGTCGACGCTGTCGTCGAAGACGACGATGCCGCCGTGGCCCAGCATGAAGCCGGCCTCGGCCAGGGCCTCGTAGTCGGCCGGCAGGTCCAGCATCGCCTCGGGGATGTAGCCGCCCAGCGGACCACCCGCCTGCACCGCCCGCAGCAGCCGCCCGGAGGCGGTG
Organism: Alphaproteobacteria bacterium; assembly: GCA_016124315.1. Taxonomy (GTDB): domain Bacteria; phylum Pseudomonadota; class Alphaproteobacteria; order SMXS01; family SMXS01; genus RI-34. Next base: position 850 of record WGNW01000063.1, read on the forward strand.
CCGCCGCCGAAATCCTCCACCAGCTCGCGCAGGCTGACGCCGAACGCCTTTTCCACCAGCCCGCCCCGGCGGATGTTGCCGGCAAGCTGGAAGGGCTGCGTGCCCCGCGACCGGCCCATGCCGAAATCCCGGTAGAACGCGCCGCCCCTCGCCAGGATGGTCGGGACCGCCGCCAGGGTGAGCACGTTGTTGATCACGGTCGGCCTGCCGAACAGGCCCTCGACGGCGGGCAGCGGCGGCTTGGGGCGGATCATGCCGCGCCGGCCCTCCAGGCTCTCCAGCATCGCCGTCTCCTCGCCACAGATATAGGCGCCGGCGCCCTCGCGCACCTCCACGTCGAAGCCGAAGCCGCTGCCGCCGATATCCGGACCCAGCCACCCGGCCCCGCGCGCCCGGTCGATGGCGGCGCGCAGCATCCGTATCGCCGCCGGATATTCGGAGCGGACATAGATGAAACCTCTGGAGGCGCCCACCGCCCGGCCGGCGATGGCCATGCCCTCCAGCAGCAGGAACGGATCGCCCTCCATCAGCATGCGGTCGGCGAAGGTGCCGCTGTCGCCCTCGTCGGCGTTGCAGCAGACATATTTGACGTCGCCGGTCGCGCCCTGCACCGCGCCCCACTTGACGGCGGCGGGAAAGCCGGCGCCGCCGCGGCCGCGCAGGCCGGACTCGGCCACCTCGTCGACGATCGCCTGCGGCGCCATGGCGAGCGCCCTCTCCAGCCCCGCGAAGCCGCCATGGATGCGGTAGTCGTCGATGGAGAGTGGGTCGACGATGCCGCAGCGGGCGAAGGTCAGCCGTTCCTGCCGGCGCAGATAGGGCAGGTCCTCCACCAGCCCCAGGCAACCCGCGCTGCCCGGGCTGAAAGCCTCGTCGAACAGCGACGCGACCGCGGCGCGGATGTCGCCGTCCGGCCTGAAGCCGATCCGGCCTTCGGCGGTCTCCACCTCCAGCATGGGTTCGAGGAAATAGAGGCCGCGGCTGCCGGTCCGCACGATGCGCGCCTCGATGCCTCGCGCGGCAGCTTCGGCCGCCAGCGCCTCGGCCAGCCGGTCCGCACCCACGGAGACGGAGGCGGAGTCGGCCGACACGTAGAAGATCATGCCGTTCACGTGGCGTCTTCCAGGGCGGCCATCACCCGGTCTTCCGTGGCCCGCCCCTGCATCACGCCGTCGACGGTGACGGCCGGCGAGAGCGCGCAGTTGCCCAGGCAGTAGACCGGCTCCAGGCTCACGCCGTCCTCGCTGGTGCCTCCCAGCGCCACGCCCAGTCGGCCGGACAGCGCGTCGGTGAGGCTGCGCGCGCCCATGGCCTGACAGGCCTCGGCCTGGCAGACGCGGACCAGACGACGGCCCGCCGGCGCGCGGCGCAGGTCATGATAGAAGGTGAGAACGCCGTGGACGTCGGCCTGGCTCAGGCCCAGCGCCCGGGCGACCGGCGCCAGCGCCTCCTGGGGCACGTAGCCGAACGCGCGCTGGATGGCCTGGAGCACCATCAGGCAGCCGCCTTCCACGCCCTCATGCTCCGCCAGGATCCGCGCGACCCGCGCTTCGCTGTCCGACTGCGGCCGTGCGCCCGTCATGTCCTCTTCCCGATCAGAGTGGGCGGCCAGCCTAGCGCCGGACGAGCCGCCATCCCATAAGTCATTCTACCATAACAGGCCGGCGCCCGATGGGCGGCCAACTCACTCCTCATCGTCGCTGCCCTGCTGCGGCGCCCGCTGCTGCCAGCGGCGCCTGACGTCTGCAAGCTGGCCCGCGTCCAGATGCTGTTCCAGGGCGTGGACCAGTTCCTGGGCATCGCTGCGCATGGCGCCGGGCTTGAGGGCCTCGACCGCCAGGCCCAGCCAGTAGAGGGCCTCTTCCTCGTTGTCCGGCTGCCCGCCGGCGCGGGACGCCAGGATCGCGCCGACGCGGTACTGGGCGTCGGGATGGCCGGTCGCGGCGGCGCGGCGGAACCATTCCAGGGCGCGGTCCTCGTCGGCGTCGACGCCGTCGCCGCGCAGGTAGAGCATGCCGAGGGCGTACTGGGCCATGGAGCTGCCCTTGTCGGCCGCCTCCAGAAAGGCCTTGCGGGCCGCGTCCAGGTCGCGGTCCATCCCCCGCCCGTAATAGGCGGCCTCGCCATAGGCGACGAGCGCGCGGACGTTGCCGCCTGCCGCCGCCTGGTGCAAATAGTCGGCCGCCAGCTTGGGATCGGCCTTGACGTCGTCGCCGTCCGCATAGAGCTGGGAGAGGTACCATGCCGCCTCGCCGTCTCCCTGATCGGCCGCCGCCTTGAACAGGGCCACCGCGCGCGTCGGGTCCTTGGGACCGCCCAGGCCCAGATAGAGATATTTGCCCAGCCACAGCTCGGCGCTCTTCCAGCCCTGGTCGGCGGCCTTGCCGAACCAGTCGCGGGCCGCTGCGTCGTCCTGGGCGACCACCTCGCCCAGCTGATAGAATCGGCCGATCCAGTACTGCGCCACCGGCACGCCGGCTTCGGCCGCCTTCCGGTAGCCGTCATAGGCCTGCTGCAGGTCGCGAGGGCCGCCGGTGCCGGTGAGGCGCAGGTAGGAGAGACTGGAAAGTGCTTCCATGTCGCCCTGCTCCGCCGCCGCCGCGAACCACCGCCGCGCCTCGCCCGCGTCGGGCGCGACCCCGGTTCCGAGGTAGTAGTCGGCCGCGACCTGCCGCTGCGCCGGCGCCAGTCCGCGGCCGGCGGCCCGGAGCAGCGCGGCGAAGGCCGCTTGCTTGTCCTGACGGCCATAGGCCGCGTCGTCGTACACCCTGGCCAGGATGTAGTCGGCTTCGGCGGAGCCCATGCCGGAGGCCGCCGAGAGATGCCCCATCGCCTCGCTCACCAGGCGGGAACGCTCGGGCTCCGCAGCCTTGCGGGCCATGCGCAGGAACTCGCGGGCGTAGGAGACGCGCGCCTCGGCGTTGTCCACCGGGGCGGCCGCCGTGGCCGGCGAGGCGTTCGACGGATCGGCCGCATCGCCCGCCGCCAGCGCCGGATCGGTCGCGCCCGCGCCGTCCACGCCGGACAGGTAGTTGAGCGCCGATCGCGCCGAGTCCACGCCGCCCGCCGCCGCCTTGCGCAGCAATTCGCGGGCCTTGGCGTCGTCCTCGGACACACCCTCGCCCGATAGGTAAAGGCGGCCCAGCGCGTATTCCGCATCGTGGTTGCCCTGCTCGGCCGCCTTGGACCAGTAGTCGGCGGCCTTGGCGGGATCGGCCGTCACGCCGTCACCGGTCAGGTACACCACCCCGGCATTGTACTGGCAATCGGCGACTCCCGCCTGGGCGCACTTCTCCAGCCAGGTGACGGCCTGCTTCATGTCGGGCGTGACGCCGATTCCCTCGCGGTAATAGGTGAACAGCAGCAGCTGGCCGGCGGTGGCGCCGCCCTCGGCCGCCTCCTTGGCCAGCGAGAACGCCTTGGCATCGTCCTTCTCGACCCCCTCGCCGGCACTGTAGGCGGCCGACAGCAGACCCTTGGCCTCGGGCGAGCCCTGGTCGGCGGCCCGCCGCAGCAGGTCGATGCCCCTGTCCAGATCCTTGTCGCCGCCCTTGCCGCCCACCAGCATCAGGCCCGCCATGTACTGGCCGTGCACGTTGCCGGCGTCGGCGGCCTTGAGAAAAAGCCCGCGGGCGGCCGTCTCGTCGCGGTCCACGCCCTTGCCCTCCAGGTAGAGCTGTGCGAGCGAAAGCATGCAGGCTTGCGAGCCCTCGTCGACCGCCTGCTTGAACTGGTCGACCATCCGCGCCAGTGCGTCCGGGCTCTTGTCGTCGTCGTAGTCCATCTGGGCGAGCACGCACAGGCCGTCCGCCAGCCCGGCCTCGTGGGCGAGGCGGAAATAGGTGCGCGCATTGTCCCGGTTGGCGGGCTCGCCCCAGCCGTTGTAGGCGTGCAACCCCAACTGGTAGAGCGCCGCCGGCACGCCGGCGTCGGCCGCCTTCTGGAGCCACACCAGCGCCTGCTTCTGATCGGCCTTGGTTCCCATGCCCCGCTGATAGGCGCCGCCGAGGATAAGCTCGGCGGTGGGATTCTCCTGGGCGGCGGCCCGCTTGAGCCAGCGGAAGCCCGTCGCGTCGTCCCGCTCCGTGCCGGCGCCCCAGTAGTAGCGCAGGGCCAGCCGCCACTGGGCGTCCGCCTCGCCCTTCTCCGCCCGGTCCTCCAGTTCGGAGAACGTCCGGAGCTGCATCAGATAGTCCGCATCCACGCCCGGGCTGCCGAGGAAGTCGGACGGCTTGTCGGGCTCGGGCTCCAGGACCTGCTGGTCGACCGTCGGCATGTCGGGGATGAGCGCCGATGCCGGCGCGGCGCAGGCCAGCACGGCCATGGCCGCGAGTCCGGCCGTCGCCGCGCGATGCCGAAGCGGCAGGCAGGCAATTGGATGGAAGCGCTTCATGGCGGCATGATACTGCCGCCCGGGCGGCATCTCCAGAGCGCAGCCCCGGCGTTCGGCGCCACAAACCAGGGTTCGTCGGCCGCAGGCGTTGGGTGTAGGATGTTTCGCGAGCGTAGCGGCTCGTGGCCGACGCGCGGGGCTGGCAATGGGGGTTTTTCTTGAGGCGGCATCCAACGACGTCGGTGCGGCTCCTGATCGTACTTGTCGCGGCGATCTCCCTCGGCCTGCTCGCCACCCACGTGATCCAGATGCGCATCGATCGCGAGCATGAAACCGTCCACGAGCACCAGGATCTCCAGAACATCACCGTCGCCCTCGCGTCGCTGACCATGCAGACCCTGGGAAGCGTCGACGAGACGCTGGTTCGCCTGGGTGGCGAGGTCGATCTGCGCGGATCGCCGGCGGCGCTTCACGACAAGCTGCGAGCGTCGCGGGAAGCGTCGGCAGCCGTCCGCGAGTACTACATTACCGATGCCGACGGCCGCCTGCTCGCCTCCTCGGACAGTGTGTCGCCGGCGGCGATCGACATGTCCACCGAACCGCCCTTCATGGATCCGACCGAAGGCACGCAGGCATCGCTGCGCATCAGTCCGCCGCTGAAGGGCCACGTCGGGCGCGCCGCAGACCGGACGGTGATCCGGCTGGCGCGGCGCTGGACCGGCGACGACGGCAAGCCGCAGGGATGGTCGGTGGCGACGGTGGACGTGGACTATTTCCGCGAGATGTTCGACCGGTTCACATTGATGCCCCGCACCGCCGTGGCCCTGTTCCGGGAAGACGGCGTGCTGCTGGCCACCACGGCGGCGGAAACCACCGGCGCCATCGGGCCGGCGCAGCGCGAGGCGATGTTCCGCAAGCAGCTGCTCCACGCCACCACGGCGGGAACGTTCTGGAGCGGCGATTCCGGCGAAGAACGCAGCATGGTCGTCTACACCCGCGTGCCGGGCCTGCCGCTGGTGCTCGTCGCCCAGATGCCGGAAAGCGAAATCTATGCGGACTGGCGCGAGCGCGCGATCACCGCCTCGGCCATCGACCTCGTCCTCGTGGCGTGCATCATCGCCGCCACCATGCTGGTGGTGCGCATCATGCAGCTGCGCCAGCGCCAGGAAAGCGAAACCACCCGCCGGCTCAACCGTCTCGCCGCGGCCTCAATCGACATTTCCCGCGAGCGGATCTCGGACCGGGTGCTCAGCCGCGCCGCCGAGATCGCCCGCGACCTGGTGCCGAGCCACCAGAGCGTCGTCAGCCTGACCGTGAGCGCCGACTTTGCGCAGGCCGTGCACACCGTGTCGCTCTCGGACAAGTACGCGCGCTGGCGCGACTACGACGAAATGGCTGACGGCTCCGGTATCTATCGTCTGGTCTGCAAGGAGAACCGGCCCTACCGGATGACCCAGCAGGCGCTGGAACGACACCCGGCCTGGAAGCACTTCGGCGACGCGCGGGACCGGCATCCGCCGATGCGGGGCTGGCTTGCCGTGCCGCTCGCGGCGCAGGACGGCAACAACCTCGGCCTGATCCAGCTCTCCGACCGCATGGAAGGCGAGTACACGGAGCAGGACGAGGCGGTGATCGTGCAGCTGGCGCAACTGGTGTCCGCGGCGGTGGAGATCGTCCAGCTCCTCGAGTCCCGGACCGAGGCGCTGAGAACGGCGGAGGCGGCCCGCGATGAAATCGCCCGCATCTTCTCCGCCATGTCCGACGGACTGTTCCACCTGGATCCGGCCTGGCGGTTCACCCGCGTCAACCGCGCCGCCGAGGAGATGCTGGACGCCGCCGAAGCCGATCTGGTCGGCCGCCCACTCTGGGACGTCTATCCCCAGTTGCGCGACACCCGGGTCTGGACGGAGTTCCACCGCGCGGCGGATACGGGGAGGCCGGCCACCTTCGAGAACCACTTCAAGCCGGTCGACCGCCACTTCCTGATCCGGCTGTTCCCCGGCGACGACGGCCTCGCCGTCTACGTCTCCGACGTCACCGAGCAGCGCCGCATCGAGCAGCAGCTGCAGCAGGCGCAGAAGATGGAGGCGGTGGGACAGCTCACCGGCGGCATCGCCCACGATTTCAACAACCTGCTGACGGTCATCATGGGCAACACGGACATGCTGCTCGAGCTGGCCGAGTCCGATCCCCGCTACCGCACCATCGCCGAGATGATCCAGGAGGCGGCGAGCCGCGGGGCGGACCTCACCCACCGTCTGCTGGCGTTCTCCCGCCGCCAGCCGCTGGAGCCGAGGGTGGTCGACGCGAACCAGCTGGTGACGAACCTGGAGGGCCTGCTGCGCCGCACCCTGCGCGAGAACATCGACCTCGAACTGGTGCGCGCTGCGGGACTCTGGAAGGCGCTGGTCGACCGCTCCCAGCTGGAAAGCGCGGTCATCAACCTCGCCATCAACGCCCGCGACGCCATGCCCGACGGCGGCAAGCTCACCATCGAGACGGCCAACGCCCGGCTCGACGACGCCTACGCCGCCGCCCATGACGAGGTGCGCCCCGGCCAGTACGTGATGATTGCTCTGTCCGACACCGGCGAGGGCATGGACGAGGAGACGCTGGAGCGGGCGTTCGATCCCTTCTTCACCACCAAGCCCGTCGGCAAGGGCAGCGGTCTGGGCCTCAGCATGGTCTACGGCTTCGTCAAGCAGTCCGGCGGCCATGTGAAGCTGTACAGCGAGCCCGGTCTCGGCACGACAGTGAAGCTCTACCTGCCGCGCGCCGGCGATCGCAGCGCGCCCGCCGACGCGAGACCTCCGGACTTCGCCGCGCTGCCCCGCGGCAGCGAGCGCATCGCCGTGGTGGAGGACGAGGAACTGGTGCGCAGGTTCACCAGCGCCAACCTCACCGATCTGGGATATCAGGTGTCGTCCCACGCCACCGGCCCGGACCTGCTCCAGGCGATGGACGAGGGGCTGGAGTTCGACCTGCTGTTCACGGACGTGGTGCTCCCCGGCGGACTGAACGGCCGGGACATCGCCGAGGCGGTCGCCCAGCGACTACCCCGGGTCAAGATCCTCTATTCGTCGGGTTACACGGACAACGCCATCGTCCACCACGGGCGGTTGGACGATGGCGTGCATCTCCTCAACAAGCCCTTCAGGAAGGCCGAACTGGCCCAGAAGGTCCGTGCCGTTCTGGACGACGGCGACGGGTGAGAAGCGGCACGAGGCCGCTCCCGTCAGTCGTGGTCGTGCCAGCGGCCGTCGTGATCGCGCCAGCCGTTACGATCATGATCGCGATCACGGCGGTCATGGTGATCGTGGCGGTCGCCGCGATGATGATCCCGGCCCCGGTCCCAGTCGCGATGATGCTCGCGGTGGCCGCGGTAGCCATTGTCGTAGTAGTACCCGCCACCGTAATAGCCGTCATAGTAGCCGCCGTCGCCATAGTACGCGGCACCGCCGTAGTAGCCGTCGCTGGCGCATGCGCCGAGGGCCAGCGCGCCGAGCGCGGTAGCGCCGATGGCGGCGCGGACGAGCCACGACCGGGTAGTCTGGGTGTGCAATGTGCGTCTCATCTCAGGCTCCTTTCTGGAGTCTCCAAGGCAATAGCCGTCTGTTTCCAGTAGAACGGCGACTCTGCCGCAAGGGTTCCGGCGAAAATGTCCGTGATCAGGAGATTCAAGCGTTACAGATGGACGCCGCAGATGGTCCCCGATTCGGCCCCAATTCGCCTTCTAGTCTCGGCTACAATACCGGACAGGCCTGAACTTCCGGTGAATACACCTCGAATACTGGCTTACCGCCAGGGGCCCGAAGATTGTCGTGCCGGGTGGAGAAGCCCGCCCAACTGCGTTAGGTCTTGGACACCGACATACCGAGGGAGATCACGTGCGCACCAGAACCGGACTCGTCCTTGCCGGCGCCGTCGCCCTGGCCGCCGTCACCGCCGCCCTGCTGCTGACCGGCCTGCCTTCCGGGTCGGGCGAACCCGACGTGGCCGAGCACCGCGAAACCATCGCCGATCCGCTGACCAGCGATCACTGGAGCCAGGCCCGCAACGGCGACCAGGGCGTCACCGTCTGGGACCCGCGGCACGCCCTGCGCGGATTCACCCTGTATTCGACGGGCGACGGCGCCTCGGCCCACCTGGTGACCATGATCGGCCAGGAGGTCCAGCACTGGTCGCTGCCCTACAGCGCCGTCTGGAACCGGGAGACGGCTGCGGTGCAGGATCCCCAACCCGACGAACTGGTGTTCTTCCGCTGGGTCCATCTGTTCCCCGACGGCGACCTGCTGGCCAGCTACGCCGCAGCCGGGCACACGCCTTCCGGCTATGGACTGGTGAAGATGGACAAGGACTCCCGCCCGATCTGGAGCTACCTGCAGCGGGTGGAAGGCGCGTTCGACGTGGGACCGGACGGGCGCATCTACGCCGCCGTGCAGGATTTCGGCAAGAACGAGCGGGGACGGCGCATCCTGGACGACCTGCTCGTCGTGCTGTCGCCCGACGGCAAGGAGATCTCCCGCCAGTCCATCGGCGCCGCCGTCCGACCGTCGTCGTTCCGCCAGTTGATCCTCGCCCCCGGGGGCGGGCCGCTGGACGTGGACAGCGTCGACGTGATCACCCCTGACACCGCGCCGCTCGTGCCCGGCGCAAAGCCCGGCGACGTGCTGCTGTCGTTCCCCCGGTCGGGTGCCGTCGCCGTGTTCGATCCCTCGAGCAACCACATTGTCTGGGCGGCACACGGCCCCTGGGCCGGCCAGCACGACGCCACACTGGTCGCCGGCGGCGGCATTCTCGCGTTCGACAACGGCGGCGGGACGCCGGATGCCAACGGCGCGCGGGTGATCGAGGCGTCGCCGCCCGCCATGGACGCGACGTGGCGCTACGCCGCCGCCTCCGGCCAGCCGCCGCTGGCGAGCGCGGCGCGCTCCGCCGCCAGGCGGCTGGCCAACGGCAACACCCTGATCACCGAGTCCGACGCCGGCCGAATCATTGAAGTGACCAAGGACGGCACCATCGTGTGGGACTACATGAACCCCTTGCGCGGCGGCCCGGACGACGGCCGCATTCCGATCGTGACCGCCGGCCAGCGCATCCTGTCGAAGGACCTGGACCCGGCGTTCCGGGGCTCTAAACGACCATAGGCGTCGTCTGCGCCGTATCCAGATGGTGGCGCACCTCCGCGAGGAAGTCGATGTGCGCCTCGGCGGTGGTCAGGCCCTTGCCCATGGAGTTGACGGTGGCGTGGGTGCCACCGAGGTCATGCCACCGCTTCAAGGTGTCGGCCACCTCCTGCGGCGTCTTGGCGCGCAGCATGATCAGCTCCTTGCCGAACCCGTCCTCGGAGCGGCCCGAATCCTTCACGTGGTGGCGCACGCGGGCGAGCCCCTCGGTGGCGTGGTCGATGTCACCGGCGAAGATGTAGCCGTCGCCCATGCGTCCGCCGCGGCGGAACGCCGGCTCGGTGAAGCCGCCCACCCAGATCGGCACGGCGCGTTTGGGCCGGGGCAGGATGTTGCCCTTGTCGATGCGGTCGAAGCGGCCCTCGAAGCTCATCACGTCCTCGCTCCACAGCCGGCGCAGGAAGCCGATCTGCTCGTCGAGCCGGGCGCCGCGGGTGTGGAAGTCCTGGCCGAGGGCGTCGTACTCCACGTAGTTCCAGCCGGTGCCGACGCCGAGGCGCAGGCGCTCATGGGACAGCAGGTCGACGTCGGCGGCCTGCTGGGCCACCAGCACCGTCTGGCGCTGAGGCAGGATCAGGACGCCGGTGACCAGTTCGATCCTCTTCGTGAGACCGGCCAGGTAGCCGAACATCACGAACGGGTCGTGGAACGGGTCCCGTTCGGTATACGGGCCCCACAGCTTGGGCTCCCGGTCGTGGGAGGCGCCGACCACATGGTCGAACACCAGCAAATGGCTGTAGCCCATCTTCTCGATGGCGAGGCCGATGTCGTGGACGGCCTGCGGATCGCCCTTCAGTTCGGTCTGCGGATAGACGGCACCGACTTTCATCATCGCTCCCCTTCCAGCGGCGGCAACAGGTCGTAGGACGGATCCCTCAGGTCGCGGGCGCCGTGGATCGCCCGCTGGCCCGGCGTGCCGGGGTAGAGGATCGCGCTGACGTCGCGCGAACCCACCGGCACCACCGTCCCCATGTCCTGTACATAGGTCCGTCCGGCGATTCTCCATCGGCCGTCCTGCTTGCGCCAGCGGTCCAGGTAGCGGCCGTGGCCGCTCAGGTCGACGAGCTCGCCGTTGGCCTCCATGCGCAGGGTGACGTGCACCATGGACTCGCTGGCCGCCTCGGTATCGGACTTGAAGTCGACCAGGATGTTGGTGACGCGGTGGGCATGGCAGACCATGGCGGCGTGGACCGGCCAGAGCCATTCCACGAAGCCGGCCGGGCTGCCGTTGTAGAGGGTGCTGTATTCCAGGTTGGCCTCGGGCCAGAAGCAGTCCAGCGCCAGCGGCGCGTCCATCCGGTCCATGGACCGGCAGTAGCGGTAGATCGTCTCGTGGATTTCCAGCTTGTCTTCCGCGCCGGGCATTGCCGCCTCCCCTTCCCTGGCAGCCGGGCCGAACGCCGGCCCGGCGTCCCGTTCTAGCAGGGGCGGACGGAGGGCGGAACCTGTCAGACCCGGCAGGCGGACGGGCGGGCCGCCGGACCCGCCCGCCAACAGCCTACATGCCGTCGTGGGACGCGCCGTCCTTCATGCCGTCGTGGGACATCCCGTCCTTCGACGTGTCGCCGCCCGACATGGCGCCACCCGACATGCCGCCGCCGGACGTACCGCCGTCCGACATGCCTGAGTCCTTGTCGTCGCAGTCCTTGGACATGCCGCCCGACGAGTCGCAGTCCTTCGCCATGCCGTCCTTGCCCATGTCGCCGGACTGCATGCCGTTCGACGACATGCCCTCCGAGGACATGCCTTCCGACTTCATGCCGTCGCCTTCCTTCATGCCGCCCTGATCCATGGCGTAGGCCGCCGACGACAGGGCGAGGCCCGCCGCCACGGCAAGCGCCAGGGCGGACGGGATCGTGGGGATCGAGACTTTCATCAGACCATTCCTCTCCAGATGGTTGCGGGCGGGAACGGGCGTTCCCGTACCTGACCATTCGCCGGAGAGGGCCGCAACGTTACGCTCAGCGGCGCAGCAGGCCGCGGCCAGACAGGGCGACGACGATCACCACGAGGATGACCGCCATCCCGTGCACCGCGAGGTCGGTCGCGGTGGCGTCGAACGGGTGGCACAAGTTGAGCAGGGCGGCGGCCCCGGCGGCACAGGCGAGCCCCGCGAGGGCGGCGGTGAGCGCCGGATAGAGCGGGAAGGTGCGCCGCAACAGCAGCAGCATCGCTCCCGCCAGCGGCACCGAGAAGCCGACGATGAACATCAGGCAGTCGCGGCCGTCGGCGGTGCCCTGCACGCCCGCCGCCGTCCAGGTGCGCAGGCAGCCCAGCCCGCTCGCCCCGATCCACAGCAGGGCGGGCGCCAGCGGCGCCAGCGCCCAGGCGCGGCTGCGGCCGGGGATGCCCAGCTCGAAGGCGGCCTTGGCGGCGAACACCGCGGTCAGCACCGCACCGAGCGCCGCCAGCCACAAGTCCGGCGCCGACGAGAGCCGCAGGACCATGGCGTTCATGTCGTAGGCAACCGCCAGCCCGGCCCCGAGCACGGCGACCACCGCGAGCCAGACGAGGGCAAGCCGGGTCGACGAGGCCACGCGGCGCACCGGCCGCAGCGAGGCGCCAAGGTCGCGGATCAGGCTGTCGTGGCTTTCGGAGGAGCGCATGCTACCAGTCCTCCGGCTTCAGGCGGGCGCGCAGCGTCTTGAGCGCCCGGTGCAGGCTGACCTTGAGCGCCCCGGCGCTGCGGCCGGTCACGGCCTCCGCTTCAGCCAGGGAGCGATCCTTGAGCGCGACCTCCAGCACCGCCTCGCGCTGGCCGTCCGGCAGCCCGTCGACCGCGGCGCGGAGACGGCCGTCGCGCTCGGCGGCGTCGAGACCGGAGTCGGTCACCGCGCTCTCGTCGGCGTGAATGTCGTAGGCCCCGGGCTCGTGCACCTCGCGGGCGCGCCGGCGGCCGTGGCGGCGCAGCACGTCGATGGCGCGCCGCTCAGCGATGGTGCGCAGCCAGGCAGTGAAGGAGCGGCCGGGATCGTAGGTGTGGCGCGCCCGGTGGACCGCCAGCAGGGTCTCCTGCACCACGTCGTCGACGCTGTCGGCGGACACGCCCCGTCCGCGGGCCGCCGCGGCGATCACCGGCACGCAGTCGCGCAGCAACCTGTCGTAGGCTGCCCGGTCGCCGGCCTGCGCCGCCGCCATGAGGGCGCCCCAGCTGCTGTCGGCCCGTTCCCGCTCGGTCGCTTCGGTATCCACCGTCGTGCTTCCCGCCGCGCGCGGCGTTGCGCGCGGCACCAAGCTAAGGACACCGGCGTGCATTTGGCAAATTCCCCGTGCGGGACCTCATATGCCGCTGAACCAGTTGTATCCCTTGTCCTCCCAGTAGCCGCCCGGATAGTCGTTGGTCACGAAGATCGCGGCGATGTGCTTGGGGTTCTTGAATCCCAGCTTGGTGGGGATGCGCAGCTTCATCGGATAGCCGTATTTGGGCGGCAGCGGGCTGCCGCCGTAGTCCAGCGCCATGATGGTCTGCGGGTGCAGCGCCGTGGGCATGTCGATGCTGCTGTAGTAGCCGTCGGCGCAGCGGAAGCCCACGTAGCGCGCCCGCGTGTCGGCGCCGACGCGCTTCAGGAAGGTGGCGAAGGGCACGCCCGACCACTGGCCGATGGCACTCCAGCCCTCGACGCAGACATGCCGGGTGATCTGGCTTTCCTGCGGCAGCCCGCGCAGGCCTTCGACCGTCCAGGGCGTCTTGTCGGCGATCCGGCCCGACAGTTCGAGCCGGTAGGTGGCGCCGTCGATCACCGGCGCCTGGGACTGCCGGTAGAAGGCGTTGAACGGGAACGGTTTGGTGATGGCGCTGGCCGGATAGGTGGGCGCCAGCCGCGCGCGGCTGAACAGCCAGGCCTGCACCCGGTCGTTCCAGCGCGACATGGCCATCAGCGCATTGTCGACGGAGTCGCCGTCCATCAGGTCGCAGCCGGTGAGCAGGCTGAGCGCGCCCAGCGACAGGGTGCCGCGCAGGAACAGGCGGCGCTGGGGGTCGGCCAGCTCCGGCCGGATGTCCTCGAGGCTGGGTCTTTCGGTGCGACGGGTCATGGGCGGGCCTCCGGAAGAGCGTCGCCGGCGTCGGGCACGCTGCCGCCGACGATCATGGGCGGCAGCGTCCTGGGCACCAGGATCACCAGCGCGATGTGGACGACGAAGAAGCCGACAATGCCGCTCATGGCGAGGAAATGGACGATGCGGGCGGTGTCGTAGCCGCCGAGCAGCGCCGTCAGCGGATGGAGCTGCACCGGCTTCCAGATGGCGAGGCCCGACAGCACCGCCAGCGTCAGCAGCAGGATCACGCCGACGTAGAGCAGCCGCTGCACGGCGTTGTAGCGGCCCAGCGCGTGGGGCAGCCGCAGGGCCAGCGCTGCCCGGAAGTCGCGCCACACGCCGGCCGGCGTAAGCGGCAGGAGCGCCTGGCGGAAATGACCGGAGACCAGGCCGTAGCCGACATAGATCAGGCCGTTGAGCACCAGCAGCCACATGGCGGCGAAGTGCCAGGCGAGGGCGCCGGCCAGCCAGCCGCCCAGGGTGATGCTCCCGGGGAAGCGGAAGGGGAAGATCGGCGAGGCGTCGTAGATGCGCCAGCCGCTCATCACCATGGCGATCAGCGCCGCCGCGTTGATCCAGTGGGTCAGCCGCACCATAAAAGGATGGATGGCGCGCCGCTTCGCCGAAGGGCCGGTGGAAGGATTGGTGGACCTGGTTTCGCCGCTCATGCCGCTCCCCTGTGGTGGATCGCCGCCCGCAAGGGCCGCATCGTCCCATTCGACCGGGCCCCGCGTCCGGTTACATCATGCCACAAGCGGCAGGGCGGCGGGAATCCGGCGGCAGGACGTAACCCGCGGGGCGGCACCGTCGAATGGGGGAGCAGGAACAATCCACTCCAACCCGAGGAGATCAGCGATGCAGGGCAACGACAGGAACGGCTTCTTGCGCCGCCTGACCAGGCGCGCCGCGGCCGCGACGGCAGCCGCGGCCATGGTCGCGGGCGCGGGCGTGCTCGCCGCCCGGGCGGCCGAGCGGGCGGTGGAGATTCCTCCGGCCGCAATGACCGAGCCCGCCGCACAGGGGCCGCAGACGGTGGTTCTGGCCGGCGGCTGCTTCTGGGGCGTGCAGGGCGTCTACCAGCACGTCAAGGGCGTCGAGAGCGCCGTGTCCGGCTACACCGGCGGCACCACGGCTTCGCCCACCTATCACGAGGTCTCCACCGGGCGCACCGGCCACGCCGAATCGGTGAAGGTGACGTTCGATCCGGCCAAGGTGTCCTATGGCCGCATCCTGCAGATCTTCTTCTCGGTGGTGCAGGACCCGACCCAGCTCGACCGGCAGGGCCCGGACACCGGTACGCAGTACCGGTCGGCCATCTTCACCACCACCGCCGCCCAGCGGAAGGTGGCGGATGCCTATATCGCCCAGCTCGACAAGGCCGGCGTGTGGAAGCGGCCCATCGTCACCACGGTGCAGCCGCTGGGCCGCTTCTACGAGGCCGAGGCCTACCACCAGGACTACGCGACCCTGCACCCGGACCAGCCTTACATCGCCCTCAACGACATCCCCAAGATCGACGCGCTGAAGCGGATGTTTCCGGCGAACTACCGGGCCAATCCGGTCACCGTCGCCGCGGCGCAGTAGGATGGGGAGCGAAGCCATGCTGACGCGACGCGCCCTGCTGGCGAGCGGCGTGGGCCTGACCGCCCTGCTCGGCCTCGCCGGTCCGCGAGCGGTTCGGGCCAAGGAGGCGGAAACCTTCGAGGTCACCCACACCAAGGCGGAGTGGCGCAAGCTGCTGAGTCCGGAGGCCTATCACGTGCTGCGGGAGGATGGCACCGAGCGGGCGTTCACCAGCCCGCTCAACGACGAGCACCGCAAGGGCATCTTCGCCTGTGCGGGATGCGACCTGCCGCTGTTCTCGTCGACGACCAAGTTCGACAGCGGCACCGGCTGGCCGAGCTTCTGGAAGCCGCTCGACAATGCGGTCCGCACCCGCAAGGATCTTTCGCTGGGAATTCCCCGCACCGAGGTGCATTGCCGGCGCTGCGGCGGGCATCTGGGCCACGTCTTCCACGACGGACCGCCGCCCACGGGCCTGCGCTACTGCATGAACGGCGTGGCGCTCAGCTTCAAGCCTGCGGGCTGACCGGCCGCCCGGCCCGGGCTCAGGCGCGGCCGGCGGGCACCGAGATGGGCGACAGCTCGATGGTCCGGTCGATGACGCCGTCGACGATGTCGTGGATGTCCTCCCGGTGCATGCCGAGCTGGGCGAGGCCGCTGGCGCTGTACTGCAGGAACGCGCCGGCGGTGGCGACCTCCGAGATGCCGCGCGCCTTCATCTCCCTGTAGGCCGCGCGGCACACCTCGCGGGCGATCTGCTGCAGGTCTTCGTCCATCATTTCAGCCATCTGTCAGTTCCTCCTGCTGGCCGGCGAATCCGCGCGCCTTCCGCGGGACGCGGAAAGCCGGCACGGACGCACGAGGGTGCGGGGAAGCGACACAGAATGACTGGCCCAGGACCCGGGCATGCAGCTCTGCGGAATTGTCGGCCTCGACAACCACCGGTAGCCCCCACCACCGTCACACGGTTGTCATTCTCGCACCGATCGCGCCAAGGGGCACCTGCGTTTTCTGCGCAAGCGCCCCGCCGTGCCGCGACCTCATGCGTTACCAACGGCGGGACCGGGAAAAAGTGCCACCGACGCTGGCTGGCGACGGCCTGCCGGCGCCGAGACGTCTATCGAGGTATGGGAAGTGCGGCCTTGTTCTAGAGATCCCCCGCCGCGAGGGTGATGTCGTATTCCCATTTCGCCGCGCTGTTCTTGTACTGGCGCTGGCAGCTCAGCAACGCGTTGCCGGCACAATCTACAGCCCTGGCCAGGCTCCTGTAGTCGCTCGTTCCCGAGCGCACCTTAAAACCGAAATTGCACGTTATCGTTTGGGCTTTCACCCCTGGGGCCTTCGCTCGGGTAAACTCGACGATCAGTTTCTGGTCCGTGTTCTGGTTCTCGTTCGCATTCGAATACTGGAGTGACTGCCGGTAAACTTTGCTCATCTGCGTCGTCACCTTGATCGCATTGCTGCTGCTCTCCTTCGTCACGCAGCCGAGCTGAAATTCGCGCTTGGTGACCGTCCAGGCGGCGCCAAGGCCATCCTGCTTTACGTTGACGACGGCGGCGGGAAGGCCGGAACGGGTGTTGCTGTCGGCGGTGCAGTTCGACCCCGCATGGGCGGACGCCGTAACGGCGAGCGTGAAGGCAAGGGCGCTGGTGAGACGGAGAAGACAGGAGGACGCGTTTTGCATGAGAACCTCGCGACGATCGAGATGGACGTTCCGCATGAATGCAGAGGCGATGTGGTCACGCCCAGGAAACAATCTTTCCAGCGAGGTTCTCACGACATCCTGAAACGGTCTATAACTTGAATGGTAATAGAGCCCTCCAGGCCGGAATTAATACGGTCTTTCTGCAGAGTATTTGCGGTTCTCAGACCTATACCTGCTTCATTCCGACGAGACTTTTGCGTTGTCTCGGCGCCCGAACGGCGAACTCTCCCGGCGCAAAGCCCGAAGAACCGTCTCCCGGACGTTGAGCGACGGACCTGTCATGGGAATGGCTTGAGAGAAATGGTGCCGCTTGTCGGACTCGAACCAACGACCCCCTCATTACGAATGAGGTGCTCTACCAACTGAGCTAAAGCGGCGCCGAAGCGGGGCAACGGATAGACGAAGCGGGGGGCGAAATCAAGGCCGCTCTGGGCTTCGCCTCGTGTTGCCCGCGGCCGTCGCCGACGGCCGGGTCAGCCGCGCCGCGACAGCCGGCGCCGGCCCGCCCACAGCAGGCCGAGGCCCGCCGCCAGGATCAGCCACGCCTCCGGCTCGGGCACCGGGGTGCCGCCGCCGGAGCCGCCCGAGCCGCCGCTGCCGGGATCGCCGCCGGTGTCGCCGCCGGGCGGCGTCGCCGGCGGGTAGTAGCTGCCGTTGTAGGCGTACCCCGAGGAGCTGGTGTGGAATTCGCCGTTCTGCTGCAGGCTGGCGAACACCGCCGAGCCCTCGACGTAGTTGCTGGTCTGCGCCGCCGCATGGGGCGCCAGGATGGAGCCGCCCCAGGCGGTCGACAGGCTGAGGTTCGTCGCCTCGTAGAAATTCCAGATCACGTGCTCGCCCAAGCCGCTGGTGCCGCCCAGGAAGTTCTTGTTGAGATTGATGTTGGTGCCGCTGACGTTGATCACCACCGTGTCGGCGCCGTTCACGTTGAGCGCGATCTCGGAGAAGTTGTTGAGGTCGGACGAGGACATGTTGAACACCGCCAGCCCCGAGGAATTCGGTTGGGAGACGAAGGTGGCCCGGTTGGAGGCGATGTTGACGGTGCTGTTGGGGGTAAGCTGCGACAGCGACGTGGCGAGGTCGTTGAGGCTGCTGGTCAGCATGTCCTTCTGCTGGGTCAGGTTCGACGTGAAATAGGCGTCGGAGGTGGCGAGCCCCGAGATCACCGTGTTCTGATTGACGTTGGTGTTGCTGATGGTGCCGCCGACCTTCACCGTCTGCACCGGCCCGTTGAGGTTGAACCCGCTGGTGACGTTACCGCCGATCACCGCGCCGGAGCCGTTGTTGAGGTTCTTGGTGTTGCCCGTGACGTTGCCGACGACCGTGAGGCCCGGCTGGCTCGTGGGCGAGGCGGCGGGGGTCTTGATCATGTAGTTGGACGAGCTTCCCGACAGGTTGCCGCCCACGAAGGTGCGGCCCGCCACCTCGGAGCTGGAGGTCAGGGCGCCAAGGACGATCAGGTTCCATTCGCGAAGGGCGTCGGTGCTGACCACCGAGGTCGCCCACGCCGGGGACGCCATCGCCAGGAGGGCGGTTACCGTCAGAACAACCTTCTTCATGTCACCACGTATTCGCAGGAATCGGATAGCATCAGTGATAACTGCTTTGCCCAAATCTTCAAGAAGAATGTCCGCATAGCCGCCAGGTGACGGCGCGGAAACCCGACGATGTAAATACATTCTCGAGATCGCCGGCCAAGAAGGGCGTGACGATGAATAAAATCCCCTCATTCACCGCAAGCAAAACCCGTGATCGGAAAAGATCAATTGGCGGCCCTCGCGGCTCTTGCCGCAGGAAAGTCGCAATTTGAACATGCTTCCCACCGTCGGGAGACCGCTCCTCGGGCGGATCAGCGGGCGCCGGATGCCCCCAGCCGACGCTTCAAGCCGTCGAGGATCTCCGCGGCCAGCCTGCCGTAGTCGCCGTCGAAATGGTGCGAGCCTTCCGTGGCGACCACCTGCACGCCCGCGCCGGCCAGCCGGGCGCATACCGATTCGTCGTCGTCCGTGCCGTAGAAGCACTGGACGAGGCCGGGATCGATGCGGCGGACTTCGGGCAGCGTCGGCTCCCCGGCGCCCTCCTCCCCGACCCATCCCGAGACGGAGATCTCGAAATTCGTGGCGCCGGTCAGGCTGAGCAGGGACAGCTGGACAATCCGCGACCGGTCCGGGGCGGGCAGGCGATTGACCAGCGCGGGCAGCACGTCGGCGCCGAAGGAGTAGCCCACCAGCAGCACCCGGTGCACCTTCCAGCGGTCGGTGTAGGTGTCGATCAGGTCGGCGAGGTCCGCCGCCGCGTCGGCCGGGTCCTTGCGGGTCCAGAAGTAGCGCAGCGTGTCGACGCCGATGGTCGGCACGCCCTCCCGTTGCAGGATTTCGGCGATGCTCCGGTCGAGGTCGCGCCAGCCACCGTCGCCGGAATAGACGATGGCGAGGCTGTCGTAGGCAGGCGTGGCGGGCAGTTCTAACACGGACGGCGCGTCGTCGGCGTCGTCGGCCGCGCGGGCGACAAGCTGCGCAAGCTCGAGTCTCAGCGCCCGGGCGGCATCGCCGGGTTCGCGGCGCGCGTCGCCGACGCCCGCCGGCGCCGGAGCGGTCCCCGTCACCACCACATCGAGCGCCCCCGGCGGCGCCGCCGGCACCCGGTAGACCGTGCCGCCGCCGGTCCTGCCCGTGACGGTCGCGCCGCACAGCGTCTTGCGCAACGGCACCGCGGGGGCCGGGTCGACGGCGAGGAAGCGGCCGATGGTCGCCGCCGGCGCCTGCCCGGCCAGCGCCAGCGCCAGGGCACCGCCCGCGCCGGTGCCGGCCAGGATGGGCGAATGATAGGCGCCGCCGCTGGTCGACCGCTGGATGGCGTGGCTCAGGGTTTCGATGTCCCAGATCAGGTAGGCGCAGTCGCCCCCGGCGGCCTCGAGCCGCGCCAGATAGGACGGCAGGTCGATGCCGACGACCGCTGCCCCCTGGTCGCGCAGGGAGAAGGCGAGCCGGCGTTCGTCGCCGTTCCAGCCGTCGTCGTCGGAGAACAGGAAGATTACGGCCGCCGGCGGCCCGTCGGGCAGCCTTATGTCCACGTCGCCCAAGGCGCCGGTGTCGAACGGCCCGGCGCGGACGGCCGACGCGGCAAGACACAGCAGCAGGCAGAGCAGCACCCGGGCGGTCACTTGCCGACCACCCCCTTGAGGCCGCCGCCGATCAGGATGGCCGCATCGGCAAGCGCCATGGCCGGGCTGCCGGCAACGGCGATGTAGCGGGGCCGCCAGACCGGCTGGAACTTGTCCTTGAAGGCGCGCAGGCCGCGGAAATTGTAGAATCGTTCGCCATGCTCGAACACGGTGCTGCCGATGCGGTTCCACACCGGCGCCGCCGGGCTGCCGGAGAAGCCGGAGAGCGGCGCCATGCCCAGATTGAGCCAGGAGAAGCCCGCGTCGCGGAAATGTTCGATGGCCCGGACGAACAGCATCTCCATGGCGCCGTAGGGGGCATCGGGCGTGAAGCGCATCAGGTCGACGGCCGCCTCCTCCCGCCGGCCGGTGGTCATCACCGTGAGGAAGGCGACGATGCGGCCATCGCGCTCCAGCACGGCAACGGTCTGCGCCAGCACGTAACCGGCCTCGAACGCGCCGATGGAAAAGCGCTTCTCCCGCGCCCGGTGCATCGCCAGCCAGCCGTCCGACACCGCCCGCAGTTCCCCCATCCGGGCGGCGACCGCCTCGGGCGACAGCACGGAGAACACCGCGCCCTCGCGGGTGCCGCGGCTGACGGCGTTGCGCAGCTTGCCCTTGGCGGCGCCCTTCAGGTCGAAGCCGGGCAGCCGTACCCGCGCCTCCTCGCCCAGGCGGAAGGCCCGCAGCCCCGCATCCGCATAGAAGCCCAGCCCGTCCGCCGTCGCCTGGTAGAACACCGGCCGGCCGCCTTCCGCGCGCGCCGCCTCGACGAACGACCAGACCAGCGCCGGCCACGCAGCGGCCGGTCCCACAGGATCGGCCAGGGCAACCCAGGAGCGGCCCTGGCGGGCATACATGATGAAGGCCGACTTGTCGGCCGAGAACATCAGGTTCTTGTCGCCAAGGCGCACCAGTTCCGCGTCGGGGCGGGACTGATCATCGGCGATGGCGAGGGCGCGCTCCAGGTCCTGCGGACCGGGCGGTGGCGTCCAGCGGGCCACCGGCCGCAGCAGCAGCAGGCCGGCCGTCGCCCCGGCCGCCAGGCAGACGCCGACCATGGCGCGCAGGCTGCGCGGCGCCTCGGCGGAGAATTCGAACTGCCACCACAACTCGCCGCCATAAGCCACGTCGCGGTAGACGAAGAACAGCAGTACCGCCGCGGCGATCAGCACGGTGCACAGCGCCGCCAGCCACATGGGGGTCAGCGCCTGGTGGGTGAGCGAGGCCGGACAGGTGAATTCGCGCCGGCTGGCCGCCAGCGAGAGCACCAGAACCACCAGCAGGCTCGCCTCCACGGCGGCGATTCCCTTGATCAGCGACAGCACGATGGCGGCGGCGCTCATGACGAGCGCGGCGTACCATGCGCCGTCGAGCCGGTAGGAAAGGCCGCGGGCGGCGATGATCATGCCCAGCCCCAGGACGCTGGCGAGGAAGTGAGCGCCCTCGACGAGAGGCAGCGGAATGCTGGCGGCGAGCACCTCGAGGCGCCAGGGCGCGGCGGGGGTCACGCCCGAGAAGATCAGCATCGCCCCCAGCACCAGGCAGAGCGCGCCGAGCACGGGCGGCGCGAGCCGGACGCCGGCGCTGACGGCGCGGCTGACGGCGGCACCCATGGCCGCCCGCCGGAGCTCGAGCAAGGCAACGCCCAGGGCGGCGATCAGCAGCGGCAGCACGTGGTAGACGATGCGGTAGAGCAGCAGGGCGCTCAGCACCGAATCCAGCGGCGCGGCGCGGCCGACCAGCGCGACGATGACGGTCTCGAACACGCCGATGCCGCCGGGCAGGTGGCTGAGCACGCCGAGGCCGATGGCACAGGCGTAGATGGCGACGAAGCCGGGCAGGCCCATGCCGGGATCGGGGAGCAGCACCCACAGCACCGCCGCCGAGGCCACCACGTCGAGGAACGTGACGGCGAACTGGCCGGTCATCAGCCGGATGGAGGGCGGCCGCAGGGTGATGCCCGCCACCGCCAGCGAGCCGCCACGGCGGGCGAGAACGGCGACCGCGCCGAGCAGCATCGCCAGGACCGCCCCGCCCGCGAGCCGAAGCAACGGCGGCGGCAGCCCGAGATAGGGCGCCACCTGGGGAGCGGCGACCAGCAGCGCCAGCGCGGTGACGCCAGCGAGCCCGACGCCGAAGGCCGTCGTTACGAAGGCCACGACCCTGCCCACGTCCTCGGCGCCCAGACCGAGGGGCGACAGGAAGCGGTAGCGGATCGCGCCGCCGGTGAGCGGCCCGAAGCCGGCGGTGTTGCTGACCGCGTAGGCGCCGAAGGAGACCAGACCGACGATCCGGTAGGGCAGGCGCCGGCCCGCATAGGCCAGCGCCGAGACGTCGTAGAGGGTGAGCAGCAGGAAGCTGAGGGCGGTAAAGCCGGCGGCCGCGGCCATCCGCCGCCACGACACCGCAGCGATCGCCGCCATCACGTCGGCATACGTCACCTCGCGCACCAGGTGGGCGATAGCGACGGCCACCAGGGCCGCGACGATCACCGCCACGGCCGCCGTGAGGGCGCCGCGTGACGGGAGCAGGTCGGATCTTGCCAAGCGGAACGTCTTCAGCCTCGTCGGGTCAGCCGCCGAGCGCCGGCGGAACCGGCCCCTTCCATACCCAAATGACGGCGCCCGCGCCAGTTCCACGTGAGGGTCCCCCTGCATCTGCCGGCGTCAAGTCTGGCCGGCACCGTCATTTCCTGTAAGATGCCCGGCACGCCGGCAGGGCGTGCGCGCGAAGTGTAAGGGGAGACGCACGGCGTGAAGATCTATTACGGATGGTATGTCATCGCCGTCGCCATAGTTTTCCAGGCGGTCACCTTCGGGCTCGGCACCTATTCCTTCACCTTCTGGGTGCCTTCCTGGATGCACGAATTCCATGCCGGTCGCGGCGACGTGATGTGGGCCACTTCCCTGCTCACCATCGCTCTCGGCGTAATGGGGCCTGCCGCCGGCTGGGCGTTCGACCGGGTTTCCATACGCTGGCTGGCGTGTCTGGGCGGCGCGGTCTATGCCCTGGGCTTGGCGTTGATCTCCATCTCCACCGCCCTGTGGCAGATCGTCGCGATCTATGCGGTGCTGCTGGGCATGGGATTCACCCTGGCGGGCTCGCTGACGGGCCAAACCCTGGCCGCGAAGTGGTTCCGCGGCCGCCGCGGCCTCGCCATCGGCATCGTCTCCATCGGCAGCTCGGTGGGCGGCTTCCTGCTGCCGCCGCTGGTCGCCCACCTGATCGGCGAGTACGACTGGCGCACCGCGCAACGGATTCTCGCCGTGCTGACCGCCGTCGCCATCATCCCACTGTCGTGGCTGATCGTGCGCAACAGTCCGGAAGAGGCCGGCATCGAGCCGGAGCCGGAGAGCGACGCTTCGCGCCACGTCGTCGCCTCGGGCGTCCACAGGACCTGGACCTACGGCGACATCCTGCGTGAACGGACGTTCTGGCTGACGGTGGTCGGCATCCTGCCGCCGGCGCTGGCATTTGCCGGCGCGCTGGGCAATTTGCGCCCCTACGCCGTCGACATCGGCATTCCGGCGGAGAAGACGGCGCTGCTGATGTCCGAGATCGCCGGCATCATGGTGATCTCCAAGCTCAGCATCGGCGCGCTGTCCGATAGGGTCGACCTGCGGATCATCTACTGGGTCGCCGCCGCTCCGCTGGTCATCGGCATGGCGCTGATGCTCGGCCGCCCAGACTTCTCGACCATGCTGCTGGTGGCGCCGCTTCTCGGCTTCACCGGCGGCTCGCACATGGCGCTGCTGGGTGCGATCGTCGGCAGCCGCTTCGGGCCGGCGTCGTTCGGCAAAGTGGCCGGCCTGCTGATGCCATTCCTCACCATCAGCGCCCTGGGCGCCGTGATTTCGGGCACCATCCGCGACAAGATGGGGTCCTACGACGCGGTGCATGAAATCTACATCGTCATCGCCCTGATTTCGGCCGCCTGCATGGTCTTCCTGCCCACGACGAGAAAGGCGCCGCCGAAGGAGATCGCGTCATGAAGTTCGGCATCGGCCCGATCAACAAGGGCGTCGCCTCGCCCGACGAGATGATCGAAAGCGCCCGGCTCGCGGAATCCGCCGGCATCGAATCCGTCTGGACCTTCGAGCATGTGGTCATCCCGGTCGACTACGAGTCCCGCTACCCCTACAGCGCCGACGGGCGGATGTCGGCGGCGCCGGAGACCAACTACGTGGACCCGCTGATCGGCCTCGCCGCCATCGCCGCGGAAACCAGCCGCCTCCGCCTCGGCACGGGCGTCAACATCCTGCCGCAGGCCAACCCGCTGCTGCTGGCGAAGCAGGCGGCGAGCCTGGACTTCGTCTCGCGGGGACGGTTCATGCTGGGCGTGGGGATCGGCTGGCTGCAGGAGGAATTCGCCGCCATGGGCACGCCGTTCGAGCGGCGCGGCGCGCGCTTCGACGACTATCTGGCGGCGATGCGCAAGGTGTGGTCAGGCGACGTGGTCGAGCATGACGGCGAGTTCCTGACGTGGCACGGTTTCAAGAGCTATCCGCTGCCCGTCCAGTCGCCCCTGCCGGTGCATATCGGCGGCAACAAGGGCAAGGCGTTCGAGCGGGTGGCCCGCTACGGCAACGGCTGGTACTCGCCCAGCGGCAGTCCGACCGAACTGGCCGGACATCTGGCCGAACTACGGGCGACCTGCGACCGCGTGGGCCGCAACTTCGACGAGATCGAGATCACCGCCATGTGGACCATGAAGGGCGGGCTGGACGGCGTGAAGCGGTTCGCCGACATCGGCGTGCACCGGCTGACGGTGCCGGTCTTCGCGCTCTGGCCGGACGACGCCGCCGACCGGATCAGGCAGCTTGGCGACGAGATCGTCCCGGCCGTCTGAGCCGCCCCTCGGCACGCCGACGGGCCCGAACCGCTAGTCGCGGATCTCGCGGATGGCGAGGCGCACCTGGTTCCAGACGCCAGCTTCCTGACGGTCGCCCCGGTCCTGGCATTCCTTGGCACGGTTGGCGGCCTCGTATTCGGCATGCGCACCATGGGCCTTGTAGAGGCGCTGGGCGTAGTCGATGACCTGCGTGGCTTGCATCACGTCTCTCCTTCGACTGTCTTCTCCACCCGGAAAGATAGGCCCCTACCCGGTACCTTCAACGGGCGCGCTGGCGTAGCCGGTGACCAGCATGAAGATGCCGGCGGCCACGCCGATCAGGCAGGTGGCCATCACGTACCAGGCCGGCGCCTCGCGGCTGCGCTCCAGCGCGGCGGCCACCGCCAGCGGGGTCAGCCCGCCGAACACGGCATAGGCGATGTTGTAGGAGAAGGAGAGGCCCGAGAAGCGGACGTCGGGCGGAAACGCCCGCACCATCACATAGGGCACGGCGCCGACCACGCCGACCGCCAGCCCCGCCAGGGCGTAGGCCGGCACCAGCAGTCCCGGATCGGTGGCGATGTGGGCGTAGAGGCCGTAGACGGTGGCGGCGAGCACGACGCTGCCGGCAACGAAGGTGCGGCCCGGGCCGTAGCGGTCGACCGCGGCGCCGGCGGCGACGCAGCCGATGGTGAGGCAGACGACCGCCACCGTGTTGGCCTCGAGCGCCGCCATGGCGGTGAAGCCGTACTGGGACTGCAGGATGGACGGGGTCATCAGGATCACCACCACGATGGCCGCGGTCAGCAGCATGGACAGCACGACCGGGCCAGGATGGGCGGTGATCACCCGCTTCACCGGCAGCTCGGCGGAGAGCGCCTTGCGCTCGCGCATCGCCTCGAACACCGGGGTCTCCCGGAGGTAGCCGCGCAGGTAGACGCCCAGCAGGCCGAAGACACCGCCCAGCACGAAGGCGGCGCGCCAGCCCCAGGCCAGCACCTGTTCAGGCGTCAGCACCGCGTTGATCAGCGTGGCGACCAGCGAGCCGAGCAGGATGCCGGCAGTGAGCCCCGCCGTCAGCGTGCCGCAGGCGAAGCCCACATGGCGGGAGGGTACGTGCTCTGCGACGAAAACCCAGGCACCGGGCACCTCGCCGCCCACAGCCGCACCCTGCACGATCCGCAGCACCAGCATGAGCAGCGGCGCCAGCAGGCCGATGTCGGCATAGGTCGGCAGCAGGCCCATCAGGAAGGTCGGCACCGCCATGAGGAAAATGCTCAGCGTGAACATCCGCTTCCGCCCCGCCAGGTCGCCGAAATGCGCCATGACGATGCCGCCCAGCGGCCGCGCCAGATAGGCGGCGGCGAACAGGCCGTAGACCTGCAGCTGCTTGGCGAACGCCGACTGGTCGGGAGAGAAGAACAGCTGGCCCAGCGCCTGGGTGAAGAACACGAAGACGATGAAGTCGTAGAACTCGAGGGCGCCGCCGAGTGCAGACAGCCCGAGGGTCTTCATGTCCTGCCGGGAGAGGCCGCGGCCGCCGGCGGACGCGGCAGAGGAGGAGGAGGTCATCGAAGGTCTTTCGCGGATGTCCCGCCACGGCGGACGCCGCGACCGTCCCTGATTAGTCGAAGCCGCCGGCACGCGCCACGGTTATCGTTCGGATGCGACCGGCGCGCCGCCGGAACATTCCGGGTCCGGCACCGTTCCTAGATGATGCGTGCCGATCCTCAGCCGGCTACGCACAGGACGGGGCCCGGCCGGTGCCCGCCGGTCGGGCTTCGCCCTTCGCCGAAGATCAGAAGCTTACCCGGACCGTGCCCGAGACGACGTGGTTCAGCTTGCCGCTGCCCATCTCCGCGTCGTAGTCGAAGGAAAGCGTGCCGAAATACGAGGTCACGTCGATGCCCACGCCGGCGTAGTAGGTGGTCGCCGCCCCAAGTTCGCCCAGGGTGGTGAATGCCGTGGACGGTCCGCCGGCCAGGAAGTAGGCGACGTTGACGGGTCCCTTGTAGCGGAATTCGTGCGTGAGGCCGCCGCGGATCTGCGGTTCGATCACGCCGGCTCCGTCGCGGATCTGCATGCCGAGCTGGAAGCCGAGATTACCGCGCAGGAACTCCACCGTCTGGCCTTCGACGGCGAGCCTGACGCCGTCGGCCGTCGTGTCCGTCGCCTTGGCATCGGCGATGCCGCGTTCCGTGTAGCCGTTCTCGTGCAGCTTCATGTAGCTCATGGCGGCCATGCCGGTCAGCGTGAAGCGACCGAGGGTCGCCGTGTAGCCGACGCGGACATTGGCATTCATGTGGTGGCCGCCCCAGTTGCTGAACATGCTGCGGTCGACGTCGCCGATGACCAGCCGGCGCTCCTGGTCGTAGCTGCTGAAGCCGTAGCCACCGGTGACATCGACGAAGAAACCGCCGGTCTCGATACCGGCATAGAGGTTGAGCTGGGTGGTCTGGGTCGCGAGGGGCTTGTCGAACGAGCCCTTCTCCCGGTACTCGGACCAGACCTGCGAGATGCTGAAGCCGAAGGCGTCGAGGCCGAACAAGGGGTAGTCGGCGCCCATCGCGATGCCGTAGCTGTAGCCGCCGTAGCCGAGCTGCTGGCCGTAGGGATTCTGGTTCGCGACATAGACGAGCTGCTCGGCCCAGATGGTCGGCGCGTGCCGCCGGTCCATCTTCTTGGCCCGCTCCGGATCCTTGCCGGCGATGCGCTGCACCCGCTCCTTGTAGCGCCGGTCCAGCTTGTAGATGCTGTCCATGCGCTTGTTGATGGCGCTGAAGATGGCGGCCTGGGTCTTGAAGATGCCGATCTGGGTGGCCCCGCTGTTGTCGGGCATCAACTGGTTGAACGCGTCCTGCACCTGTTCCTTGGTCGCCAGGTTGGCGAACGCGGCGCCCACCTGCTGGTCGGCCTGGAGCACGTCGGGCGAGGCATTGAACACGGCGGTCTGGTTGGACGTGAGCCCCAGTTCCTCGGCGCTGGCGCGGTGGACCGTCACGATGATCTTGTTGGAATTCGTCGGGTCCAGCGCGACATCCACATTGAAGAATGCCGAGGTGTCGCTGACGTTCAGCCCGTCGAGACCGTTCTCCAGCGATAGGGTGCCGGCATCGACCAGCGTAAAGGTGACATCCGTCGACGCCAGCGTCTTGAAATCGGTGATCAGGGTGGCGCCGCTGGCGAACGAGGCGGTGCCCGAGGCGACCAGCGAGCCGGCCGTCGCGTCGCTGCCGTAGATCGGCACCACCAGGGTCGACGTGGCGTCGAAGCTGGCGTCGTGCACATGCGCGCCGGTCGAATTGGAGATGGCGAAGGAGGAATTGGTGACGGCAAGGTCCACCTGGCCGTTGCTGGCAGTCAGGCTGCCGTCGAACTTGGCCTGATCGACGAGGCCCAGCGTATTGTTGCCGGCCCCCATCTCCAGGTTCCCGGTCAGCGATCCGCCGGTGATCGTCACCGCGTCGTTGCCGCTGCCCAGCACGACGTCGCCGGTGATCGAGCCGGTATTGTCGATGGTGGAGTCGATGGTCGAGGCGGAAAGGTCGATCGCCCGGGTCGACGAGGCCGACGTGTTGATCTGCCCGCTGTTGACGATGCTCTGGAGCGTCCCCGAAAGGTCGATGATGCCCACGGCGCGGGCGCCCGAATCCGTGCCCGTCGCCGAGATGATCCCGGAGTTGGTGATGGTGGGCACGGTGGCGCCTACCTGGATCGAGATGCCGGTGGCCAACTGGGTATCGGTGGTCGCCGCGATGTTGCCGGTATTGTTGATCTCGGGAACGCTTGCCAGGGAACCGATGGTGACCGCCGTGGCGTTGGCCTTCTGCGCTGTGGCCGTGATGTCGCCGCCGTCGTTCAGGAAGCCGCCCTCGACGGTGGTGGAGGAGGCGACCGGCGGCGCGGCGTCGAGGCCGATGCGGACGGTCTCCACGTCGAGGTTGTCGGTCTGGGACTTGCTCGAGAGTTCGCCGCGGTTGACGACGCCGTAGATGTTGCCGTCCTCCGGGAGTACGCCGATCGTGATATCGCCGCCGCTGGCGCCGTTGGCGTCCGGGCCGATCTTCAGGGCGTTGGCGCCGCCCGTGACGGTGATGGAGGCGTCGGTGCCGATATTGTCCTTGGTCTTGCCCCGCACCGTGTCGACGGTGCCGTTGCTGAGATCGGTGGTCTCCTGCGTCGTCAGCCCGTCGCCGTCGTTGAGCACGCCGCCGGCCACGCTGCCGCCGATGGCCAGGCCCGTGCCGCCGTTCACTTCGGCGATGGTCGTCGGATTTCCCTTGTTGTCGTAGGTGGTCACCGACGCGCTGCCGGTCTTGATGGTGCCGGTATTGGAGACGGTTCCGCCGACATTGCCGAGGATCACCATGCCCATGCCGTTGCTGCCGTCAGCGGTGATCGAGCCGCCGTTGGTGACCTTGCCCGAGACGGAGCCCAGGGTATAGATGCCCACCGAATCCTTCCCCTGCGCCGTGATGGTGCCGGCCGTGCCATTGACGATATCGCCCGTCAGGCTCGCCCCGGGCTCGACATAGATGCCGTAGTTGCCCTGGTCGACGGTGGTGCTGTCGCTGTCCTGCGACAGGCTGATGGAGCCGTTGTTGGTGATGGTGCTGGTGAACGCCCCGGGGGCGATCATGATGCCGCGCGTGTCCGTGCCGGCGCTCGACTCCAGGGTTCCGCCATTGGTGACGTCGTTGCTGCTGTCGACAATGATCGCGGCGCCTGAGCTGACGTTGACCCGGCCGTTCGCGTTCACCGTAATGTCGCCGGGTCCGCCGTCCGCATCGGAGGTGCTGACCGTGTCCGTGCGGGAGTTCGAGATCGTCAGGTCGGCCGCGTGGCCATATACCGGCGCCGCAAGCGTGCCCGCCAGAACGAGGCTTCGGGCGAGAACGCTGCCGTTGCGCAGGCGGCGGCGGGACGGTAGTTCGGACATTCAAAAGCCTCGCTTCAGGTTCGGAGAGCGCGTGCGCAATCTCAACTGTTCAGGCGATAAATTGCAACCGCCCAACTGATAGCCGGGCAGCGGGATGATCGGCAACGAAGAAACGGTTGTCCCGTCCGGACGTCTCCAGGT
This sequence comes from Alphaproteobacteria bacterium, assembly GCA_016124315.1. Taxonomy (GTDB): domain Bacteria; phylum Pseudomonadota; class Alphaproteobacteria; order SMXS01; family SMXS01; genus RI-34. Next base: position 30,752 of record WGNW01000063.1, read on the forward strand.
CCCCTCTCCATCCTCCCTCGGCCGCGCCCGGGCGCGGCCGGCTGCATAGGAGGTAGGGGAGCGTAGCAGATTCGGCTTCGTCGGTCGGAAAAGATTTGCCGGGTGTTGCGAAAAGGCACCACATCTCAACCTCCTAGCTTGATGCCGCTTGACAATGCGCCCAATCGGGCGCACTTACCGTCCGTCCCGCCGAGACCGCGCGATGCGCCGCACAGGCGTCTCCTTCCGGCGGGAACCTCCCAACAACAGCTCATTTCCAGGCGCGCGTGGAAAAACAGCAACACGCCGGGCCGGGCGCAGGACGCGCCGGCAAGCGGCGAAGGATTCTAGTTACGTGACGACGACTTTCGAGGCCCTTGGACTCATCGAGCCTCTGCAACGCGCCCTCAAGGCGGAAAACTACACCACTCCCACACCCATCCAGTCCCAGGCCATCCCGTTGCTGCTTGACGGCGGCGACCTGCTGGGCATCGCCCAGACCGGCACCGGCAAGACGGCCGCGTTCTCGCTGCCCATGCTGCAGCGGCTAGCTGCCGAGGACATCCGGCCGGCGCCCCGCACGGCGCGCGCCCTGATCCTCGCGCCCACCCGCGAGCTGGCGGTGCAGATCGCCGACAGCATCCGGGCCTATGGCCGGCACCTGAACCTGCGCCATACGGTGATCCTGGGCGGCGTCGGCCAGAACCCCCAGGTGAAGGCCATGGCCCGCGGCGTCGACATCCTGGTGGCGACGCCGGGCCGACTGCTCGACCTGGTGAACCAGAAGCACGTGGATCTTTCCGGAACCGGTCTGCTCGTTCTGGACGAGGCCGACCGCATGCTCGACATGGGCTTCATCCGCGACGTCCGCAAGATCGTCGCGGCGCTGCCCCGCCGCCGCCAGTCGCTGCTGTTCTCGGCGACCATGCCGGCCGACGTGGCCCGCCTCGCCCATGACATGCTGCGTGATCCCATGCGCGTGGAGGTGACGCCGGCAGCCACCACCGTCGACCGCATCCGGCAGAGCGTCTACTTCGTCGAGGCGGCGGGCAAGCAGTCGCTGCTGTCCAGCCTGCTGCGCGACGGCGATCTCAGCAAGGTGATCGTCTTCACCCGGACCAAGCACCGGGCGAACCGGGTCGCCGAACAGCTCAGCAAGGGCGGCACCGCCGCCGATGCCATCCACGGCAACAAGTCGCAGAGCGCCAGACAGAAGGCGCTGGAGCGGTTTCGCAGCGGCGATTCCCGCGTGCTGGTGGCGACCGACATCGCCGCCCGCGGCATCGATGTGGACGGCGTGACCCACGTCATCAACTTCGAGCTGCCCAACGAACCGGAGAGCTACGTCCACCGCATCGGCCGCACCGCCCGCGCGGGTGCCGACGGCGCGGCCATCGCCTTCTGCGACCCGAGCGAGCGGACCTACCTGAAGAGCATCGAGAAGCTGACGCGGGTCCGGCTCACCATCGTCGGCGACCGACCCGAGCCCGCGCCCCAGGTGGAGACCGCCCGCCGCGAATCGGAGCCGGCCGAGGCCAAGTCGGCCCCGCGGCGGCGGCGGCGGCGGCCTCGTCGCCCTGCGGTTCGCCGGGCCGCCTGAGCGCAGACCCGCGCAATCCGGGCCCTTTGGGCCCGGAGTGCGCCGTCCCGGTGAATTGAGTTGTATAATTGCCCGGGCCGGATTATATGGGCAACATCAGTGACCTAAGGCCCGGCGTATCCGCTTCGTCGCCGACCGAGCTACCGATTCCCAGGACTTCAGCGAGCTGAGAAACCGTCTGCACCCCTCGTGCAAGCGGTCGTTACGTCATCATCAAGGAAGCACTATCTATGACCAACGGAACCGTGAAGTGGTTCAACGCGACCAAGGGCTATGGTTTCATCCAGCCGGAAGACGGCTCGGCTGACGCCTTCGTCCATATCTCCGCCGTGGAGCGTGCGGGCCTGACCGGCCTTCGTGAAGGCCAGAAGGTCTCCTACGAACTGGTCCGTGGCCGCAACGGCAAGAGCTCTGCTGAAGACCTGAAGGTTATCGGCTAACAAGCCGGCGATCTGCCGGGAGGGCCTCACCTTCTGGTGAGCCCTCCAAGCGCAGGCCCGGAGACGGACGCCAACGTCCGTCGCGGCAGGCTTTGCTTCAATTCATACCCATCAAACTGCCTCGATTCCGAGGCCGTTTTTTTTATACGGGTGATCATTCCGGCTCGCCCGGTTGCCGCGGCGACACGCTGGCCCGGAAGAGCATCATGATCGGCAGGCATTGAAAAAAGATAGGATTCTGGTACTAAACACTGCTGATTAAGGAGACGTTGATCGTGTCGGCCAGCAGTGGAATTGCGCCAGATACGGCGAAGCTTGACGCCCAATTGTCCACGCGGCGGGCGCGCCCCGACAGCGAGGGTGTTAACGATCGTGCAAAGCTTCTCATGCACCGTCTCATCGCTCGGCAACTGAAGTCTAATCCTGCAATCCTCGAGAGGGTGACGCGCGAACTGAGAGACGGTGGCTCTGAACGACCTCTCTATTCGGATGAATGGCGGGAGATATTGGCGTCTGACGTTGTGACGATTCGCAATCGGATCAGCAGTCGCGACAGGCGGATGGTACGGCTCCGCCTCAGTTCTCCGCTTTCAAGCGTCCTAGATTTCCGTGACCCGGCCCTTCGTCGGCGCATCTGGAAAAAGGCCAAGCTGATGACCCCTGTCCGAGCCAGGCGTTCCGTCGGCTGAACATGGATCGCGCGCGCACGGTTGAGGATCTGGACCGTGCCGTCAGAGCCATCGCGGTGCATTTCAGGGCCGACGTTGTCGTCATCGTCGGCAGTCAGTCAGTGCTTCTTGAATGGCCTGACGCCCCATTGATCATGCGCATTTCCAGCGAGATCGACGCGTATCCGGGAAATATCAGGGAATGGGAGGCACGTCATTCGGGTGAACCCGCATCCGAAGAGATTGCGGCACTCTTCGGATGGGGCTCGGCGTTTCATGATGAGTTCGGCTTCTACATAGACGGCGTCGACGAGACAACGGCAAGACTTCCCGACGGCTGGCAGGACAGGGCCATTGAACGCCGCCTGCGGGTGGAACGCAGGACTGTAAAGGCGATCGCGCCATCGCCACTTGACCTGGCAGTGTCAAAACTGCACAGGCTGGATGAAAAGGACCGCGACTATATCAGCCTGAGGCATCGACTCAGACCTCTCGACCTCGACCTGCTAACGCAACGTCTGGCCGAGACGAACCCCGATCCTCAGATCTTCGCGCGTGCGATCGCCTTCATCGACAGCCTGCGACATCGCGGATCGCCCGACGATTATCCGTAGTCCGGGCGCAGCTACTTAACCTCACCTACCGCCCGGTTTTCCAGCCGCCGCAGGTAGGCCTGCGCCCGGCCCATCGCCATCAGCGGGAAATAGTGGCGGTACAGGTTGTAGTTGATCATGAAGCCGCGGCTGAGCTCGATCGACTGGCCCAAATTCTCCGCCACGCCGGTCTGCAGCTCGATGTGACGGCCCAGCCCGTAGCCCGGGAAACCGGTGCCGGTGTATTCGGGCTCGTCCCAGCTGCCCGCCCGCTGCCGCGCCGTCAGGAACCGCAGCCCGGCCTCCACCGCGCCGTGATCCGCGGGACGCCCGGCCGCCAGCAGCGCCATCAGCGCCCAGGCGGTCTGCGACGCGGTGCTGTCGCCCCGGCCGGCCAGCGCGCGGTCCATGTAGGAGCCGCAGGTCTCGCCCCAGCCTCCGTCGGCATTCTGGCGCGACGTCACCCAGTCGGCGGCGCGGCCGACGAAACCGGCCGCCATGTCTGCGCCGACCGCCTTCAGGGCGGGCAGCACCGCGGCGGTGCCGTAGACGTAGTTGACGCCCCAGCGTCCCCACCAGCTGCCGTCCTCCTCCTGCTCGCGGCGCAGGAAGGCGAGACCGCGGGCAATCGCCGGGTGGCGCCGGTCGTATCCGAGCGCCCCCAGCGCCTCGAGCACGTGGGCGGTCACGTCGACGCTGGGCGGGTCGAGCGCCTCGCCGAAATCACTGAACGGGATGCGGGTGAGGATCGGCTTGTCGTTGTCCCGATCGAAGGCGGCCCAGCCGCCGCCCGAACATTGCATGGCCAGCACCCAGCCGACGGCGCGGTCGATGGCCTGGCGGATGCCCCGGGCGCGCCATTTCGGCTCATCACGCAAGTGCGACAGCACGATCAGCGCCACCGCCGTGTCGTCCACGTCGGGGTAGAACTGGTTGGCGTACTCGAAGGCCCAGCCGCCGGGCGCGACGCCGCGCACCTTGTGCGACCAGTCGCCGGGATAGCGCACCTCATTGTCGAGCAGCCATTCGACGGCGCGGTCCGCCGCCTCGCGGTGCGCCTCCCGCATGTCGCAATCGTCCATGGCCAGCAGGGTCAGCACCGTGTCCCACACCGGCGAGACCGACGCCTGCACGGAGCGCGCGCCGTCCTCCTCGTAGCTCCAGCGCGGATCGTCGAGGGCCGCGAGCCCCTTCGCCACCACGGGATGCCCCAGCGGATAGCCTTCCCCGTGGAGCGCCAGCAGGCTGTAGATCCAGGGCGGCTGGATGCCGCCCCAGGCGCCGTCGGCGTCCTGGTGCTTGATGATCCATTCCAGCACGCGTGCGACGGCAGCCTCGCGGCCCGGCACCAGGCGGCGGCGCTGCGCCCAGTGCAGCACCTTGTCGGCCGCCATGAAGAAGTGCTCCCAGGTGAGCGGCTTGATCTTCTTGGGCAGCGAATAGTCGAAGCGGCCGCGGCCCACCGGGAACAGCTCGTCGAGCCGGCTTTCCGGCGGCAGCGGGCGCACCGGCCGGCGCGCCGACAGGACCGCGATCGGCATCAGCGTCGCCCGCGCCCAGGAGGCGAAGTTGTAGATGCTGAACGGGAACCAGAGGGGAAAGCGGATCACCTCGGGCGGGATGTTGGGGGTCTTCTCCCACGGCCATTCGCCGATCAGCGCCAGCCAGTAGCGGGTGAACACCCGGATGTGGCGCAGGCCGCCCCGCTGCGCGATCCAGCCGCGGGCGCGGGTCAGGGTCGGCTCGGACGCGGCCATGCCGGAACAGCGCAGCGCCGCGTAGGCCTCGACGGTGGCGTTGATGTCGCCGGCCGGCGCACCGTGATAGATCGCCCAGGAACCGTCCTCCCGCTGACCCCGGAGCAGCGCGCGGACGAGGCCCGGCACGTGCGGGTGGTCGCGCAGTCCCAGGACGTGCAGCGCCAGCACCCATTCCGCTTCCATGCAGGCGTTGGTCTGCAGCCTGCCGACCCAATAGCCGTCGGCATGCTGGCGCGCCGCCGACCAGGCGAAGCCGTCGCGGATCGCCTCGGCGAGCGCGTCCTCCAGCGAGCCGGCGGCGGAAGGGTCCGTCTGAATCAGGGGGGCGGGCGTTTCCATGCCGCCGGTTATTCGGCCGCCTGCGGGTGCCTGTCAAGAATCTAGAGCCAGCCGCCCAGTTCCCGACGCACCAGTACTTCCAGCAGATCGATGGCGGCGGGCGCGTCGTTGAGGCAGGGAATGTAGGTGAACTCCTCGCCTCCGGCGGCGAGGAAGGTCTCGCGTCCCCGTTCGGCCATCTCCTCCAGGGTCTCAAGGCAGTCGGCCAGGAAGGCGGGCGACAGCACCGCCACGCGCCTGACGCCCTCTGCAGGCAGCGCCTTCAGGGTCTCGTCCGTGTAGGGCTGCAGCCACTCCATCGGCCCGAAGCGGGACTGGAAGGTCATGCGCAGGGAGCCTTCGGCCCATCCAAGCGCCTCGCCCAGCAGGCGGGTGGTCTTGGCGCAGTGGCAGTAATACGGGTCGCCGGCGTCGAAATACCGCTTCGGGATGCCGTGGTAGGATGCCACGACCGCCTCGGGCGCCCAGGGCAGCGCCGACAGGTGGTCGCGCACCGTGCCGGCCAGGGCGCCGACATAGGCGGGATGGTCGTGGAACGGCGGCGCCGTGCGCAGGGCGGGCTGCCACCGCATCGCCTCCAGCGCCCGGAACACGGCGTCGTAGGCGGAGGCCGTGGTGGTGCCGCTGTACTGGGGATAGAGCGCGAAGGCGAGGATGCGGTCGCAGCCCGCCCGTCGCAGGCTTTCGAGCCGCTCGGCGACCGACGGCGTGCCGTAGCGCATCGCCCAGTCCACCACCACGCCCGCGTGCAGGCCTGACATGCCGCGGCCGAGCCCCTCGGCCTGCAGCCGCGTGAAGTGGCGCAGCGGCGAGCCGTCGGCGTCGGCACGCCAGATCAGCCGGTAGGCCGCCGCCGTGCGCTGCGGCCGGAAGGGCAGGATGAACAGGTTGAGGATCGGCTGCCACACCAGCGGACTGGTCTCGATGATCCGGCGATCGCTGAGGAACTCGCGCAGGTACCGGCGCACCGCCGCCGCCGTCGGCGCCTCGGGCGTCCCCAGATTGATCAGCAGCACGCCGAGGCGGCCGCGGGGCACGGCGGGATGGTCGGACGGCTGGGGCGCGGGCTGGCTCATGGCCGCCTATACGCGGCTTATCGCCCGCCGGTTCAGGCGATGCGGCAAAGCTGCTTCCCCAGGTTCTGGCCGTGGAACAGGCGCAGCAGGGTGGCGGGCACGTTCTCGAACCCTTCCTGAAGGTCCACGGCGTAACGGATCTTGCCGTTGCGCGCCCACTCGCCGAGCTGGGCGACCGCCTCGTCGAACCGCGACTTGTACTGGCCCAGCAGGAAGCCGCTCATGGTGGAGGGGCTGTTGAGGATGCGCATGTAGTTGCGCGGCCCGACCAGCGCCTCGTCGGACACGTTGTAGCTCGAGGTGCCGCCGCAGATGACGATGCGGCTGCCCGTCGCGATGTTGTCGAGCGCCGCCTCGAGGACGCTGCCGCCCACATTGTCGTAGAACACGTCGATGCCGTCGGGGCACAGATCCTTCAGCCGCTCGCTGAGGTTGCCCGCCTTGTAGTCCAGCGCCGCGTCGAAGCCGGCGGTCTGGGTGAGCCAGGCGCATTTGCGCTCGCCGCCGGCGATGCCGATCACCCGGCCGCCCTGGATGCGGGCGATCTGCCCCGCGATGGAGCCGGTCGCGCCGGCGGCGCCGGAAACCACCACCGTGTCGCCGGGCTGTGGCCGGCCGACGTCGATCATGCCGAAATAGGCGGTCAGGCCGGTGATGCCGAACAGCGCCAGGGCCATCTCCTCGGTGACGCCGTCGGGCAGCCTGCGAACCGGCAGCAGTTCGCCCTGCACGTCGACCACGGCGTATTCCTGCCAGCCGAACATGCCGGTCACCCGGTCGCCCGGCTTGAAGTTGATGTGACGCGAGGCCACCACCTCGCCTGCGCCCTGGGCTCGCATCACCGTGCCCAGCTGCACGTTGGAGCCCTGGCCCGGGACGTCGCGCACCCAGCCGCGCATCGCCGGCTCGAAGGCGACATAGGTCACCTTGACGACCACCTGGCCGTCCTTCGGCTCGGGAACGTCGGCGGTGCCGGGCTGGAAATTGTCGACGGAGATCATGCCCAGCGGCCGGCTCGCCAGCAGCCATTGTCGGTTCACCTGCGTCATGGGTGCGTCCTCCCCTTGGTCTTTTGGTTCACGCGATCCGGCAGAGCTGCTTGCCCAGGTTCTGGCCCCGGAACAGCCGCAGGAAGGTGTGCGGAACCGTCTCGAATCCCTCCTGCACGTCGACCGCGTAGGTCAGCCGGCCGTCGGCGACCCATTCGCCGAGCTGGCTGCGCGCCTCGTCGAAGCGGTCCGCGTACTGGCCGAGCAGGAAGCCGGCCATGATCGAGGGCTTCCAGACGATGGCCATGTAGTTGCGCGGGGGCGCCGGCAACGCGCCGGTATTGTAGCCCGAGATGGCGCCGCAGATGATGATCCGGCTGCCGACGGCGATATTGTTGAGCGCGGCCTCGAGGATCTCGCCGCCCACATTGTCGTAGAACACATTGAGCCCTTCGGGCGCCAGCTCCCGCAGCCGGCGGCTCACCCGCTCCGCCTTGTAGTCGATGGCGGCGTCGAAGCCCGCCTCGCCGGTCAGCCAGGCGCATTTCTCGGCGCCGCCGGCGATGCCGATGACCCGGGCGCCCTTGATGCGGGCGATCTGCCCGGCGACGGAGCCGGTGGCGCCCGCCGCGCCGGAAACCGCCACCGTGTCGCCAGGCTGGGGCCTGCCCACGTCGAGCATGCCGAAATAGGCGGTCAGCCCGGTAATGCCGAGGACGCTGAGCGCGGTCTCCTCGGTGACGCCGTCCGTCAGCTTCTGGACGGACAGCAGCTCGCCGCCCGGCGCCGCAAGCGCATAGTCCTGCCAGCCGAACATGCCGGAAACCCGGTCACCAGGCTTGAATCCGGGATGCCGCGAGTCGACCACCCGGCCGGCGCCCTGGGAGCGCATCACGCCGCCGATCGGGATCGCCGTGGTGTAGCCGGGCCGCTCCGACATCCAGCCGCGCATGGCCGGCTCATAGGCCACATGGGTCACGCGAACGAGAATCTGCCCGTCGGCCGGCGTCGGCACGGCCGCCTCGCCCCGGGCGAAATTGTCGACGCCGACCATGCTCTCCGGCCGGCTCGCCAGCAGCCACTGGCGATTGATCTCGGCGTTCATGCGTCCTCCCTTCGCTGTGACTGGCACCATAGCCAGTGAGGCGGGCGAGGGACAGACGTTTGCTGGATGGAGCCGAAAGAACGCCCGGGCGGCAGGCCTAGCGGTAGAACAGGGCGCGCATTCCGCTGCGGTCGAAGGGCGTCCAGCCGTCCTCGGGCAGGGCCAGCCGGTCGGCCACCGCATAGAGCACCAGTGGGTTGAAGCCGAGGCCCGTGTGGCTGCCGACCACCTCGATGTTGTCGGTGTCCGGCCCTTCTTCCTCCACGCAGACCTGCCACACGGCCACACCGTCGGTCTTGGAGTAGATCGCCGTGCACGGTACAGGGGGACGCAGCCTGCGGTGCGCCTTGATGTGGTCGGGCGCGTGCTCGGTCATGTCGCCCGACAGCAGTTCGTAGAGCTGGGCGATCTCGCGGTTGGTGCCGCCATGGGCGGCGCTGCCGAAGGGGCTGCCCATGGTGATGACCTGGCGCACCGCCTCCGGGACGTCGCGGGCGATCTGGCGGGCGAAGATGCCGCCCAGGCTCCAGCCGACCAGGCTGACCTTGCAGTCGTGGGTGGCGGAAATGTGGTTGGCCCGTTCCACCATGCGGTGCTCGATGTCGCCACGCGGCCCGAAGTTGCGGCCCAGCGCCCAGGGATAGACTTCGTAGCCCAGCATGGTCAGGTAGGCGCGCAGCACCGACGTGGACCCGTCGGTTCCCATGAAGCCCGGAATCACCATCACGGGGTGTCCGTCGCCACGCGGCGCATTGCCGAGACAGAACGAGGCGAAGGGTAGCGCGCCGAACTCCGCCGCCGCCCTGGCCGGTTCCAGCAGGGACCAGATGGCGGCAGGTGGATGATAGCGTAGGACAGTCGGCCTCAGATGCGCTTCCGCATTCATTGCTTCTCTCTCCGCACCGCCGGGCGGCGGCCTTCCCCCAGAACCTCACACTATAACCGGTATTTTCCGGCCGTCACCCCTCAGTAACATAACGCGCGCCGGGCGGTCCGGTGCCGTCCGGGAAAAGTCATTCAGACATGCTTGTATATTGCGGTTGCAAAGTGGGGCGACTCGGTTATATTGCACCGCAGCAAAGGGGCGCGGCTCAGGCGCTCCGCGTGTTCACACTGCCTAGGAGAGACCGATGACCCAGAGCAACCCCATGACGGACGCGTTCGAGACCTGGAGCAAGAGCTTCACCCAGTTCACCGGCGCGGCCATCCCCGGCTTCAGCGTCGATTCGATGATGAAGACCGGCCAGGCCAACATCGCCGCCCTGACGGAGGCCAACCGCATCGCCATCGAGGGCCTGCAGGCCGTCGCCAAGCGCCAGCAGGAAATGGCCGCCGCGGCGATCAGCGATTTCCAGGAGACCGCCAAGACGATCGGCGCCGGCAAGGGCACCGAGATGTTCTCCAAGCCGGTCGAGATGGCCCGCGAAGCGTTCGAGAAGTCGGTCGCCAACATGAAGGAACTGGCCGAGCTGGCCGGCAAGTCCCAGACCGAGGCGTGGGGCGTCATCGGCCGCCGCTTCCAGGACAGCCTGTCGGAAGTCCAGGCCACGGCCAAGCCGGCCGCCAAGAAGTAATCCGGACCGCGCTTCGCCCGGCACGGACAAGTCCATGGAGCAGTTGAGCCCGCTCGACGCCTCGTTCCTCTTCAGCGAGAACGAGCGGGTCGCCAACCATATCGGTGGACTGTACATCTACGACCAGTCCACCGTGCCGGGCGGTGCCCTGCGCTTCCGCCAGATCCTGCGGTATCTGGAAGCGCGCCTCCACAAGACCCCCCGTCTCCGGCAGAAGCTGGCGAGGGTGCCGCTGGACCTCGACTACCCCTACTGGGTGGACGATTCCCGCTTCGACATCGAATACCACGTGCGCCATCTGGCGCTGCCCAAGCCCGGCGACTGGCGCCAGCTCTGCATTCTCGCATCGCGCCTCCACGACCGGCCGCTCGACCTCCACCGCCCGCTGTGGGCGCTCTACGTGATCGAGGGCCTGGACAACGTCGAAGGGCTGCCGCCCGACAGCTTCGCCATCGTCACCAAGCTGCACCATGCGGCGCTCGACGGCGTGTCGGCCGTTTCGACGAATACCTCGCTGCACGAGACCGAGCCGGGACTGCGGATCGGCCAGGCGTTGCCGTGGACGCCCGAACCGGAGCCCAGCCCGCTCGACCTGCTGTTCCGCGCCCATCTGAACTATCTGGCGCAGCCGTTCCGCCTGCTCAACACACTGGCCGAATCCGTGCCCGCGCAGACCCGCTTCCTCGCGTCGTTCGGCGAGGAGAGCTTCACCTCGCCCCGGTCGGTCGCCGTGCCGCGCACCCGCTTCAACCGCGACACGTCGGGCCGCCGGGTGATCAACGGCATCTCCTACGACCTGCCCGCGCTGCGCCGGATCAAGGAGGCGCTGCCGGGCGCGACCGTGAACGACGTCATGCTGGCCCTGACCGGCGGCGCCCTGCGCCGCTACCTCAAGGCCAAGAACGACCTGCCGGACGAAGCGATGGTGGCGCTCGTGCCGGTCTCCGTCCGGTCGCCGGACGCCGAGGGCCCCACGGGCAACGAGGTCATCGCCATGCTCGCCTCGCTCGGCACCGACGAGGCCGACCCGCGGCGCCGGCTCGAGGCCGTGCACACCTCGACCTTCAGCTCCAAGGCGCTGACCAACGCCATCGGCACCCGCCTGCTCACCGACTACCAGCAGTTCCTGCCGGCCGCGACCAGCGGCATGTTCTCGCGCTTCTTCGCCCAGATGCGCCAGGCGGGACCGGCGGCGCCCGCCTTCAACACGGTGCTCACCAACGTGCCGGGACCGCAGCACCCGCTGTTCTTCTGCGGCGCGCGGCTGGTCAACCAGTATGGCCTCGGCATGATCCAGGACGGCGTCGGCCTGTTCCACACGGTGTTCAGCTACGACGGCAAGCTCACGCTCACCGCCGTGTCCGACCGGGAGATGATGCCCGATCCCGAATTCTACATGAGCTGCTTCCGCGACTCCTTCGAGGAATTGCGGGCGGCCACGCGGCCCGCGCCCCGGCCCCGCCCGAAGGCCGCGACGGCACCCGCCCGCGCCTGACGCTCAGCCCGCCTCCATCATCCGAACGGTCTGCGCCTCGACCTCGGCGAGGCTCGCGCGGAAGTGCTTCAGGCACCGCCCGATCATCACCGCCGCCACCGGCGCGCCGAGGCAGTTGAGCACGGCGAGCGCCTCGCCGAGCATGGACTCGTCCCGAAACACGTAGGTGGTGAGCAGACCCACCAGCGTGGTGCCCAGCCCGATGCCGACGATGCTGCTGCAGAACAGGTAGAGCGAGGCGGCCTTAGCGCGCATCTCGTTGGGCGTGATCGACAGCATCGCGGCGCCGGCGAGTCCGGCGGGCACCGCCCCCAGGAACTGACACGGCGCCAGCGCCACCAGCGCCCATCCTTCTGAGGGCGCCGCCAGGAACGCCAGCGCGGCGCAGGGCGCCAGCGGCGCCGTGCACAGCAGGCTGGCGCGCAGCGGCGCGTCGGTGTGACCGGCCAGGCTCAGCCGCCCCGACAGCCAGCCGCCGAAGAAGGCGCCCGCGGTGCCGAAGATCGTCACCACGACGCCGTAGCCGGCGCCCGCCTCGGTCTGGTGGACGCCGAACGCGCGCACCAGGTATTGCACCACCCAGCCGAAATTGGCGTAGGCGATCATCACCAGGATGGTGAAGCTGCCGATCAGCAGCCCGAAGGTGCGGCGGTGCGCCAGCAGGAAGCGGCCGAAGGCGGCAAGCTGGGCGCGACTTCCGGTGGACGCTGCGTCCGCCATCCGGCCCCTACGGACCGGCTCGCGGATGGTCAGCGTCAACAGCGCCAGCACGAGGCCGGGCAGGCCGACGCAGACGAACGCCAGCTGCCACGGCCGCAGCGTGCCGACCAGCCAAAGGTCGGAGGCGCCCAGCGACCGGATGGCTGCCAGCAGCGCACTGCCGAGCAGCAGCGCCAGGCCGATCCCCGTCAGGTTGCCCATGGTGAAGACGCCCATGGCCAGCGCAAGCCGCGACTTGGGAAAGTAGTCGCTGATGATCGAGTAGGCCGACGGGGTGAGGGTCGCCTCGCCCACCCCGACGCCGATCCGCGCCAGGAAGAGCTGCACGAAGCTGCCGGCGAGGCCGCAGGCGGCCGTCGCCACGCTCCAGAAGGCGATGCCGACGGCGATGAGGTTGCGCCGGCTGAACCGGTCGGCGGTCAGCGCGATGGGCACGGACATGAGGGCGTAGAAGATGCCGAAGGGCGGTCCCTGCAGCAGGCCGATCTCGAAGTCCGACAGGCTCAGGTCCGCCTTGATGTCGCTCACCATGATGGCGATGATCTGCCGGTCGAGGAACGACACGATGGACGCCGCGAACAGCACGCCGACGACGTACCACGCGTAGGCGGGGCTGGGCCAGGGCGCCTCGGCCTGCCCGGACGGGGCTCCGGAAGTGGGATTGTGCATCGATCGGTTCCCGGATTGCCGCCGAGGCGGGCGCGGGGCTGGCGGACGGCGAGCCCGGCTTCTTCTACGCGACTTGGTCCGGCCGGCAAAGCGGATCCCGCGCGACGGCCCGAACGGAAAGGCGGGCGCCGAAGCGCCCGCCCGATCCGCCTTCGGTGGCCCCGGCGCCGCTCGCCGCGGCGGCGGGGAACCGGTCTCCTCTAGAAGTAGACGCCGAACTCGACGCCATACTCGCGCGGACGGCCCCACATGGTGAAGTTCCACAGGCCGGCCACGGAGTTCGCGCCATAGCGGTAGCGCTCGTCCAGGATGTTCTTGACGTATCCGGTGACCCGGTAGCGCTCGTTCACGTCACGCCACGTCACGCTCGCGTCCCACAGGGTGCGGGCATTCTGCTGGGTGTAGATGGAGTTGAACACCGAGGTCTCGGACGTCGAGGTGTACTGGACCGTGGTGTTCATGGTCAGCGTGCCCGAGTTGCCCAGCGCGGCGTCGTAGGTGATGCCGCCGCCCAGCTTCCACTTCGGCGAGTAGGGTACCCTCAGGTCCGACAGGTCCTGCCCGCCCAGCATGAACTCGATGTACTTGTGGTCCATATAGCCCAGGCTGAAGTCGAACCGCAGGTTGTCGATCGGCACCCAGGTCGCTTCCAGTTCGACGCCCACGTTGCGCGACTTGCCGGCGTTCACGTTGACCGTCTCCTGGGTGGTGACACCGAACGCGTTGGTGAACGGCACCACCTGGGAGCGGACCAGGTTGGAATAGCGGGTGTAGAACACCGAGAGGTTGGTCTGCAGGGTCTGGTCGAAGAACCGCGCCTTCAGGCCCGCCTCGGCGTTCCAGTTGGTCTCGGACTGGTAGCCCTGGCAGGTGGCCAGGCTGGAGCAGGTTTCGGTGAAGCCGCCGGGAATGAAGCCGGTCGAGTAGCTGGCATAGATCATGCCGTCCTCGAAGGCCCGGTAGTCCACCACGGCGCGCCACGTGAACTTGGTCCAATGGTTTTGGAACTCGTCGTGGATGCCGAAGGCGGACAGCGGCAGCGGCAGGTTGTAGGGATCCAGATCCTGGACCTGGAAGCCGTTGCCGACGCGCGAGACCGAGTTCGACTTGGCGTCGAGGCACACGCCGTTGACGGTCCGCTGGTCGATGAACGGCGTTTGTGCCGTGCAGGGCCCGCCCGGGTTGGCGCGGCGCAGGAACCGCTTCTGGTCGTAGGTGTAGCGGCCGCCGAGGGTGAGGCGCAGCTTGTCGGTGACGTCGAGATGCGCGTCGGCGTAGGCGGCGTAGGTGTTCCGCCACTGCTTGGCGCCGCCCATGGTGGGATCGTTGAAGTAGCTGTAGTCGAGATTGATGAAGCCGCGGTCGTCCAGGAACGGGTTGCCGTTGGCGGGATGCCCCAGCGCCGTGTCGGTCTGCGGCAGCAGGCCGGACAGGCCGACGGTGGCGTAGGAGATCATGTCGGTCTTGTCGTAAGCGTAGGACAGACCGGCGACGAAGTTGAAGGGGCCGTCGAAGGTGGTGGACGCCCGCAGCTCGATCTGGGCCTGGTGGCGACGGGTGTTGCGCGACGCATCGAACAACGAATTGAACGCCTCGCCCGTGTAGGTGTCGGGCAGGATTTCCGTCATGTGCCGGTAGGCGGTGATCAGCTTGAAGGTGACGGAGTCCAGCGTCAGCGTCTGCTGCAGGTTGTACATCTCGACGCCGACCCGGTGGCCCTTGGTCTGGCAGAACGCGCTGCCGCCGCCGGGGCACTGGTTGGTGGTGCCGGTGCTGTAGGGGTCATGCTCGCCATTGGTGTGGACGCCGTCGAAGCCGAGCAGCGGGAGCAGCATGGCGGTCGGCGCGTTGCGCACGAAGGTGCCGTCCGCGAGCCGCTGGATGCCGGGGTCGACCTGGCCGACGGCCGGGGATTCGTTGACGCCCGGCACCGCTTCCGAGCGGTCGCGCAGGAACTGGAAGATGAAGTACGCCTCGTACCTGTCGGTCGGGGTGAACAGCGCCTTGAAATTGGCCGCGAACGCGTCGGTGCCGTTGAGATGCTCGCCACCGCCGTGGTTGGTCGTGTTCAGTTCGGGCGGCAGGGGCGGATTGTTCACCGGCAGCCCGTAGGCGCCGTAGATCGGCACATAGTTCGGGAAGCCGCTGGCCGGCTTGTCGTTGCGGAAGTAGCCGTCGTCGTAGTCGTAGAGGGCGGTGATGCGGAACGCCAGCTTGTCCTGCACGATGGGCAGATTGAGCGCCATGCGCCCCTTGCCGATCACGCCGCCCTGCTTGTTGCCGAACTTGCCGATCTGGCCTTCGATGTCGGCGCTGAACTTGTTGATGATCGGCCGCTTGGTGACGATCGAGATGGCGCCGCCGGTGGCGCTCTTGCCGAACAGCGTGCCCTGCGGACCGCGGTAGACCTCGACCCGGTCGACGTCGAACAGCTCGACGAACTGGGACTGCACGTTGGTCAGCGCGAACTCGTCGACCAGCAGCACCACCGAGCTGTCCTGGGTCACCAGGATCGAGTTCTGGCCGGTGCCGCGGATGCCGCCGGCCACGGCCCGGAAGCCGGGCAGCTGGCCGAGCTGCACGCCCGGAGACAGGTCGCTGACCGCCAGGATGTCGGTGCGGAAGGTGTTCTTCAGCTGATCGGCCGAGATCGCCGACAGCGAGATCGGCACGTCCTGCGCCAGTTCGTTGCGCTTGGTGCCGGTCACCGTCACCGTTTCCAGCTTGCCGACGGCGATACGGCCCTGCGGCAGCTTATCCATATCTTCTTGCGAGACCGAGGACGACGCCGTGGACGACGCCACCTGTGGCTCAACGGCAAAAGCCGCCCCCGCCGTGACGGCGGATGCGGCGAGCGCGATCGTAGCCGCGCCGAACTGGCGCGCCAGTATTGACTTGAGGTTCATGGACCTACCCTCCCCGTTTTCTTCCTCATTCCGGCTCGGCGTGCCCCTTGTTACCGGCCGGTGGAAAAACGATACGAAGTAATTTCGGTTTCGTCACGGAAAAAGATCAAGCGTGATTGTTGGTTTTAAAAGCGTTGTGTACGTAATGTTTTAGACGCAGCGGTTCTCGGCCCTCCCGTAACGGCCTTACAACAAAAAGGGCGGGCGCCGAAGCGCCCGCCCGTAAGTTTCAGGTTGGTCCGCGCGCGGCGCGGAGCCGACGCCTAGAAGTAGACGCCGAACTCCATGCCGAACTCGCGCGGACGGCCCCACATGGTGAAGTTCCACAGACCCGCCACCGAGTTGGCGCCGGTGCGATACCGCTGGTCCAGGATGTTCTTCACATAGGCCGTCACCCGGTAGCGCTCGTCCGCGTCGCGCCAGGTCAGGCTGGCGTCCCACAGGGTGCGGGCGCTGTACTGGGTGTAGAGCGAGTTGAACACCGAGGACTCGGACACCGACGTGTAGTTCACCGTGGTGTTCATGGTCAGCGTACCGCCATTGCCCAGCGAGGCGTCGTAGGTGATGCCGCCGCCCAGCTTCCAGTGCGGCGAGAACGGCACGGTCAGGTCCGACAGGTCCTGCCCGCCCAGCATGAACTCGATGTACTTATGGTCCATGTAGCCCATGTTGAAGTCGATGCGCAGGTCGTCGAGCGGCACCCACGTCGCCTCCAGCTCCACGCCGATGTTGCGCGACTTGCCCGCATTCACGTTGATCGTCTCCTGGGTCGTCGTCCCGAACGCGTCGGTGAACGGAATGACCTGGGAGCGGACCAAGTTGGAATAGCGGGTGTAGTAGACCGAGAGGTTGGTCTGCAGGGTCTGGTCGAAGAACCGCGCCTTCAGGCCCGCCTCGGCGTTCCAGTTGGTCTCGGATTCGAAGGGCTGGCAGGTGGCCAGGCTCGAGCAGGTCTCGGTGAAGCCGCCCGGGATGAAGCCCGTCGAATAGCTGGCGTAGATCATGGCGTCCTCGACCACCTTGTAGTCGAGCACGGCGCGCCAGGTCAGCTTCGCCCAGTGATCGTGGAACGTGTCGGCGATGCCGAAGGCGCTGTCGGGCAGCGGAATATGGAACGGATCCAGGTCCGCCGCGGTGAAGCCGCTGCCGACGCGCGAGACCGCGTTCGACCGCTTGTCGAGGCAGGCGCCGTTCACCGTGACCTGGTCCCGGGCGGGCGTCAGGTCGGTGCAGGGGCCGCCCGGATTCTGCCGGCGGAAGAAGGTCTTCACGTCGTAGGTGTAGCGGCCGCCCAGGGTGAAGCGGAGCTTGTCGGTGATGTCGTAGTGACCGTCGATGTAGATGGCGTAGGTGTTACGCTTCTGGCGCGCGCCGGTCATCGTCGGATCGTTGATGTAGTCCAGGTCGAGGTTCAGGAAGCCCCGGTCGTCCAGCAGGCCGGAGGCGACCAGCGGGTTCGAACTGTTCGGATCGACCGACGGCAGGAAGGTGATCAGGCTGGTGAGGCCGACCGTGGAATAGGCCAGCATGTCGGTCTTGTCGTAGGCGTAGGAGAGACCGGCGACGAAGTTGAACGGCCCGTCGAAGGTAGTGGTCGCCCGCAGCTCGATCTGGGCCTGCTTGCGCGTGGTGTTGCGCGACGCGTCGAACAGCGACGTGAACGCCTCGCCCGTGTAAGTGTCGGGCAGGATTTCCGTCATGTGCCGGTAGGCGGTGATCAGCTTGAACGCCACGTCGTCGTAGGTCAGCGTCTGCTGCAGGTTGTAGCCCTCGACGCTCACCCGGTGGCCCTTGGTCTGGCAGAAGGCGCCGCCGCCGAAGCACTGGTTGGTGGTGCCGGTGTTGTAGACGTCCTTCTGGCCGGTGGCCTCGACGCCGTCGAAGCCCAGCAGCGGCAGCAGCATGTAGGTCGGCGCGTTGCGCACGAAGGTGCCGTCCGAGAGGCGGGCGACGCCCGGGTCGACCTGGCCCAGCGCCGGCGATTCGTTGACGCCGGGAACGGCATCCGACCGGTCACGCAGGAAGTCGAAGATGAAGTAGGCCTCGTAGTGGTCGCTGGGCGTCAGCAGCGCCTTGAAGCGGCCCGAGAAGGAATCGGTGCCGTTGAGGTGCTCGCCGCCGCCCTGGCTGTTGGTGTTGAGCTCCGGCGGGAACGGCGGGTTGACCACCGGCAGGCCGTAGTTGGAGTAGATCGGCACGACGTTGGGGAAGTTGTTGGCCGCCTTGCCGTTGCGGAAGTAGCCGTCGTCGTAGTCGTAGATGGCGGTCAGGCGGAACGCCAGCTTGTCCTGGATGACGGGAATGTTGATGGCGAGGCGGCCTTTGCCGATCATGCCGCCATCCTTGTTGTCGAACTTGCCGATCTGGGCCTCGATGTCGGCGCTGAACTCGTTCAGCTTCGGCCGCTTGGTGATGATCGAGATGGCGCCGCCAGTGGCGCTCTTGCCGAACAGCGTGCCCTGCGGACCGCGATACACCTCGACCCGGTCGACGTCGAACAGCTCGACGAACTGGGACTGCACGTTGGTCAGCGCGAACTCGTCGAGCAGCAGCACCACCGAGCTGTCCTGGGTCACCAGGATCGAGTTCTGGCCGGTGCCGCGGATGCCGCCGGCGACGGCGCGGAAGCCCGAGACCTGGCCGAGCTGCACGCCCGGCGACAGCTCGCTGACCGCGAGGATGTCGGTGCGGAAGGTGTTCTTGAGCTGGTTGGCGGAGATCGCCGACAGCGAGATCGGCACGTCCTGCGCCAGCTCGTTCCGCTTGGTGCCGGTGACGGTCACCGATTCCAGGGTGCCCAGCATGGGCTTGCCGGCCGGCGTGGTCGCCTGGCTGGCCGCCGGGTGCTGCTGGGATGGGGCCGCGTCCTGCGCGGCGGCCTGGCCCGCCATGGCGGCCAGAGGCAATGCGATCGACGCGCAGAGCGCGCTACGCCACTTCACAATCATGGGTGACTCCCCCTTGGTGTTTCCCCCTGGAGCCTTTGGAAGCTCCTTGGACGGCGGGAGGTTAAGCAGGAAAAAACCGGGGCGTCATCTTAAAACGGTTCACGCGTGACTTTAGGGCCTAAGTTATTCTGGTGGTGTGACAATCCGGCAACACCATACAGGATGCTTTTTTAGGTGCGCCAGGCGCGGGTGTCCAGCGGGAATGGTTGGCGCTTCACCAGAGTGCCGGCGCGGCGCCTTCGGCCTTGACTCCCGCGGCGGCGTAGCTTCAAACTGCCGCAAAACAATCATGCGTGAAGGTTGAGCCGGCGACGGTTCGCTGCGCGCGACGGGGATCTCATCGAAACGGGAAAGATCGCAGATGGCGACGTTGCTGGCCCATATCCGCATCCGGCCGGGCAAGGAGGCGCGGTTCGAGGAACTGCAGGGCGCGCTGTGGCGCTCCACCCATGCCGACGAGCCGGGCTGCCGGCGCTACGAGTTCTTCCGCGGCGAGGCGGAGGGCAGCTACTACGGCCTGCTCTCCTTCGACGACTTCCAGGCGTTCCTGGTGCACCAGTCCAGCGATGCGCACGAGGATTTCGGCGCCGAATTCGCCGACGTGGTGAGCGACATCCGTATCGAATGGATCGATCCGGTGCAGGGCGCCTCGGCGCTGGCGCCGACCGCGCCGCAGGAGGCGCCGGAAGGCGCCGGGGACCTGATGAAGGAATACAGCAAGACATACGCGGTCCGCATGGCGGACTGGTGGCACGCGCTCAGGACCTAGGGAGACGCACGGCATGGCGACCATTCTCGCCCACATCAAGGTGTTCGACGGCAAGGAAGCCGAGTTCGAGAAGACGGTGAAGCCGCTCTGGGAAGCGACGCACCGGCTCGAGCCCCATTGCCGCCGCTACGAATATTTCCGCGGCGAGAAACCGGGTCACTACTACTGCCTGCTGTCGTTCGACGACTTCCGGTCGTTCATGGTCCACCAGACCAGCGACCATCACGAGGCGCCCGACTTCCCCTCCTTCCTGGAGGTCATCCGGCTCGAGTGGCTCGACCCGGTCCAGGGCGCCTCGGAGCTGGTGCCGACCGAGCCGCAGGACGTCCCGGACGACGCCAGCGAGCTGATGAAGCGCTATTCGAAGGACCACGCCGTGGCCATGCAGGACTGGTGGAAACGCCTGCGCTGACCAAGGCCGGAGACTTGTGAGGACGCCATGAACGAGGAAAAACTCGATATCCGCCTGCTCGACCCGGCCAGCGTCGAGTGCCCCTACCACGACTACCAGCGGCTCCGCGAGGAAGCGCCGGTCTACCGCATGCCCGAGACCGGCTGGTACGTGGTCACCACCTACGATCTGTGCCGCAAGGTGGCCAAGGACTGGGAGACCTTCTCCGACCAGCTCAACGACTGGTCCCACGAGACGCTGTGGAGCAATTCGGAGATTCCCGGCCTGTTCGAGAAGGACGGCTGGCCCCGAGACCAGATTCTGTCGCGCGACCCGCCGCTGCACGACATGTATCGCAGCCTGGTGGACGTCTCGTTCACCAAGAGCCGCATCGACGCCATGGAGCCGTTCATCACCAAGCTGGTGAACGAGCTGATCGACAAGTTCATCGACAAGGGCGAGTGCGACTTCATCATGGATTTCGCCTATCCCCTGCCCATGCACGTCATCGCCGACCGGCTCGGCCTGCCGCCCGAGGACCTGCCCAGGCTGAAGTTCTGGTCGGAGGAGTGGGTGCTGCCCCACGCCCACACCATGAGCCACGAGCGCGAGGTGGAGTGCGCCCGCAACATCATCGACCTGCAGCACTACCTGGTGGAGAAGTTCGAGGAGAAGCGCCAGCACCGGGACGACCGCATCATCAGCGACCTGGTGCACGGCCTGTTCAACGGCGAGCGCCACCTCAACACCCGCGAGATCCTGTCGATGGTGGAGCAGCTGCTGGTGGGCGGCAACGAGACCACCACCAACGCCATGTCCTCGGGCATGATGCTGCTGATCCAGAACCCCGACGAGTACCGCAAGGTCCAGGACGATCCCAAGCTGATCAAGAACTTCGTCGAGGAGGTGCTGCGCATCGAGAGCCCGACCCAGGGCATCTTCCGCGTCGCGGTCAAGGACACCGAGCTCGGCGGCGTGAAGATCCCGCGCGGCTCGATGATCAACATGCGCTTCGGCTCGGCCAACCGGGACGAGAAGGTGTTCCCCGACGCCGGCCGGCTCGACGTGTGCCGCAAGAACGCCGGCGCGCACCTGGCGTTCAGCACCGCCGAGCATCACTGCGTCGGCGCGCCGCTCACCCGGCAGGAGATGAACATCGCCTTCCGCATCCTGTTCGAGCGGATGAAGAACTTCCAGTTCGCGCCCGACCGGAACGACTTCCAGCACGCGGGCAACTTCATGGTGCGGGCGCTCAAGCACCTGCACATCACCTTCGAAAAGCGCTGACCGGCATGCCGACACTCCCCAACGAACGTCGCAACAACCAGCTCTACATGGCCCGCTTCCCCAGCGGCGAGGCCGGACCCGGCGACTTCGAGGTGCGCGAGGCGCCGGTGCCCGAGCCCAAGGACGGCGAGGTCCTGGTGGAGACCCACTACCTGTCGGTGGACGCGGCGCTCCGGCTGATCATGCGCGACAGCAAGGACTTCCTGTTCCGAGTCCAGCCGGGCGACCTGGTGCGCGGCTCGGTGGCCGGGCGCATCGTCGAATCCCGCAACCCGGATTTCCGCGAGGGCGACTACGTCACCGGCGGGCTCGGCGTGCAGAACTACGCCGTGTCCGACGGCACGGGCCTCGCCAAGGTCGACACCGCGACCGCGCCGCTGTCCGCCTGGCTGGGCGGCATGGGCGTCTCGGGCCTCACCGCCTACTTCGCGGTGACCGAGGAGTGCAAGCCGGCGCCGGGCAAGACGCTGGTGGTGAACGGCGCCGCCGGCGCCGTCGGCTCCATCGCCGGGCAGATCGGCCGCATCCTCGGCGCGCGGGTGATCGGCATCACCGGCAGCGACGAGAAGTGCCGCTGGCTGACGGAGGAACTGGGCTACGACGTCGCCATCAACTATCGCAACGGCGACCTCTACGAGCGGCTGGTCGAAGCCGCGCCCGACCGCATCGACGCCATCTTCGACAATGTGGGCGGACCGATCCTCGACGAGAGCCTGCGCTGGATCGGCCTGCGCGGGGTGGTGCTGCTGTGCGGCTCCACCTCCCAGTATACCGAGGAGAAGATGGCCGGCCCCGCCAACTATATCTGGCTGGGCACCATGCGCGCCCGGATGCAGGGCTTCGTTGTCTACGATTACGCCGACCGCTTCGCCGAGGCCCAGAAGCAGCTCGCCCAGTGGGTGCGCGAGGGCAAGCTGGTGATGCGCGAGAACGTGGTGGAAGGCGACGTCGGCGACTTCCCCGACGTCTTCCGCCGTCTCTATCACGGCGAGAACCGCGGCAAGATGGTGATCCGCCTGCCGGCGGCCGCCGACTAGAAAACAACCTCAGGGAACCAGGAAAGGAACAACGGGATGGGTGCTCTCGATCTCTTCAAGCTGGACGGCAAGGTGGCCGTCGTGACCGGCGCCGGCAAAGGCATCGGCCGCGGCATCGCGCTGACGCTGGCCGAGGCCGGCGCGGACGTGGCCGTCGCCTCGCGCAGCAAGGACGACCTGGAAAAGGTGGCGCAGGAAATCCGCGACCGCGGCCGGCGCGCCATCGCCGTGCCGACGGACGTCACCAAGATGGAATTCCTGGAGAACCTGGCGAAGCGGACGCAGGACGAGCTGGGCAAGATCGACATCTGGGTGAACAACGCCGGCGGCCTGCCCGACGGCACGCCGCGCTGGCTGACCCGCACGTCGGAGGAGCAGTTCGAGGCGCAGATCGACCTCAACCTCAAGGCGGTATGGGCCGGCTGCGTGGTCGCCGCCAAGGCGATGGCGGAGAACGGCGGCGCCATCGTCAACATCTCGTCGCGGGCCGCCAAGGACATGGGCCCGAACCTGAAGAACGGCCCCTACGGCGCCTCCAAGTCGGCGGTGAACAGCCTGACCGCCACCTTCTCGCGCGAACTGGCCCCGAAGATCCGCATCAACGCGGTGGCGCCGGGCCCGATCCCGACCGAGAACTTCATCGACTCCATGAAGATGCACACCAAGGAGCGCGAGGAGGAGCTGAGGCAGTACATCGCGCTGCCGCTGCAGCGCTGGGGCACCCCCGAGGACATCGGCGCCGCCGTGCTCTACATGGTCTCGCCGGCGTCGGGCTGGGTGACCGGCCAGTGCCTCTACGTCACCGGCGGCTCCTGATCCGGGAATGCCGGCGGGCGTCTACGACTACATCCCGCAGGAGCGCATCGTCTTCGGCCGCCCGGCGGCCGAGGCGATCCGCGCGGAAGCGGAGCGGCTGGGCAAGACCCGGCTGTTCCTCGTCACCGCCAAATCGCTGAACCGCAAGACGCCGGCCATCGGCGAGCTGCGGGCGGCGCTGGGCCGCCTGGTGGTCGGGCTCTATGACGACTGCATCGCCCACACGCCGCGCGAGACGGTGGTCGCCTGCGCCGAGGCGGTGCGCCAGGCCGGCGCCGACATGATCGTCACCATCGGCGGCGGCACCGCCATCGACATGGTGAAGGCGGTGCAGATCTGCCTGGCCGAGGACGTGCGCACGGTCGAGGGCCTCGACGACTGGCACACCCGGGTCAACCCGGACGGCAGCTACCACACGCCGCGGACGAAACCCTCGCCGGTGCGCCAGATCATCGTGCCGACCACCCTGTCGGGCGCCGAGTTCAGCACCATCGCCGGCGTCACCGACACCCGGACCCACGTGAAGGAAGGCTATGTGGGCACCGACGCGGCCGGCCAGGCGGTGATCCTCGACGCGGCGATCACCGTCCACACGCCCGAATGGCTGTGGCTGTCGACCGGCGTGCGCGGCCTCGACCACGCCGTCGAGGGCATCTGCTCGATCCGCGCCAATCCGTTCATCACCGGCTGCTGCCGGCAGGCCATCGAGATGTTCGCCGCCGCCCTGCCCCGCACCAAGGCCGACCCGCAGGATCTCGACGCCCGCCTCGCCTGCCAGCAGGCCACCTGGATCGCCGGCCACGGCATCGACCGCGCCCCCTACGGCGCCTCCCACGGCATCGGCGGCGTGCTGGGCGGCCTCAAGGACGTGCCGCACGGCTACACCTCGTGCATCCTGCTGCCCCACGTGCTGCGCTGGAACCGGCCGGCGACCGAGGCCCAGCAGCGCTACGTGTCCGCCGCCTTCGGACATCCCGACGCCGACGCCGCAGACCTGGTGGCGGACTTCGTCGGCCGCCTCGGACTGCCGCAGCGGCTGCGCGACGTGGGCGTGAGCCGCGACGACTTCCCCGCCATCGCCAGGCGGTGCCGCAAGAACATGTGGGTGCTGACGAATCCCCGTCCGCTGCCCGACGACGACGCCATCATGGCCCTGCTCGAGGCCGCCTACTGACCCGGGTTCGTCGGTGGCGCGCCCGCGCCGCCGGCCCAGCAACGGAACGCATCATGCTCACGCAGTTCGAACGGGAAGCCAACCTCTCCGACCTCATGGACTACCACGCCCGCACCCGGCCGGAGGCGGAGATGCTGGTGTTCGAGAGCCGGCGCTGGACCTGGGGCGAGGGCGACCGCATCGTCAACCGGATCGCCCACGGCCTGATCGGCCTGGGCGTCGGGCGCAACGACAAGGTGGCGGTCCTGGCCGCCACGTCGCCGGAATACTTCTTCACCTTCTGGGGCATCATCCGCGCCGGCGCCTGCGCGGTGCCGCTGTCGGGCATGGCGAGCGCCGAATCCCTGGAGCTGATGATCGCCGACAGCGGCGCCAAGGTGCTGTTCGCCTCGGAAAAGACCATGGACCTGATCGGCCGCATCGACGCGCGCCTCGACGGCATCGTCACCGGCGGGCGCATCGCCTACGACTTCGCCGCGCCCGGCTGGCGCCGCTTCGACGACTGGATCGCCGCCGAGCCCGACACCAACCCCGGCGTCGCCATCGACCCGCTGGACGACTTCAACATCATCTACTCGTCGGGCACCACCGGCGTGCCCAAGGGCATCCTGCACGACCACCGGACGCGCATCTCCTACTGGGCGACCCGCGACGCCTTCGCCTACGGGCCGGACACGCGGCTGATCGTCTCCACCCCGCTCTATTCCAACACCACCCTGTTCGCGCTGCTGCCGGCGCTCGCCTGGGGCGGCGCGACCATCCTGCTGCCCCGGTCGGACACGGAGAACTTCCTGCGCCTCGCCGAGCGCGAGCGGGCGACCCACACCATGCAGGTGCCGGTGCAGTACCACCGGCTGCACGACTTCCCCGACTTCGGCGGGTACGACCTGTCCAGCTTCAAGTGGAAGTTCTGCACCTCGGCGCCGCTGCGGCCGGCCTTCAAGACCTGGCTGATCACCGCCTGGCCGGGCGGCTTCACCGAGATCTACGGCATGACCGAGGGCGGCGTCGGCTGCTTCCTCAACGCCCACGAATATCCGGACAAGGTGCATACCGTCGGCTTCGCCCGCGAGGGCAGCGAGTTGCGGGTGGTGGACGAGGCGATGAACGAGGTGCCGCGCGGCGAGATCGGGGAGCTGATCGGCTGGTCCGCCTACATGATGACCGGCTACTACAACAAGCCCGACAAGACCACCGAAAGCCGCTGGACCGACAAGGAGGGCCGCGTCTGGCAGCGCAGCGGCGACATGGGGCGGATGGACGAGGACGGCTTCATCGTGCTGCTCGACCGAGCCAAGGACATGATCATCTCGGGCGGCTTCAACATCTACGCCGCCGACCTGGAGGCTGAGCTGCTGAAGCACCCGGCGGTGGACGACGCGGCGGTGATCGCCGTGCCCAGCGAGGACTGGGGCGAGACGCCGCTCGGCCTGGTGGTGTTGAAGCCCGGCGCCTCGGCCAGCGGCGACGACATCCGCGGCTGGGCCAACGAGCGGCTGGGCAAGCTGCAGCGGCTGAGCGCCGTCGAGCTCCGCGACACCCTGCCCCGCAGCACCATCGGCAAGCTGCTCAAGCGCGAGCTGCGCGAACCCTACTGGGCCGGCATGGAACGCCGGGTGGGATAACCGACATGCGGACGCTTCTCCCGACCGGGATCGGCGGCGTCGGACCCGCCGGATCATTACCGCGAGGGTAATTGCGCCTTTCGCCGGCCGCTGGAAAACTGAACGGTAGAGCCTGTTGCTGGAGTCGGAAGGCGCAATGCCCGCTCAGGGCTTTCTACGGCTTCCCTACCTGGCGATAGAACGGCACCTTTCGGAGGAGCCCCTCTGAAAGCTGCATCCGATGGAAACCGGTTCTGCGGCCCGGTATCGTGCGACTTTGCACGGACAACGCGACGGGGGGAGGCCATGACGTACAAGGTGATCCAGTGGTCCAGCGGCAATGTAGGCAAGCACGCGGTGCGGGCCGTCGCCGAACGTACCGGCATGAAGCTCGTCGGCATGTACGTCTTCTCGGCCGACAAGGCCGGACGGGACGCGGGCGAGATCGCCGGCATCGGCAAGCTGGGCGTCAAGGCCACCGACGACGTGGAGAAGATCATCGCGATGGACGCCGACGTGGTGCTGCACACCGCGCTGCCCTCGCTGGTCTACGGCGAGGAGCCCATGGCCGACATCGATACGTTCTGCCGGCTGCTGGCATCCGGCAAGAACGTCATTACCACCGTCGGCTACATGTATCCCCAGGTCTACGGAGGCAAGTTCACCAAGCAACTGGAGGAGGCCTGCCGGCTGGGCGGTTCGACCTTCCATTCCACCGGCCTCAACCCCGGCTGGATGGGCGACCTGCTGCCGGTGACCATGACCGCGCTGTCGCGCCGGGTGGACCGCATCCACGTGCGGGAGATCTCCAACTTCCAGCACTACCCGTCGCCCGAGATCATGTTCGACATGATGGGCTTCGCCAAGACGCCGGCCCAGTTCAAGAACGACGCCGAGCGCTACAAATTCTGGCTGTCGGGCCTGTTCCGCGAAAGCGTGCAGATGGTGGCCGACGCGCTGGGCGTGAAACTGGACGAGATCCGCGAAAAGACCGAGCGGGCGCTGGCGGAGACCGACCTTGAAACCGCGGCGGGGCTGGTGAAGAAGGGCACCGTGGCTGGCCAGCACTGGGAATGGGCCGGTATGGCTGGCGGCGAGAAGGTGATCGTCCACGAGACGGTCTGGCGCATGCACGAGAGCGTCGCGCCCGGCTGGCCCAACGGCGACCATTCGATCGTCGTCGACGGCGAGCCGCGCATGGAGGTGAAGTTCGACGCGCGCTGGATCGGCGACGGCCTGCAGGGCACGGCGATGCACGCGGTCAACGCCATCCCCTATGTCTGCGACGCGCCCTGCGGCATCAAGACCTTCCTCGACCTGCCCTGGATCGTCGGCAAGGGCACGGTCCACGTCCCGAAGAAAAAGGCCGACAAGAAAAAGAAGAAGTAGCGGCCTACTCCACCGCCGCTTCCGGCGGCGGCGCCATCATGTTCTTGGGCAGGCACACCAGCAGCAGCAGCGGCAGGATGCAGATGGTGGCGATCATCACCAGCTGGAAGTCGGTGGTGAAGGCCATCATCGACGCCTGCCGCGTCAGTTCGGCGTCGATGGCGGCGCGGCCGGCGGCGCTGCCCAGGTCCCAGACGTCCGGCTTCAGGTAGTTGAACGCGTTGTTGAACGGCGTGAACAGCTCGGACAGGGTCGCGTGGTTGAGCTGGGAGGCGCGGGTCTGGAAGGCGAACACCACGGCGATGCCCATGCTCGAGCCGAAGGTGCGCATGGTGTTGGCGAACGACGCCGCCTCGGTTCGCAGCCGGGTGCTCAGCGTCGAGTAGGAGATCAGGTTCAGCGACACGAAGGTCATGCCGATGCCGATGCCCTGCACCACGCCGATCCAGATCAGCTCGAACTCGCCGGTATAGAGGTTGAAGCGGGACATCTCCCACAGGGTGAAGATGGTCAGGCTGAGGCCGATGATGATGAACAGCCTCGGGTCGCCGCCCCGCTGGGCGAGGCGGCCCACCGTGGTCATGCCGATCATCATGCCGAAGCCGCGCGGCGCGATGATCATGCCGGTGGTCAGCACCGGATAGCCCATCAGGTTCTGCAGCATCACCGGCACCAGCGCCATGGAGGTGTAGAGCACCATGGCGACGCAGAAATAGAACATGGAGCCGGCGACGAAGTTGCGGTCGCGCAGGATCTCCCGGTGCACGAACGGGTTCTTCGAGAACACCATGTGGTGGATGAACAGGTAGAACCCGGTGAACGCCAGCACCGCCCACAGCACGATCTCGCTGGACTGGAACCAGTCCTGCCGCTCGCCCCGGTCGAGCATGAGCTGGAACGCCATGATGCCGAGCGCCAGCGCGGCGTAGCCGTAGCCGGCGAACTTGCGCTCCTTGTCGAGCGGCGTGTCCTGGGAGAACAGCGCCAGGCCGATGAACGACAGCACGCCGAACGGCACGTTGATGTAGAAGATCCAGCGCCAGTTGTAGAACTCGGTGAGGTAGCCGCCCAGGGTCGGTCCGAGGATCGGTCCGACCATCACGCCGACGCCCCACACCGCCATGGCCTTGCCGCGCTCGTGGTCGGGATAGCTGTCGAGCATGATCGACTGGGAGAGCGGGATGAGGCCGGCGCCCAGCACACCCTGCAGGGCGCGGAAGATCAGCATCTCGTCCAGCGTCGTGGCGAGGCCGCACAGCGCCGAGGCGACGGTGAAGCCGGCGATGGACATCAGGTAGATGGACTTGCGGCCGTAGCGCAGCGCGAGGAAGCCGGTGAGCGGGATCATCACCGCCGAGGCGACGATGTAGGAAGTGAGCACCCAGGCAATCTGGTCCGGCGTCGCCGACAGGCTGGCCTGCATGTGCGGCAGCGCCACGTTGGCGATGGTGCCGTCGATCGCCTGCATGGTGGTGGCCATCATCGCCGAGACGGACACCAGCCCCCGATAGGGCGGAACCTTGTGCGCGGTCGCCGCGGTCATGAAGCGATCAGCCGAAGATCTTGTGGAGCAGCCTCGCCAACCCGCTGCTGTGCTCGGTGTCGACCTCCACATGGGCGGAGAGCCCCGCCGCCAGCGGCGGATCGCCGGTGTAATCGGTGAGGTAGACGCGCACCGGCAGGCGCTGGACCACCTTCACCCAGTTGCCCGAGGCGTTCTGCGGCGGGATCAGCGAGAACTCGGCGCCGGTGGCCGGGCTGATGCTGCCCACGGTGGCGTGCCACGTCTTGTCGGGATAAAGGTCCACCGACACGGTCGCCTTCTGCCCGGCGTGCACGTGGGTGAGCTCGGTTTCCTTGAAGTTGGCGGTCACCCACAGGGAGCGCGTCGCCACCAGGCTGACCACGGGCTTGCCCGGCTCCACGTGCTCGCCGAGCTGCAGGTTGACCGAGGCGACGATGCCGTCCTCGGGCGCGCGCACCACGGTGTGCTCCAGGTCCAGCTTGGCCTGCTCGTAGGCGGCGACGGCCGCCATCACCTCGGGGTTCTTGTCCACGTCCTGGCCGGGATTGCCGTTCAGCCGCGCGTCGATGGACGCCAGGTCCTGTCGCGCCTCGTCCCGCTTCTGGTTGGCGACGTTGAGGTCGTGCTCGGCCTGGTCGAACCGCACCTTGGAGACCACGCCGCGGGCCACCAGCTCCTTCTGCCGGTCGAACTCCTTCTTGGCGTAGGCGATGTTCTCGCCGGTGGTGCCCAGGGCCGCCTGCTTCTCCCGGTAGGAGGCCTGGAGCGCGGAAATCTCGTTGCGCGTTGCCTCGACCTGGGCCTTGGCCTTGGCCACGGCGATGCGGTACTGGGCGTCGTCGATGCGGAACAGCACCTCGCCGGCCTTCACCCGCTGGTTGGTCTGGGCGTCGATCTCGACGGCCCGGCCCTCGACCTGGGCGCTGAGGAACGACTTGTTGGCCTGCACGAAGGCGTTGTCGGTGCTGACGTAGCGCCCCGAGAGCAGGTAGATGACGAGGCCGGCGATCAGCCCGAGGACGAGCACCACCAGCAGCCCCTTGCGCACCAGTTCGCGCACGGAGAAGCGGGAGGCTTTCTGCTCGTCGCCGGCCTCGAAGGCGCCGGGTCTCTCGAAACGGGCCAGCTTATTCATGGGCCGCCAGCTCCAGCAGGGTTTCCGTGGTCTTGTTGGTCAGTCTCGCCTTGATGCGCATCAGCATCTCGATCAGCTTGTCGCGTTCCCGTGGGGTGAGGTCGCCCAGGATCTCACTCCGCAGTTCCTCGGAAATGGTTTCGAGGCGGTTGATCAGCGGGCGGGCCTTGGGGGTGAGGAAGAGCATGTAGGCGCGCCGGTCCTGCGGGTCGGCGCGGCGCTCTACGTACCCTGCGCCCTCCAGCTTGTCCAGCAGGCGCACCAGGGTGATCGGCTCCACGTCCATGCGGTCGGCGAGCTGGCTCTGGTTGATGCCCTCGACGCGGCGCAGATGCGCCAGCACCCGCCACTGGCTGCGGGTGAATCCCATGTCGCGGACGCGCCGGTCGAACTCGCGGCGCATCAGCCTGCCAATGTCGTGCACCAGGAAGCCGAAGGTGCGATCCATTTCGTCGGTATGCATGTTGGTGCTTAATATAGAGCGTCTAGATAATATACAATGCTTATTATCTTGTGAACGGTAAATCTGGGGTTCAGGGTTCACCGCCCTTTACCGCCGGACGGCAACGGGGGTACAAACCATCATGTGTGACTTTGGGGAGCGATCATGAGCACCACGCTGCAGCAGCCCGACGACCTGAACTTCTTCGACGCCGACACCCAGGATTGCCCGTACGACGCCTACAAGGTGCTCCGCGAGGAGGCGCCGGTGTGGCGCGACCCGGTCACCGGCTTCTACTACATCACCCGCTACGACGACCTGCGGCAGGTGCTGCTGGACACCGAGCACTTCAGCAACGAGCGGCCCAAGGTCGCCCGGGACACCGAACGCGCCGAGCGGATGAAGAAGCTCTACGAGGAGAAGGGCTGGCTGCCGTCGCCGACGCTGGCCGGCCGCGACGATCCCAACCACAAGCAGATGCGCGCCATGTTCGACAACGCCTTCCGGGCGGGGAAGATCAAGGGCATGGACCCGCTGGTCGAGGAGACCGCCTACAAGCTGATCGACGGCTTCCTTGACGACGGCCACTGCGACTGGGTCAAGCAGTTCGCCGTGCCGCTGCCGCTGATCATCATCGGCAAGCAGATGGGCGCGAAGGAAGAGGACATCTGGCGCATCAAGGCCTGGACCGACGCCTGGGTGCAGCGACTCGGCATGATGCAGACCGAGGACGAGGAGCGCTGGTCGGTCGAGATGGAGATCGAGGCGCAGCACTACTTCCAGCCGATCTTCGAGCGGCTGCGCAAGCAGCCCGACGGCTCGCTGCTGTCCGACCTGGTGAACACGGTGATCCCGGAATGGGGCCGCCCGCTCAACAACAACGAGCTGCACGCCGAGATGATGGCCGATACCTTCGTCGGCGGCTCCGAGACCTCCACCAACGCGCTGTCCGCCGGCATGATGCTGGCGATCCAGAACCCGGATGTGTGGGACCGGCTGAAGCAGGGCAACGACAAGGACCTGCGCACCTTCGCCGAGGAGGTGCTGCGGCTGGAAAGCCCGGTGCAGAGCCTGTTCCGCATCGCCGCCAAGGACATCGAGCTGCACGGCGTCACGATTCCGGCGGGCTCGATGATCAACACCCGCTACGCCTCGGCCAACCGCGACGAGGGCCATTTCGAGTGCCCGGAGAAGCTGGACCTGGACCGCAAGAACGCCGGCAGCCACCTGGCCTTCGGCTCGGGCATCCATCACTGCCTGGGCGCGCCGCTGGCCCGCCGCGAGCTCTACTGGGGCTTCAAGGCCATGGTCGACCGGTTCGACGAGATCCGCTTCGCCGAGGGCAGGAACGACTTCCGCCACGCGCCCAATTTCTGCCTGCGCGCGCTGAAGGAGCTGCACATCGAATTCACCCCGGCGAAGCGCTGACCATGGCGCGGGAAAAGCGGGCGCGGGTTGCGCCATCCGTCTTCGCCGCCGCCAGGGCGACGCCGGTCCACACGCCGCCCACCACGACGGTGCCGGCGGTCAACGTCCGCGTCATCACCGAAGGGCTGCGGTTCCCCGAAGGGCCGGTGGTGATGGACGACGGCAGCGTGCTGGTGGTGGAGATCGAGGGGCAGGCGCTGACCCGCTGCTACCCGGACGGCAGCGTCGAGGTGGTGGCCGAGGTGCCGGGCGGCCCGAACGGCGCCGCCATCGGGCCCGACGGCGCCTGCTACATCACCAACAATGGCGGCTTCGAGTTCCACACCCTGGACAGCGGCCTGGTGCTGCCGGGCCACCAGGCGAGGACCTACACGGGCGGCTCCATCGACCGGGTCGACCTGAAGACCGGCAAGGTGACCCGGCTCTACGACAGCGTGAACGGCCACAAGCTGTGCGGTCCCAACGACCTGATGTTCGACCGGGACGGCGGCTTCTGGTTCACCGACCTGGGCCAGGGCCGGGCGCGCGAGCAGGACCGGGGCGGCCTCTACTACGCCAGGCCGGACGGCTCGTTCATCACCGAGGCGGTCCACCCGCTGCTCACGCCGAACGGCTGCGGCATCTCGCCCGACGGCAAGCGGGTCTACGCAGCCGAGTCCATGAGCGGCCGGCTGATCGCCTTCGACATCACCGGCGAGGGCACGGTGGCGGGCCCCCGCGGCCTGTTCCCCGGCACCGTGATCGCCTGCCCCGGCGGCAACACCTACTGGGATTCCCTCGCCATCGAGGCGGACGGCAGCATCGTCATCGCCACCCCGGTGAAGGGCGGGCTGACCCGCGTGACCCCTGACGGTTCGGTGATCGAGCACACGCCGCTGGACGACTTCCTCACCACCAACGTCGCCTTCGGCGGCCCGGACATGAAGACCGCCTACGTCACCCTTTCCGGCGTCGGCCAGCTGATCGCGCTGGACTGGCCCCGGCCGGGCCTGAGGCTGCCGTTCACGGCGTAGTTCTTTGTAGCCGTCACCCCGCCGAAGGGCGGGGTCCAGGCCTGGCGGAGGCGCCGACTGGATCACTGTCCGCGCGGGGGGGCAAGCCTATCTCTCACCCGCTCAGGTCGAGTGATTTGGCGTTGTGCGCCAAATCGTATCGAGACCCGGCCGCCGGTTCCGCGCATCTCGATACACGGCCCTGCGGGCCGCACTCGATGCGAGCGCAGGATTTGGAATCAGCCGGGAGGCGGCCCCTGGATTGCCGCGTCGGCTGCGCCTCCCCGCAATGACGGTCCGGGGCCTTTTACGGTTCCGTCACTGCGAGCGCAGCGTAGCAGTCCAGCGCCTCGGGAACGGACGCGCCTACTTCCCCTCGAACCTGGGCTCGCGCTTTTCCATGAAGGCCTTGATGCCCTCGCCGAAGTCCTGGGTCTTCAGCAGCGGCAGGAGTTGCAGGAAGACGTGGTGAACGTGCTCGTCGAACGGCTCCTTCAGGCCCATGCGCATCATCCGCTTGGCGGCGCGCACGGCGAGCGGCGCGTTGGCGGCGATCTCGGCGGCCATGGCGCGGGCCGCGTCCTGCACCTCGGCGTCGGGCACCACTTTGTTGGCGAGGCCCAGCTCCAGGCAGTCGGCGGCGCCCAGGGTGCGGCCGGTGAAGATCACCTCGGCGGCCTTCGCCCAGCCGAGCAGCCGCGGCAGGATCCAGGTACCGCCCGATTCGGGCAGCAGGCCGCGCTTGGTGAAGGCGGCGGCCAGCTTGCCGCCCTCGCCCATGATGCGGATGTCGCAGCCCATGGCCAGGTCCATGCCGTAGCCGGCGGCGCCGCCGTTGAGGGCGCAGATCACCGGCGTGTCCATGTTGTGCAGCACCGTGGGCGGCGTGTCGCGCAGGCCGATGGTGGTGGACGACGAGGCGCCCGACATGCCGGTGGAGCCCTGCTTGGCGCCGCCCAGGTCGAGCCCGGCGCAGAACGCGCGGCCGGCGCCGGTGAGGATGACGCAGCGCACCTCGGGGTCGGCGTCCACCTCCACCAGGGTCCGCGCCAGCAGGTCGAGCATGGGGCCTGAGATGGTGTTCATGCGCTGCGGCGCGTTCAGGGTGATGGTGGCGACGTGCTCGCGGACCTCCAGCAGGACTTCCGGCTGGGCGGTCTGCGCGGCGGCATCTTGTGACATCCGATTTCTCCCGTTTATGGTTGCGCCCATCATGTCGTGTCCACCCGGTAACTTCCAGCCTGCATGAACTGTCGAATCCGCACCGAACGCTGGCCCGTCGCCGGCACCTTCCGCATCTCCCGCCGCTCGGCCACCGAGACCGACGTGGTGGTGGTCGAACTGGAGCAGGACGGCGCGCTCGGCCGCGGCGAATGCGGCCCCAACGTGCGCTACGGCGAGAGCGCCGCGAGCGTCGCCGGCCAGCTCGAGGCGGTACGCCCCGCCATCGAGGCGGGGATCGGCCGCGCGCGGGTCCAGGCCCTGCTGCCGCCCGGCGCGGCCCGCAACGCGCTGGACTGCGCGCTGTGGGACCTGGAGGCCAAGCGCAGCGGCGAGCCCGCCTGGAAGCTGGCGGGCTGCCGCCAGCCCGCCTCCGTCGTCACCGCCTTCACCCTGAGCATCGACACGCCCGAGAGGATGCTGGAGGCGGCCGAGGCCGCCGCGCACCGGCCGCTGCTCAAGCTGAAGCTGGCGGGCGACGAGCACGACCTGACCCGCGTCCGGGCGGTGAGCGCGGCCGCCCAGGGCGCCCGGCTGATCGTCGACGCCAACGAGGCGCTCACCCCCGGCCAGCTCGAGTTCCTCGCGCCGCGGCTCGCGCTGCTGCGGGTCGACCTGATCGAGCAGCCGCTGCCCGCCGGCGACGACGAGGCGCTCGTCGGCTTCGACAGCCCGGTGCCGCTGTGCGCCGACGAGAGCGTGCACACCGCCGCCGACCTGGACCGGCTGGCCGGCAAGTACCAGGCGGTCAACGTCAAGCTGGACAAGGCGGGCGGCCTGACCGAGGCGCTGGCGCTCTCCGCCGCCGCGCGGGCGCGGGGGATGCAGGTGATGGTCGGCTGCATGCTCGGCACCTCGCTCGCCATGGCGCCCGCCGCCCTGCTGGCCCAGGACGCCGCCTGGGTCGACCTGGACGGGCCGCTGCTGCTGGCCAGGGACCGCGAGCCGGCGATCCACTACGAGGGCAGCGTCATGCACCCGCCGCCGCGCAGCCTGTGGGGCTGACCGGCTACTGCGCGGCCTTGTTCCAGTAGGGCTCGCGCAGCGAATATTTGCGCACCTTGCCGGCGCCGGTGAGCGGCAGCGGCTGGCTGCGGAACTCGTAGCTCTTCGGGCACTTGTAGGCGGCGATCAGCGCGCGGCAGTGGGCGTCGAGCTCGGCCTCGGTGGGCGCCTGCCCGTCGCGCGGCACCACCACGGCATGCACCGCCTCGCCCCACCGCTCGCTGGGCACGCCGATCACCGCGCACTGGGCCACGACGGGATGCCGGTAGAGCGCATTTTCCACCTCGCCCGAATAGACGTTCTCGCCGCCGGTGATGATCATGTCCTTCAGCCGGTCGGCGACGAAGACGAAGCCGTCCTCGTCCATGGTGGCGAGGTCGCCGGTGAACATGCGCCCGCCGCGCACCGCCCGCCCCGTCTCTTCCGGCCGGTTCCAGTAGCCGAGCATGACCGTGGGGCCGGCGACCGCCACCTCGCCCACGGTGCCGCGCGGCACCTCCTCGCCATGCTCGTCGACGATGCGCACGTCCATGCCGTGGATCGGCTGGCCGGCCGAGCGCAGCTTGGCGCCGCCCACCACCTGGTATTCGGGCTTGAGCAGGGTGAAGAAGCCGGTGGTCTCGGTCATGCCGTAGCGCTGCATGAAGCCGGCGCCCGGGATCTTCTCCAGCGCGCGGACCAGCAGCGCCTCGGCGATGGGCGAGGCGCCGTAGATCATGCCGCGCAGCGACGACAGGTCGTAGCGGTCGAAGTTCGGGTGGTCGAGCACGGCGCGCAGCATGGTCGAGACCAGGTAGACCTCGGTGACGCCGTGCGCCTCGATGGCCTGCAGCGTGGCCTCCGGCTCGAAGCGCGGCAGGCAGACGTGGCTGCCGCCGGCCATGGTGGCGCCCAGCACGGTACCCACGTCGGCGAGGTGGAACATGGGCGCCACGTGCAGCCCCACCGAATCCGGATGGAACATGCCCTCGGCCATCATCATCAGGCTGTGCATGTAGAGGTTGCGCTGCGAAAGCATCACGCCCTTGGAGCGTCCGGTGGTGCCGCCGGTGTAGAAGATGCCGGCGAGCTGGTCGGGCTCGACCGGCTCGGGCGCCATGGGCGCGGCCCGGGCGATCAGCGCCTCCAGGTCGTGGGCGCCTTGCGGCAGGCTCGGGCCGGCGGCGATCACCGTCCCGATCGACGGGGCGCCCGCCAGCACCCCGTCCAACAGCGGCAGATGCGCCTCGTCGACGATCAGCGCGCGGGGCGCGCAGTCGTTGAGGCCGTCGACGATCTCCGGCAGCGCCCAGCGGGTGTTGACGGGCGCGATGGCGGCGCCCGCCCACGGGATGGCGAAATAGGCCTCGATGTGCCAGCCGGCATTGTCGGCCATGACCGCGACCCGGTCGCCCGGCCGCACGCCCAGGCCCCGCAGGGCCGCGGCGAAGCGGGCGACCCGGCCTTCCACCTGCCGCCAAGTGAGCCGCCGTCCCGGGTCGATGATCGCCGTGTGGTCGCCGCGGAGCTGGGCCGACCGGCGCAGGCCGAGGGACAGCAGCATGCCGCGTCCGCTACTCCGCCGCCTTCAGGCGAGCCTGCTTCTTCGGCCCCTGGAAGCCGAACAGGTAGCCCGCCACCTTGCGGATCTGGATCTCCTCCGACCCCTCGGTGATGCGGTAGCGGCGGTGGTGGCGGTAGATGTGCTCGAACGGCTTGTGGCGCGAGTAGCCCATGCCGCCATGCACCTGGATCGCCTGGTCCGCCGCGTTGCAGGCCAGCCGGTTGCCGCGGTAGTTGCACATGGACACGGCGTCCGAGACCTCCATGTGGTTGTGACGGTCCAGCTCCCAGGCGGTCTTGCGCACCAGCCAGCGCACCATCTCGCATTCGGTCTGCAGCTCCGCCAGCGGCCACTGGATGGCCTGGTTGGTGGAGATCGGCTTGCCGAACACGATGCGGTTGTTGGCGTACTCCACCGATTCGTTGATGCAGTACTGGCCGACGCCGACGCCCGAGGCCGCCTGGCGGATGCGGTTCTCGTGCAGGAAGGTCTGCGCCACGGCAAGGCCCATGCCCTCCTCGCCGAAGATCGCCGAGTTGGGCACCTTCACGTCGCGCAGGGTGACATGCGCGTGGTCGGTGGGCATGTTGAAGGTCCACATGAACTTCTCGACCTTGAAGCCCGGCGAGTTGGTGGGCACGAAGAAGCAGGTGATGCCCTTGGCGTCGCCCGGCTTGCCCGAGGTGCGGGCGTAGATCATGTCGTGGGTGGCGTGATGCAGCCCAGTGTTCCACATCTTCTCGCCGTTGATGATCCAGTCGTCGCCCTGGCGGACGGCGTTGGTTTCCATCCAGGTGGCGTCGGAGCCGTGGCTGGGCTCGGTCAGGCCGAAGGCGACCCGCGCCTTGCCGGTGATGGAGTTCTCCAGGAACATGTCCTTCTGTTCCTTGTTGCCGAACGCCATCATCATGTGCACGAACGGGAAGTTGCCGACGATCGAGCTCTCGTTCTGCAGGTCGTTGTGCAGCCCCAGGCCCTTCTTCGCCAGGTGCTCGCGGATGATCGCCATGCCCAGATTGGAGCCGCCGTCGCCGCCCACTTCCTTGGGCAGCGCATAGCGCAGGTGGCCGGCCTTGTCGGCGCGGCGGCGCATCTCGCGCAGCAGCGCCTCCCACTCCTCGTTGGGCTGGCCGTCATTGTCCCAGTCGGTGCGCGAATGCTCGCGGCGGTGGTCGAAGAAGCGGATGTTGTCGTTCTCGTTCTCGAGCGGCTTGATCTCCTTCTCGATGAAGGCGTCGAGCGCGTCGAGCTTGGCCTGGATGTCGGCGGGAATGGTGAAATCCATCGGTCTCTCCCCTGTCGGAATCGGGCGTGGGCCCTGTCGCCCGGCACTATAGGCGCTGGGTTACCGGCTGTTAACGGGAAAAGGCGCGGGTGAAGGTGCGACTACCCCGCCAGCCGCCTTGCGATGTCGTAGGCGGCCTTGGACTGGGGCCAGGCGCGCCGTCCCATCATCAGCGCGTGCTCGCTGGCGGCGGTGCCCTTCTGGGCGCGGGCGAGGATGCCCAGCGAGATCTGGGCGTGCCGGAACAGCATGGCCGCCAGGTAGTACTCCCAGTGGGGCACGCTCCGGCGGCCGGAGTGCTTGCAGTAGAGGGCGAGCATTTCCTCTTCGGTCGGGATGCCCATTTCCTTCAGCGGGAGGTGCTGCAGGCCGCCGGGCACGTCCTCGCCCTGGCGGTAGTAGAGGGCGTAGACGGCGAGGTCGGCGAGCGGCTGGCCGATGGTCGACAGCTCCCAGTCCAGGATGGCGATCACCTCCGGCTCGGTCGGGTGCAGCACCAGGTTGGCGAGCTTGTAGTCGCCGTGGACGATGCCGGGCCGCTCCTCGGGCGGGATGTTGGCGGGCAGCCACTCGGCCAGCCAGTCCATCTCCGGGATCTTGGTGGTCTCCTCCAGCCGGTACTGGCCGACGAAGCGGTTGAGGGTGCGGGCGATGTAGTCGGTGGGCTTGCCGTAGTCGCCGAGGCCGACGGCCTCGTGGTCCACCCGGTGCAGCCGCGCCAGCACCTCGATCATGGAGTCGTGGATGGCGGCCCTCTCGTCGGGCTCGGCGCCCGGCACGTCGTTACCCCAGATGATGCGGCCCTCGACATGGTCCATGATGTAGAACCAGGTGCCGATGACGCTCTCGTCGGTGCACAGGGCGTAGGTCCTGGGCACCGGCACGTCGGTCGGACCCAGCGCGGTCATCACCTTGTATTCCCGGTCGACGGCGTGGGCCGACTTGAGCAGCTGCCCCGGCGGCTTGCGGCGCATCACGTAGCGCTTGCCGCCTGCCGTCAGGCTGTAGGTCGGGTTGGACTGGCCGCCCCTGAACTCGCGCACGTCGAGCGAGCCGGTGAAGCCGGCGACATGCTGTTCCATGAAGGCCTGCAGGCGGGCGACGTCGAAGGCCCGGTTCGGCGCGACCGGCTGGGTGCCGGTGAAGAGGTCCTGGTCAGACATGGGTCTCCCGTTCGAGCATGCTGCGCCGGCCGATGCGCAGGACATGGGCGGCGACGGTCCACAAGGCGCCCAGAACCTGTATCCCCAGCACCGCGGCGAAGGCAAGCCTGTAGCCCTCGGGCGCGGCGCCCGCCGCCGTGCGCGGGTAGAGGTCGAGCAGCCAGCCGACCATCCACTGGATGAACGCGGTGAACAGGAAGCTCATCTGGTTGAAGCCGGTGTAGACGCGGCCCGCCATGTGGGGCGGGTAGTTGCGGGCGAGCACCGCCACGGTCAGGCTGGCCCAGCCGATGGAGAGCTGCCAGGCGATCCACACCGCCGCGCCGGCGAAGGGCAGCTGCAAGGT
Organism: Alphaproteobacteria bacterium; assembly: GCA_016124315.1. Lineage (GTDB taxonomy): Bacteria > Pseudomonadota > Alphaproteobacteria > SMXS01 > SMXS01 > RI-34. The sequence continues at coordinate 70,165 of WGNW01000063.1, forward strand.
GAGCATCAGCAGCGCCGTCATGCTGATGCTGATGCCGGTCCACGGCACGGTCATCACGCCGACGCCGCGCCGGCCGAGCCATTCCATCACCTTGCCCACCAGCAGGTAGTTGACGATGGAGACCGAGGCGCTGATGGCGATGACGTTGGCGGCGGCGTGCTCGCTCATGCCCCCCACTGAGCGGAGCCAGGACACCACGTACATCGTCCCCAGCCCCTGGGAGATGCCGATGGAGATGAAGGCGAGCGGCGTGGTGCGCCAGAAATAGCCGTCGCCATAGACCTTGCCGATTCCCCTGATCTGGTCGCGCAGGGTCTCGCCCGAATGGGGCGCCACGTGCTTCGGCGCCACCGTCACCAGCACCGCCGCCGCGACCACCGCCAGGGCCGCCAGCGCCAGGTTGATGCCGCGCCAGTCGGTCACCCGCAGCGCCCATTCGGTGGGCTTGGTGGCCGAGATGGCGCCGACGAAGCCCACCGCGAACTGGATGCCGTTGACCGTGGGCAGGGTGGGGCCGGGAAACCACAGGAAGTAGGTCTTGAGCGCGGCCATCATGCAGGCGCCGAAGCCCATGCCCATGAGCACGCGGCCGACGGCGAGCTGGGCGCCGCTGTGGGCGAAGGCGAAGATCACCGTGCCGGTCGCCGCCACGAGCAGCATCACCGCGTTCACCCGCCGCGGGTCGTAGCGGTCGAGCAGCACGCCGATGGGCAGCTGCGCCAGCCCGAAGGCGATGAAGAACGAGGTGCCCAGCGCGAAGCCCAGGCCCGCCTCGGACAGCCCGAGGTCATGCTGGATGGGCAGCTTCAGCATGTTGGCGCTGGCGCGGGTGAACATGGACAGGAAGAAGCCGAAGCCGAACGCGCCCAGGATCCTGAAAGCGAGGCCCGCGGGCAGGGTGGCGATTTTCACTGGTCGGTCCGGTCAGGCGAAAGGTCGGCGCAGCCTAGCGACAATCCGGCGCGGCGCAAAGCCGCCTGAACGGCGCCGCAGCGGATTGCGCCGCCGCACCAGGACGGTGGCGGAAGGGCGAGCTGTCGCTACGGACGGCGGGTCAGGCCGTAACCGTGTCGATCAGCCACAATACATAGAACAGCACGACGAAACCCGCCGTGAACATCAGGAAGCGTGCCCCGTTTCCCTGCATGGTGGTCGTCCCCTGTCATGGTGTTGATCCAGACCGGATCCTGTCACACTACTACGCATCGACTGCGAGTCCAAGGAACCGGGCTCGGAACACGGATTGGAAGGGATGGGCATTACATGATCACGCACGGGCAACGATTTGACGTGTTCGCACCCGCCCGGATCTGCGGGGTGGCCCTGGCCGCGTGCTTGCTCCTCGCCGCTTGTTCCCGGTCCGGCGCCGCGGACACTGCCGTCGCCATCGCCGTCGACGCCGTCCTGAGCGGAGACACCCTGTCGATCGACGGCAAGGCGACGGTGCCCGACGGCGCCTGGATCGTCTATGCGGCCTACCGCGTCGAGACGCCGCAGACCCGCGAGACCGGCTACGCCCGGGTCGCGGACGGCCGCTTCTCGGCGACGGCGGACGTGAGCGGCTGGCCGGCGGGCGCCATCCAGGTCGACGCGCACTTCCAGACCATGCTGCCGGCAAAGCGCCAGCCGCCCGCGGTGATCGAACGCTACGGCGAGTCCGGCGAGCGGATGACCGGCCCGTCGGTGGTCGAGGGCGGGGAATCGTTCCGCGCCGCGATCGCTTCCGCCACCGTGCAAAAGCCTTGAGGCCCGGCGCGGGCCGTGCCGCCGCGCGGCACGGTTCCGCCGGGTTGCGCTACTGGCGCGGCAGCCGGTTCTCGAGCACCGCCTGGACCTGGTCGCTGCCCTTCTCGGACTGGAACCGCCAGATCAGGTCGGTGGTCTTGCCGCAACCCCGGACGACCCAGGTCTCGTGCGGCTGGTCGGGCTTGGTGAGCTGCACGCCCTCGGGACCGCCCAGCTTGGTGTCGACCACGAACACGTCGTCGCAGCCCTCGATGCCGGAGGCGCGAGGCAGCGCCTCCTTGAGGCCAACCACCAGTTCGTCGGAGGCCTTGCTCTCGCCGGGCACCAGGTAGGTCCAGTCGACCTTGCCGTCCTTGACCTTGCCCAGGGAGCTCATATGCGTGTCCCGGCCGCAGCGGCTGACGTCGTAGTAGACCCGCCAGACGCCCTTGCTGGGCTCCTCGCCGCTGACGATCTCGACCGGCTCGTAGACGGTGATGTTCGAGACCTTCACGGTGTAGTCGGTAGCGCAGGTCTCGCCGAGCTTGGAATCCAACTCCCGCGCGGCTTTGCTCAACGCCTCGTAGGTGCGGGGAGAGCCCAGATAGGAGGTGAAGGCGGATTCCTTGCCGAAGCTCTGGCCCGGATCGATGTGCTCGGCGTGCGCCGCGGCGGGCAGCGCCGCAGCGGCAACGACCAGGGCGGCGCGGATGGCGTGACGGTTGCTGTAAAGCATCTCTTTGACGTTCCCCTTGATTGGTAGTGACGTGGTCTTCCCTTCGGACGCCCCCTGACGGAGCGCACCCGCGCCTTCTCGGCGAGCGCTGGGCGACAACCGTAATGCAAGACGCGGTGACCGGGCAAGGAGAGCGCCCGGTGCGGGGCTACTCGATGCGGGAGTCGCTGTAGAAGATATGGTTGCCGAGATGGGCGATCTGGACCATGCGGTGGGTCCAGCTGGGCTTGGCCATGGCCGCGGCGTGGAAGTACTTGGCGTCGCCGATGGGGTCGGGCAGCCAGTTCTCGCTCACCATGTAGGCGACACGCTTGGCCATCTCCCACGCCGCCTTCTCGTGCGGCCGGTCGGACATGCCGTCGCAGGCGAACTCGAACTGGCAGATGTTGGCCGATACCTGGCGCTGGAACACCACGCCGCAGATGGTCGCCGGATAGCGCGCGTCGCTGACCCGGTTGAGGATCACCCGGGCGACGGCGATCTGGCCCTCGGTGGGCTCGCCGCGGGCCTCAAAGTAGACCGCCTGGGCCAGGCAGTACTGCTGCTTGTCCTCGTGCTCGGGAACCTGCGCGAACTCCAGGAGTTCTTCATAGGTCGACGGCAGGGGCACGCCGAGAGCAGTGTCGATGGCGTCCATGCGCTGTTGCGCCCAAGGGGCGGCAGGGACGGCGTTCAGTCGTGCACTCGCGGCCAGTAACGTGATGCAGGAGCCGAAGATCAGCAACGCTGCACCACATTTGATGCTGTGGATTGACTTCACTAGTAGTGGTTGCCCTGCGTCGTTATCGCATAAACGGCGGCTTTGCCGTGTCTGAGTATCTGGCCGTTGTCTTAATCTGAGCCCAAGCAGACGAGGGGGAATTAATCCGGACTGATCGGCTGCGCAAGCGTTTTATGAAAAAAAACGCCGCCAATCCCTACCCTTGGATGCCGGGTTAGGGGGCGCACACAACCTGTAGTAATCGATGGTTACTTCTTGGAGAGTTCGTCCAGTCGCTTTTGCAGCGCATCAAGCTGGGACTTGACCTCGGCAAGCGATTCTTCCGAGGCCTGGGGCGCGGGTTTTTCGGCTCCCTTGTCGCCTTCTTCCTCCGCCTCGCCATGCCCGCCGAACGGCGAGAACATGTTGAACATCCGCTCGAACAGGGCGATGTTCTGGCGCGCCATGTCCTCGAACCGGCCATAGGGCGTCCGGCCGCTGAAGGTGCTGACGAGGTACTCGCGCATCTTCTCCTGGTCGCGGGAGAACCGCTCCATGCTCATGTCGAGATATTTCGGCAATGCCGCCTGGAGAGTATCGTCGTAGAATCGGATCAATTGCCGTAAGAAGTTGATCGGCAACAGGTTTTCACCCTTCGACTCCTGCTCGAAGATGATCTGGGCGAGTACCGACCGGGTGATGTCCTCGCCGGTCTTGGCATCGAACACGATGAAGTCGTCGCCCTGCTTCACCATCTCCCGCAGGTAGTCCAGCGTCACATAGCTGCTGGTGGCGGTATTGTAGAGCCGCCGGTTGGCATACTTCTTTATGACGATGGGCGCCTTCTCGGACCCGGTTTCACCGGTGGTCGGCGCGGACGATTTTGCTATCTTCCTCTCCCTCAACGAGTCTTCCCCTGGTCGATGATTGCGTGGAGACGGGCTGCCTTCATCTTGCGCGTTCATGCTGCATCGCGCAAGAGCCAGTTTCCCTGAAAACTGTTTGCTTCCACTGCGGTGCACTATAAGGTTCCGGCCAATCCCGCGGCCAGCGACTCGGACGGCGCCGGCCGGTTCCAGCAGCCCCAGGAGTCTATAATGACAGAGGTGTATATCGTCAGCGCCACCCGGACACCGGTCGGCGCTTTCAATGGTGCGCTCGGCAGCGTCCCGGCCCACTATCTGGGCCAGGTGGCCATCGGCGAGGCGCTGCAGCGCGCCAAGGTCGAGGCGGCCGAGGTCGAGGAGGTGATCATGGGCCAGATCCTCACCGCCGGCCACGGCCAGAACCCGGCCCGCCAGGCCTCCATGGCGGCGGGCGTGCCGAAGGAAGTGCCCGCCTGGATCGTCAACCAGATGTGCGGCTCGGGGCTGCGGACGGTGGCGCTGGCCAGCCAGGCGATCCACAACGGCGACGGCAGCATCCTGGTCGCCGGCGGCCAGGAGAGCATGAGCCAGGCGCAGCATGCCGCCTACCTGCGTGCGGGCGTGAAGATGGGCAGCCTGGACTTCGTCGACACCATGATCAAGGACGGGCTGTGGGATGCCTTCAACGGCTATCACATGGGCAACACCGCCGAGAACGTGGCCAAGCAGTGGCAGATCACCCGCGAGCAGCAGGACGAGTTCGCCCTTCGGTCGCAGCAGAAGGCCTCGGCCGCCCAGAAGGCCGGCAAGTTCACGGACGAAATCGTCCCGGTCACCATCAAGGGCCGCAAGGGCGACACGGTCGTTGCCGAGGACGAGTACATCCGCCACGACGCCACCCTGGACAAGATGTCCGGCATGCGCCCCGCCTTCCAGAAGGACGGCAGCGTGACGGCCGCCAACGCCAGCGGCATCAACGACGGCGCCGCCGCGCTGGTGCTGATGTCGGGCGAGGAGATGAACCGCCGCGGCCTGACGCCGCTGGCCCGGGTCGCCTCGTGGGCGCAGGCCGGCGTCGATCCGGCAATCATGGGCAGCGGCCCGATCCCGGCCAGCCGCAAGGCGCTGGAGAAGGCGGGCTGGAAGACCGGCGACCTGGACCTCGTGGAGGCCAACGAGGCATTCGCCGCTCAGGCCTGCGCGGTCAACAAGGACATGGGCTGGGACACCGACAAGGTGAACGTGAACGGCGGCGCCATCGCCATCGGCCATCCCATCGGCGCGTCGGGGGCGCGGGTGCTGGTGACCCTGCTGCACGAGATGGGCAAGCGCGACGCCAAGAAGGGCCTCGCCACCCTGTGCATCGGCGGCGGCATGGGCATTGCCCTGTGCGTCGAACGCGACTAAAGCATTGCCGCCTTCCCGCCCCGCTTCGTGGCGCCGGGCGGGAAGCGGCCTAGAAACGTCAACGGTCAGAAGACTTCAGGAGTAAGAGAGATGGCACGTGTTGCGCTGGTGACCGGCGGCACCAGGGGTATCGGGGCGGCGGTGTCGATCGCCCTCAGGGATGCAGGCTACAAGGTGGCGGCGAACTACGCCGGCAACGACGAGGCGGCCGCCGCGTTCAAGAAGGAAACCGGCATCGACGTCTACAAGTGGAACGTTGGCGACTTCGACGCCTGCGGCGAAGGCGTCAAGCAGGTGGAGGCCGAGCTGGGCCCCGTCGACGTGCTGGTGAACAACGCCGGCGTCACCCGCGACGCCATGCTGCACAAGATGTCGAAGCAGCAGTGGGACGACGTGCTGAACGTCGACCTCACCTCGGTGTTCAACATGTGCCGCCACCTGATCGACGGCATGCGCGAGCGCAACTTCGGCCGCATCATCAACATGACCTCGATCAACGGCCAGAAGGGCCAGATGGGCCAGACCAACTATTCGGCCGCCAAGGCGGGCATGATCGGCTTCACCAAGGCGCTGGCCCAGGAGACCGCGCGCAAGGGCATCACCGTCAACGTGATCGCGCCGGGCTACATCAACACCGACATGGTGGCGGCCGTGCCGGAGAAGGTGCTGGAAGGCATCATCGCGACGATCCCGGTGGGCCGCCTGGGCGAGCCCGAGGACATCGCCCGCGGCGTGATCTTCCTCGCCTCCGACGAGGCCGCCTTCGTCACCGGCTCGACGCTGACCATCAACGGCGCCCAGTACATCGCCGGCTGAGCCCCTTGAACATTCCGACGCGGAAAGGGCGGCTCCGGCCGCCCTTTTTTGTCGCCGCGAAGGGCGTCCTGCCGCGTTCATGCCGTCCGATTATGGGGCTGGTAATAGACCCCGGCGACGGGCAGGCGCTAAGCTGAAGATGGAGGGCTGCGACCGGCGCGGGCTGCCCCACTGCCGGCAACTGGCGAGGGGTCGCGGTGTCCACCATGATGGCATCGGAGACAGCGTCATGACTCACAGTGACAAACCCTGCAGAACCTTCTTGAGCCGCGTCTTCGGGGCGGGGCCGGGCGCGCTTCTGGCCCTCGCCCTGGTGGCGCTCGCGCCCGGGAACGCCGCCGCCCAGGCCGACGGGGGCGACGCGCCGAAGGGCAAGGCCTGCGTGGTGAGCGGCTTCAAGCTGACCAACAAGTTCGGCTCGACGTCGACGGTCGAGGCCTTCTACGTCGATCGCCCCAACAATCGATCTGAAAGGCCCTTCAAGAATCAGACCAAGAATCTCGAGGGCGGCCAGTCCTCGTCCATCAAGTTCGATTCCAAGGATACGGGCTTCAACAACAAGGAGGTCTGGGGCGTCATCGAGAAGAAGGGCTGCGGCAATGTTACCGTCTGCCGGAAGGAGGGCACGCGGCTCTACGTGGAACTGGACCCCAACAACGGCAACAAGCCCAGGGGGCCAATCTGGCACTACAAGCTCGAGGACAATCCCGACTTTTGCCACTCGCGCTGCC
>WGNW01000023.1 GCA_016124315.1 Alphaproteobacteria bacterium
ACCGCGTAGAAGCCCGGCACGTTGTGGAAGCGCACCGGATCGCTGTTCACCCAGATGCCGGCGACGCGCTCCTTGCGGTAGATGGTCATCGGCTGCTCGGGCCCGTGCACAACGGCAATGATGTCGACCGGCCCCTCGGCGCGGCCGCCGTTCTTGGAGCCGAACAGCAACAGGCTGGTGCCGTTGAAGCTCGACGTGATGGCGATCTGCCGGCTGGACAGGTCGGTGGCGAGCGAGGCGGCCCGCGCGACCCATGGCGCGAGCGCCGCCCCCGCCAGCGCGATGGCGATCAGCAGCGCGCGCCTCATTCCTGGCCCTCCACGGTCGAGACCACGTAGGCCTCCTTGGGCGGGACCACGAGGCCCCAGGCGAGCCCGAGGGCGACGCTGATCACGGTCAGCGCCAGCAGGGCGCGCAGGTGCTCTCCCTTCATCCTGACGCCGAGGCGCGCACCGATCTGGGCGCCGACGACGCCGCCGGCGAGCAGCAGCATGGCCAGGATCACGTCGACCGTGTGGGTGGTCGCGGCGTGCAGCAGGGTGACGCTGGCGGTGACGAAGATCACCTGGAACAGGGAGGTGCCGATGACCACGTTGGTGGCCATGCCCAGCAGGTAGATCATCGCCGGGATCATGATGAAGCCGCCGCCCACGCCCATGGTGGCCGACAGGACGCCGACGAAGAAGCCGACGGCCCCGGGCGGGATGACGCTGATGTAGAGCTTGGACTTGCGGAACCGCATCTTCAGCGGCAGCCGGTGGGCGAGGTCGTTGCGCCGCCGCTTCGGGACGGGCGCGCCGCTGCGCGAGCGGATGATGGCGCGGACGCTCTCGTTCAGCATCAGCCCGCCGACGATGCCGAGGAAGGTGACGTAGCTGAGGGAGATCAGCAACTCGGCATGGCCCACCGAGCGCAGGTACTTGAACAGCACCATGCCGGCCACCGAGCCGGTCACGCCGCTGACCATGAGCACCGTGCCCATCTTGAAGTCGACGCCGCCGCGCCGCCAGTGGGCCATCAGCCCGGAGACGGACGAGGCGAGGATCTGGTTGGCCTGGGTGCCCACCGCCACGGCCGGCGGGATGCCGGCGAAGATCAGCAGCGGCGTGAGCAGGAAGCCGCCGCCGACCCCGAACATGCCGGACAAAAAGCCCACTCCCGCGCCGAGGCCCAGGATGAGGAACACGTTGATCGACAGTTCCGCGATGGGCAGATAGATCTGCATTTATTCGGGGCGTTTCCGCTTTTCTGAGGCTTGTATGCGCCCAATTTCGCGGCGGTGCAATGCATGGCTCCCTCCCGGCCGGCCACACGCGGCCGGCAATTGCCGAAAGGGGAAGCGGGACGCCTCAGCCGCGGATCAGACCGTCCATCGGCCGCACCGCGGCGCTGTCGGGAAAGACTGTGCGGTCGAGATCGGCGCGCGCCAGGTTCAGGTGGTCGCGCAGCACGCCCTTGGCCACGGCCCGCAGGTCCGTGGTGGGTCGCAGGTCGCGCGCCTCGAACAACTGGCCGTCGGCGAGGCCCGGCCAGTCGGCGATCACCCGTCCGCCGGCCACCGCACCGCCCGCCAGGAACGCCGCCGCGCCGGTGCCGTGATCGGTGCCGCCGGTGCCGTTGATCGCCGCGGTGCGGCCGAATTCGGTCGCCAACAGCACCGCGGTCTGGCCCCAGGCAGCGCCGAGGTTGTCGCGCAGCGCCGCGAGGCCGTCGTCGAGAATGGCGAGCTGGCGCTTGAGCCGCCCCGCCTGCTGGTTGTGGGTGTCCCAGCCGCCGATATCGATCACGGCGATGCGCGGGCCGTCCGGCGCGGCCAGGAAGCGGCCGGCGGCGGTCATCAGGCCAAGGAACCGTTCGCGCGGCCCCGACAGCGCGGGGCCGTTCTCGTCGAGGCCGCCCTCGCGGGCGATCTGGCCGGTGTTCAGGGCGGCGGCGAGCGACCGCGAGAGCAGCTGGTCGTCGCCGTAAAGCGCTTCGATCCGGTGCAATGTGTCGTCGTCGAGCACGTTCTCCCGCATCGGCGCCCAGGACGACACGCCCGGGCCGCCGCGCAGGACCAGCGGCACGGCCTCTCCCAGCGCCATGGCGCGCACGCCGGCGGCATTCCGGGGCAAGGCGCGGCCCAGCCAGCCGTCCCTCGTGCCGATCTCCGAGGAGAGGCCGCTTTCCAGCACGTCCTGCCCGGAGAAGTGCGACCGCTGGCGATAGGGCGTGGCCACCGCGTGGAGCACCAGCGCCTCATGCTTTCCATACATCTCGTGCAGGTGCGGCAGGGCGGGATTGAGCCCGAAGGTGTCGTCGAGCGTCAGCCGATCGCTCGCCGGGCCGCGGTGGCGCACGAAATCGCCGTCGCCATAGGCCGGCACGGCGGCCAGCCCGTCCAGCGCCCCGCGCAGCACGACGAAAGCGAACCGGGCGTCGCCCCGGGCCCGCGTCGCCCACGACACCTGCGGGAAGGCAAGCCCCATCAGCGGCAGCGCCGCCATGGAGCCCAGAATCTGTCTGCGCGTCGGCATGATCACCTCCACTGAAATTCCGGACTGGCGAGCAGCAGGGCCACCGCCTGGGCGCCGCTCGCGGCACGGTCGACGGCGTCCGCGAGCGTTGGCCTCGCCTGACCGCCGAGCATTTCCCCGACCAGCGAGCCCGGCTGGCGAAGGCCCGGGCCCACCTGCTGGCCGACCCGGGCGGCCCATTCCAGCCGCTGGTAGACCGCGCTGGGGGCGGCCCAGTCCTGCGCGGTATCGGGCCAGCCTGCCGGCGACGGCGCGGCGAACGGCCGCTGCCCCAACATGCTCACGGAGCGCAACATGATGACCGCCTCCTCGGTCTCGACCCCGAGCCCGCGCATCGCCGAGACGATGTACTCGTTGGGCGACTTGAGCTTGTCGGGACTTTCGCTCCAGGCCACGTCCAGGGCGACGAGCCTGCGCGCCACCGCGGTCAGGTCGCCGCCAGTGTCCAGGAACGTGTGGGCGAGCGCGTCCACGGCGGCCTCGGGCGGCCGGTCGGCGATGAAGTGCCGGGCCAGCTTGCCGGCGATGTGGCGGGCGGTGGCCGGGTGGCGGGCAAGGTCTTGCAGCACGGCGACCGCCTGATCTTCGCCCTCCTGGGGATAGGTGCGGCCCATGATGGTTTTCGGCCCGGGCTCGTGCATGTCCGGCGAGAACAGGAACGTGCCAAACCGGCGGCCGGCGTCCTCCCGCCGATCGACCGTCCATCCCGTCAGCGCCTTGGCGAAGGTCGTCACGTCGGCCTGGGTGTATCCGGCCGAAACGCCCACGGTGTGGAGTTCCATCACCTCGCGTCCCAGATTCTCGTTCAGCCCCCGGCGGGACGCCTCGCCGCGGGGCGACGCAGGGCCCAGGGAAAGCTGGTTGTCGAGATAGAAGATCATCGCCGGGTGGTGGATCACCGCCAGCAGCATGTCCTCGAAGCGGCCGAGCACATGCGGCCGGATCGCCTCCCGTTCCATGGCGCCGGCGACGGCCCTGACCGCCGCCTTGTCCACGGAGACGCTGAAGTGGTTGGACCAGAACCAGACCAGGCGCTCGGGAAACGGCCTGTCGGTTTCCAGCGCCGAACGGCCGCGCGCGGCCACCTCTTCGGTATAGATGTCGTATCGCGGCGCCGCGGGCGCCTTCGCCATGGCGGTGGGTTCGGCCTTGGTTTCCCTGGCGCGTGCACGGGCCTCGTCGAGCCGCGCCTGTGCGTCGGCCCGGGCGATCGCCTCGGCGCTGGTGGGAAGGCGCGCCCCGCCGGGGATCGGCGAGGGCCCCGCGGCAACCTGCCGCAGCAGCCAGCCCCGCGGGTCGCCCGACGCCTCCGCGATCTCGCCCGGCCGGGCGCCGATGCCGAAGCGGTTGGTGGCGATGGCTGCCTGTGTCCGAGCATCGGGCAGTGACATAAGGCGTCTCCACGCTATGCCGCCGCCAGGGAATTCCCTGGCCCGATGGCCTCGTACGCCCGCCCCGCGGCAATTCTGAGGCGGATGATGAAAAAAGCTTCCCGGATGACGCTGTTGATCGGCGGCTTCAGGTCCGGACCAGATCCGGCAGCGGACTGACCGATCCGCTGCCGGGGAAGACCACCTCGTCCAGCGTTGCACGGGTAATTTTCATATGGTGGCTCAGCACGCCCTTCGCCACAGCCCGCAGGTCGATCGTGGGCCGCAGGTCGCGGCCTTCGTGGAGCTGGCCGGCGGCGAGGCCCGGCCAATCGGCGATCACCCGGCCGCCGGCCACCGCGCCGCCCAGCAGAAAGGCGACACCGGCGGTGCCGTGGTCGGTGCCGGCGGTGCCGTTGACCGCCGCGGTGCGGCCGAACTCGGTAACCACGAGCACGGCGGTGCTGCGCCAGGCCTCGCCCAGGCTCTTGCGCAGCGCGTCGATCCCGGCGCCGAGCATGTCGAACTGGCGGCCGAGCTTGCCGTTCTGGCCCGCATGGGTGTCCCAGCCGCCCAGGTCGGCGACGGCGACGCGGGGACCGCCGGGCGTCGCCATGAAGCGCCCCGCCGCCTGCATCAGGCTGATGAAGCGGGCCGCCGGTCCGGCGCCCGGGCGCGCCTTGCCGTCGCCATCCGCGCTGGCCACCTGGTTCGCCTCCAGGGCGGCCGAAAGCGCCGCCGAGAGCTGCGGGTCGCGCTCGTACAGCCGGGCGATGCGTTGCAGCGTGTCGGTATCCGCCTGGGGCAGGATCGACGGCGACCAGGAGGTGACGCCGCTGCCGCCCTGGAGGATCAGCGGCACGGTCTCGCCGAGCGCCACCGCCCGGTCGCCATCGACGGGCCGGCCCGGGCCGAGCGCCCGGCCGAGCCAACCATCGTGAGCACCCGCCTCGGTGGCGGTGCCGTTCTCCAGCGCGTCCTGGCCCGAGAAGTGCGAGCGTTCCCGGTAGGGGCTGGCGCAGGCATGGATGACCGCCAGGTCTCCCTGGCGGTAGAGCGCGTGCAGGCTTCCCAGTGCCGGGTGCAGGGCGAACGAGCCGTCGAGGTCGAGCGCGCCGCCCTCGCTGCCGGGGCGTCCCGGCACCAGCGGGGCGCGCAGCCGCGCCAGGCCGGGATCGGCCAGCGGCGGCACGGCGGCCAGCCCGTCCATGGCGCCGCGCAGGATCAGCACCATGAACCGCGCATCGCCGGCCGGCGCGCTCCAAGACAGGGTGGGAAAGGACAGCCCGGCCAGCGGCAGCGCGGCCATGGCGCCGAGAATGTGTCTGCGGGTCGGCATCCTCACCTCCTCTGGAACTGCGGGCTGGACAGCAGCATGGCCACTGCCTGGGCGCCGCTCTCGGCGCGGGACAGCGCCGTCATCAGCCCGTCGTCGGCGAGGCCGCCGAGCATGGAACGGGCGAGCCCGTCGGCGCGGTGCAGCTTCGGGCCCGCCTTCTCGCCGACGGCGACGGACCATTCGATGCGCTTGTAGACGCCGTCCGGCCCCGCCCATGCGGCGACCGTGTCCGGCCAGCCGGCCGGCGACGGCGCGAAGAACGGCCGCTGGCCCATGCTGTCGAGGGAGGCGACGACGATTCTCGGCTCGACCTGCGGCGCGTCCAGGCCGCGCAGCGCCGAGACGACGAATTCGTTGGGGCTCTTCATCTTGCGCAATGCCGGGTCCCACGCCGCGTCTAGCGACACGAGTTCGGCGGTGACCTCCCTGAGGTCGCCGCCGGTGTCGAGGAAGCGGCGGGCGAGCCGGTCGACCGCCCCGGCCGGAGGATCGTCGGCGACGAAGTGGCGCGCCAGCTTGCCGGCGACGTGGCGGGCGGTGGCCGGGTGGCCGGCGAGGTCGCGCAGGATCGCCTCGGCCTGGCCCTCGCCGGTATCGGGATAGGTCCGGCCCATCACCGTCTTGGACCCCGGCTCGTGCACTGCGCCCACATACCAGAACTCGCCCACGCCCGTCGGCTTGCGGCGGCCCGGATTGATGGTCCAGCCGGTGAGCGCCTGAGCGAAGGTGGTGACGTCCCGCTGGGTGTAGCCGGCGTCGACGCCGACCGTGTGCAGCTCCAGCAGCTCGCGCCCCAGATTCTCGTTCAGCCCGCCGCCGGCGCGCCGGCCGCGCCGCGAATCGGCGCCGAACGAGCGCGCGTTGTCCAGATAGAGGATCATCGCCGGATGGTGGACGACCGCCTGCAGCATGTCCCCGAACCGGCCCAGCACATGGGGCCGGATCGCCTCGCGCTCGAACGCGCCGGCGACCGGCGCGACGGCGACCTTGGCCGCGGAGACGGTGAAGTGGTTGGACCAGAACCAGACGAGGCGTTCCAGCAGCGGCGCGGTCGAGCGCACCGCCGTCGTGGTGCGGGCGGCGACCTCGGCCAGATAGATGGGCCTGGTATAGCCGGCGATGCTGGCGACCACATCGTCCTTCGGCTTGCCGTCCCCGGGGGCGGCGTAGGCGCGGCCCATGCCCGCCTGCTCTTCCTGCCGCATGGCCTGGCGCAGCGCCCGCAGCTTGAAGAAGCCGGCCAGCGCCTCGCTGCCGCTGGTCAGGCTCCCGGCCCCGTCGAGGGCGATGGGCGGGCCGCCGCCAAGCTGGGCGGCGAGCCAGCCCCGTGGATCGTCGGCCGCCTCCCGCAGCTCTCCCGGCCGGGCGCCCAGGCCGAACCGGTTGGTGGCCAGGGCCGCCTGCACGTTCTTGTCGGTGACAGCCATGGCTCACGTCCTTCTCAGGGAACCGGATCGGGCGGCGGAGGCCGTCCGTCGTCGCCGGGCCCGCGCCGGTCGCCGTCGCCGTGCCCGGGGCCGAACAGCCGGTGCACATAGCGGTCGCCGCCGCGGGCGAGCTTGACCCGCTCCTCCAGTGGGAGCTTGGCGGCCGCCTCGATGAAGCTTTCCTGGATGGTCTGCTGCACCGCGTCGCGCTGCTGGCGCAGCTTGGCGAACGCTGCTTCCAGCGCCGCCCGGTCCATGGGGTCGGCGGTGAGCGCCGCGGCGATGTCCTCGCGGATGCCACGCATGGCGACGAACTCGCCGCGCAGCCGGTCGCGCCGGCTTTCCATGGACTCCCGCAGCGCCTTTCGGGAGGCATCGTCGAGGTGCTGCTCGATGCGCCCCATGCGGATGTCGGGCCCCGGATGCCACGGCCGGCCCGGGTGGAACAGCACCATGGCGGCGAGCATGCCGTTGAGCGCCAGCGAGACGCCCAGACCGGCCAGCAGCCATTTCTCGGAACGTGTCATAGCCCGACCTCATTCTGTTGCACGGTTACGCCGTAGTCCTGTGCCGTGTCGCCGAACACGTAGTCGCTGACGTTGACCGTGTCGGTATCGGCGGCGAAGGAAGGCGCCGGGGCGAGCAGGCTGGTGGTGCCCACGTAGAAGCCCAGCAGCATCGCCGCGGCCAGGCCGACGAAGCGCGGCAGGACGCCGGACGCGCCGAGCCGGAACCAGCGCCCGGCCCGCCGCTGCTGACGGGTCCGGCCGGGCACCGCCATGATGCTCTCGCGCAACCGGGCATTCGCCTCCGGAGCCGCCGCGGACGCCAGCACCGCGTCGAGCGCGGCGGCCGTCTCGCGCAGCGCCCGCGCCTCGGCGGACCGTTCGAGCAGTGCGGCGGCCTGTGTCCGCTCTTGCTCCGGCCAGCGGGCGGAGTCGCCGCCCCAGGCATTCACCAGCCTTTCGAATTCCTCGATGTTCATGTCGCTATCCCCACCAGATCGTCCTTCATGGGGTCCAGCCGCTGCCGGAGCGCGGCCCGTCCCCGTGTCAGCAGGCTTTCGAGCGCCTTCAGGTTCACCTCCAGCACCGCCGCCGCCTCCTTGTTGCTCAGCCCCTGCAGGTAGCAGAGGCTGATCGCCGCCCGTTGCCGGTCGGGCAGTTCGGCGAGCGCATCCTCCACCCGGTCGCTGACCTGGCGGGCGTGGATGTCGCCGTCGGCGCCGCGGCGGCCGTCGGGCGGATCGCCCGCGACGTCGAGCGGCACGGCTTGGCTGCGGCGCTTGCGTTGGCGGTCGATGCACAGATTCATCACGACGCGGTAGAACCAGGTGGTGAACCGCGCCGCCCCCGGCTGCCAACGGGGCGCACTGCGCCACAGCCGCAGGAAGGCCTCCTGCATCACCTCTTCCGCCTCGGCGGCGTCGCCGACCAGCCGGGTCGCGAAGCCAAGGCTGCGGTTGAGATGTCGTTCCATCAGGACGCGGTAGGCGGCCTCGTTGCCGTCGCCGACGCGCTGCATCAGGGTCTCATCCGAGAGAACGCCCAGGGCCGCTTCGCCGGCGGTCCCTGCCGGAGGTTTTGCGGCGCTCGATTCCGTCGCCAAAACGGTCATCTCCCAGGACGGCTTCACCCAGTCTACCCCATCGCCAAACGTTGCCCTACTGCCTGATCTTGGCTATTAAACGGGGGTCCGCGGGAAACCCTTCGGTGCGATGTTCTATATTCGGATATAGCCGTCGCGGCGCGAGGGGAACGCGGATACGGGGTATGAATGAGACGTCACACGGGAGAAGTAGGCTGATGGGCCTGACCGTTGCCATTGTCGGGTCCGGACCCGGCGGATTCTATTCGGCCGCCGCGCTGATCAAGGAACTGCCCGACTGCCGGGTCGACATTCTCGACCGCCTTCCCACGCCTTTCGGCCTGATCCGCGCCGGCGTCGCGCCGGACCACCAGAGCAGCAAGAAGATCGCCAAGATCTTCGAGCGCACCGCCCAGAGCGAGCAGGTGCGCTTCCTGGGCAATGTGGAGGTGGGCCGGGACATCTCGGTGGCCGAGCTGCGCGGCCTCTACGACGCCGTCGTGCTGGCGACGGGTGCGCCGCGGGACCGCCGCCTGGGCATTCCCGGCGAGGATCTGCCGGGCGTGTACGGCTCGTCCGAATTCGTCGGCTGGTACAACGCCCATCCTGACTTCAACGAGCTGGCGCCGAACCTGGAGACCGGCAGCGCCGTGGTGATCGGCGCCGGCAACGTGGCGCTCGACGTGGCGCGGCTGCTGGCCAAGACCGGCCAGGAGGTGCGCGCCACCGACATGGCCCACTACGCCGCCGACGCCATCGACGTCTCGCCGATCAGGGACATCTACGTGTATGCGAGGCGCGGGCCGCTGCAGGCCGCCTTCACCCACAAGGAGGTGAAGGAGTTCGGCGAGCTGGACAACGCCGTCACCCTGGTCGACGCCGCGCTGCTGCCGGCAGACGACGCCGACCTCGAGGACAAGGGCCGCGGCAGCCAGACCAAGAACATCGGCTACCTGCGCGACTACGCCCGGAACAAGGGCGACGAGAAGCCGGTGCGCATCCACATGGAGTTCTTCGCCATGCCGGTGGAGATCCTCGGTGGCGATCAGGTGAGCGCGATCCGCATGGAGCGCACCCGGCTCGACGACAACGGGCGGGTGGTGCCGACGGGCGAGACCTTCGAGCTGCCCTGCAACATCGTCGTCGCCTGCATCGGCACCCAGTCGACGCCGCTGGACAACGTTGCCTACGACGAGAAGGCGCAGCGCTTCCTCAACGAGGACGGCCGGATCGAGGACGGCCTCTACGTCGCCGGCTGGGCCAAACGCGGTCCGAGCGGCACCATCGCCACCAACTTTCCCGACGGCAACCAGGTCGCCGACTTCGTCAAGGCGCTGACACCGGACTCGTTCAAGCAGGGCCCCGCCGGCCTCGACCAGCTGCTTGCCGACCGCGGCGTGCGGGTGGTCACCTTCGAGGACTGGAAGCGGATCGAGGCCGCCGAGGAGGCGGGCGCCACCCACGGTGCGCCGCGGCGCAAGTTCACCACCATCCCCGAGATGATCAAGACGCTGGGCTGACCGCGCGTCAGCCGGCCCCGGTCAGGCGCCCCAGTCCGAGGAAGGCCCAGCGCGCGCCGTAGGCGAGGGCGCCGAACGCCGCCAGCGAGCCGAGCCAGAGGCCGGCGAACCAGAGCAGGCGGCGGGTCCGCTGGCGCATCAGTGGTGGTAGCCATCGCCGTGCCGCACCTTGCCGCGGAACACCCGGTAGACGATCACCGTGTAGACCAGCACCAGCGGCACGAACAGCACCGCGCCGACCAGCAGGAACAGCTGGGACTTGGGCGGCGCCGCCGCGTCCCAGATGGTGATGGCGCGCGGCACGATGTAGGGCCACAGGCTGACCGCCAGCCCAAGATAGGACAGCAGGAACAGGCCGACGGAGAGGAAGAACGGCGACCCCTCGCGCCGAGCCTTCAACGCCAGCAGCAGCAGCATGCCGAGGACCGCGGTCACGATGGGAATGGGCGCGAGCAGAAGCAGGCCGGGGAAGGAGAACCAGCGGTCGGCGATCTCGGGCTGGGTGAGCGGCGTCCACAGGCTGACGGCGACGATCGCCGCCAGCAGGCCGATGGCCAGCCCCTGGGCCGCCTTGAAGGCCCATTGCTGCAGGTCTCCCTCGGTCTTGCGGATGAGCCAGGTCGCTCCCAGCAGCGCATAGCCGACCACCAGCGCCACGCCGGTGAACAGGCTGAAGGGCGTGAGCCACGAGAACGCGTTGCCCACGAAGGCGCCGTTCTCGATGGGCAGGCCGTGCACGAAGCTGCCCAGCACCACGCCCTGGGCGAAGGCCGCCATGGTCGAGCCGGCGGCGAAGGAGAGGTTCCACGCCCAGATGCTGGTCTCCGACCGGTGGCGGAACTCGAACGCGATGCCGCGGAACACCAGCGCCACCAGGAACAGGACGAGGGGCACGTAGAGCGCCGGCAGCACCGTGGCGTAGGCGACCGGAAAGGCGCCGAACAGGCCCGCGCCGCCGAGCACCAGCCAGGTCTCGTTGCCGTCCCACACCGGCGCGACGCTGTCCATCATCACGTCGCGCCACGCCTCCCGACGGACGAAGGGAAAAAGGATGCCGACGCCCAGGTCGAAGCCGTCCATGACGATGTACATGGCCACGCCGAAGGCGATGATGGCGGTCCAGATCAGGGTCAGTGCCATTGCCCGTCTCCTACTCGGCTGCCTGGGTGGACATCAGCGCCGGCCGTGGCGCGGTTTCCTGCGGCGCCGGCCCGCGCGACACGGTCCGGGCGGCGAAATAGAGGAAGGCCGCCAGCACCATGTTGTAGACGATGGCGAACAGCATCAGCGAGGTGACCACCGTCGGCGCGTCGAGCTGCGGCGAGACGCTGTGCGCGGTGCGCACCAGGCCGTAGACAGTCCAGGGCTGGCGGCCCACCTCCGTCACCGTCCAGCCGGCGAGGGTGGCGACGAAGCCCGCGGGCCCCATGCCCACCAGCAACCACAGATAGGGGCGCGTCCGGGGAAGCCGCTTGCGTAGCGCCACCCCCGTCCAGGCCGCCGCGATCATCAGCACGCCCAGGCCCACCATGATCCGGAACGCATAGAACACGATCGCCACCGGCGGCCGCTCGTCGGGCGGCACGGCGGTCAGGCCGGGAATCACGCCGTCGGGATCATGCCGCAGGATGAGGCTGGCGCCGTCGGGAATGCCGAACTCGATGGTGTTGCTCTCGGTCTTCGGGTCCGGCCAGGCGAACAGCAGCAGCGGCTTGCGGGGGCCGGTCTGCCAGTTGCCCTCCATGGCGGCGACCTTGGTGGGCTGGTGCTCCAGGGTGTTGAGCCCGTGCATGTCGCCCACCAGCAGCTGCAGCGGCGCCAGGATGGCGGCGGCGCCCAGCGCCAGGCCCAGCGCCTTGCGGGCGGTATCGGCGTGCCGCTGCTTCAGCACCTGCCAGGACGAGACGCCGGCCACCACGAACGACATGGTGAGCAGCGAGGCCACCAGCATGTGGGCGAGCCGGTAGGGGAAGGACGGGTTGAAGATCACCTTCCACCAGCTCACCACGTGGAACACCCCGTCCGGCCCGATCTGGGCGCCCTGGGGCGTCTGCATCCAGGAATTCGCCGACAGGATCCAGAACGCGGAGAGGGTGGTGCCGAAGGCCACCATCAGGGTGGCGAAATAGTGCAGGCCCGGCCCGACCCGCTTCCAGCCGAACAGCATGATCCCCAGGAAGCTGGCCTCGAGGAAGAAGGCGGTGAGCACCTCGTAGCCCAGCAACGGCCCCAGCACGTTGCCGGTCGCCAGGGCGAACGGGCTGAAGTTGGTGCCGAACTGGAACGACATGGGAATGCCGCTCACCACGCCCATGCCGAACGACAGGGCGAACACCTTCACCCAGAACTGGTAGAGGTCCCGCCAGCGTCCGTCGCGCGTCTTCAGCCACAGGCCCTCGACCACCGCCAGGAAGCAGGCGAGCCCGATGGTCAGCGTGGGGAACAGGATGTGGAAGGCGACGGTGAAGGCGAACTGCAGCCGACTGAGCAGGATGGGATCGATGTCCATGCCGACATCTCCATTTCACAATGCTGCGCCGTTGAATACCGGCCCTGGACGCGATTGGAAACTGCGCATGGACCATAGCACCCACGCTTCCACGCATGCAAAAGCGCCCGGCGCCAAGCTCGCCCGCCCGGCGCGTGTCCCTCGCGGCAATGGTTTGGAGCCGTCAGGCAGGCTCGGCGTCGTACTCCTCGAACGACCATTCCTCGCCGGAGTCCATCTGCTCCTCGAACAGCTTCTCGGCGGCGACCGCGGCGGCTTCCTCGTTGGCCGCCTCCACCTCGGCGACCCAGAAGAAACTGCCGCGCCTGAGGTTGGTGCGAAGGGTGATCCGGTACTTCATCGCCGGGCAGCCTAGCGATTGGTGTAGGGCCGCAGCTCCAGCTTGGCGACCGTTTCGGTGTGCACCTCGTCGGGGCCGTCGGCCATCTGGGTGGTGCGGGCATAGGCCCAGGACCGCGCCAGGAAGTAGTCGTTGGTGAAGCCGCCGGCGCCGTGGGACTGGATCGCCCGATCGATGATCTTGGCCACGGTCTGCGGCACCACCACCTTGATCATGGCGATTTCCTTGCGCGCGCCCTTGGCACCCACCTGGTCCATCATGTAGGCGGTCTTGAGCACCAGCAGGCGCAGCTGCTCCAGCTCGATGCGCGACCAGGCGACGTCCTTGCGGATGGTGTCGAACTCGGACAGCTTCCGGCCGAATGCCTCGCGGCTCGACGTGCGGCGGCACATCTGCTCGATGGCCCGGTCGGCGGCGCCGATCAGCCGCATGCAGTGATGGATGCGGCCCGGCCCGAGGCGGCCCTGGGCGATCTCGAAGCCGCGGCCCTCGCCCAGCAGCATGTTGGACGCCGGCACCCGGACGTTCTCGAACAGCACTTCGGCCTCGCCGAACGGCGCGTGGTCGTCGTTGTACACCTGCAGATGGCGGACGATCTTGACGCCCGGGGTCTCCTTGGGAACCAGGATCTGCGACTGCTGCTGGTGCTTGGGCGCGTCGGGATCGGTCTTGCCCATGACGATGAAGATCTTGCTGGTCTCGCGCATGCCGCCGGTGGTGTACCACTTGCGGCCGTTGATCACGTAGTGGTCGCCGTCGCGCTCGATCCGGGTGGCGACGTTGGTGGCGTCGGACGAGGCGACCGCCGGCTCGGTCATGCAGAAGCAGGAGCGGATCCTGCCTTCGAGCAGCGGGATCAGCCATTCGTCCTGCTGCGCTTCGGTGGCGTACTTGACGAAGACCTCCATGTTGCCGGTGTCGGGCGCGTTGCAGTTGAACGCCTCCGATGCCCAGTCGACCCGGCCCATGATTTCCGCCAGCGGCGCGTATTCCAGGTTGGTCAGGCCGACGCCGTACGTGTCGCGGAAGGGATGCGGCAGGAACAGGTTCCACAGTCCCTCTGACCTCGCCTTCTGCTTGATGTCCTCGAGAATTTGCGGCGTGCGGAAGCGGTTGCCCTGGCTGTCGAGCTGCTCGTAGAACAGGTCCTCGTTCGGGTAGACATGCGCCTCCATGAAATCGGTGAGACGCTTCTGCAGGTCCTTGACCCGGTCGCTGTAGGCAAAGTCCACGGTATTCCTCCCGAAACGGTGCAGCCGACGCGCCGGCGCACACCTCAGGTGGCCCAGCCGCGCCTTCTTATAGCGGCGTTTCAGGCGTTGCCAAGGGGACTCGTCAGTCGGCCGAGGCCGCGTCCGCGGCCTGCCGGGGCCTCGTGTCCAGATCGGGCATGTGGATGCTGGCCAGATCGGGAATGGTGCCGCTCAGCGCCGGCACGTCGCGGTTCACCACATTGCGGGCGTCGTTGCAGGTGGGCGCCGAGTTGGGCGGCAGGAAGTCGGTTTCAAACTGGCCGCGCAGCACCGCGCCGTCGGGCGCCGCCAACACTGCCTCGACGACCTTGGCCATGTCCTCGCAGAATTTCGGGTTGTTGAACGTGTCGAGCGAGAAGTAGTTGGCAAGGCTGGTCATATATTCGTTGAGGGCGTGCTTGTTGCCGGCGCCGTAGCTGCGGCGGAAATAGGCCTGCATCACCTCGGAGTGGGTGCTGAGCTCCGGATTGAAGCGGGTGATGAAGGCGTTGTAGTTCTCATAGAGCTTGAGGTCGGCCTTGTGCACGCATTTCAGGGCCGCGACCATCAGCGCCGACTGCAGCCCGCGGGCCTGTTCGGCGAGCGCCTCCTCCCGGGTCATGCAGGGAAGGGCCATCGCGCTTCCCGCCATGCCGAAGCCGGCCAGAAGCACGACCGCCGCGTGCAGCATGCGCTTCGTCAAACGGCGGAGTCCGCCGGTATTTCCTCGAACGCGAATAGGATTTCTCCTCGGATTGGCTGAGGCGGCGCACTCTCGGAAGTTGCATTAGCCGCCGCGTAGCCCCCCTCGATCATTATTAGCGCGACCCGCCTAAATTTCAAAATCGGAATTGTTTACCGGCACCGCGTCGTCGCCGAAGCGGATCGACGGCCCGTGGGCGCGGATGCGCTCGCGCGCCGAGAGCGGCTGGTGGTCGCCAGCGATCTCGATGGTGTAGGCGCCGACCACCACATTGTTGCTCACGTCCCGCTCGGCGAGCGCGACGAGGGCGTCGATCTCGTCGCCCGCCGCCACCGTGGCGTCGCGGATCGCCTCGGACCATCCCGAGTCCCGGTTGAAATAGACGATGGCGCCGTCGCGCAGCCGGTTCGCCGTCACCACCCGGTAGATCTCCTGATCGCCGTCCGCCATGCCGGTCTCCTTTCCGTTCGCCGCGCCGCCGGCGCCTGTTTGACGCCGCCGGCATCGCGCATCAAGTATTTTCTGCCTCGCCGGGGCGCCGGAGCATCCCGACCTGCGGTTGCTTGCCGCCATCCGCAGCGCCGACTATACAGGCGCTAACGCCATCGCCGCTCAACCGCAAGGAAACGCCCGTGCCCGATCTCAACGGCTACTTCTTCGAAGACCTCGCCGAAGGCATGTCCGCCAGCTATGCCAAGACCGTCACGGACGCCGACATCACCCTGTTCGCCGGGGTGAGCGGCGACACCAACCCGGTGCACATCGACGACGAGTTCGCCCGCGAGACCATGTTCAAGGGGCGCATCGCCCACGGCATGCTCTCGGCCAGCTTCATCTCCACCGTGTTCGGAACCAGGCTGCCCGGGCCCGGCTGCATCTATCTCAGCCAGTCGCTGCGCTTCAAGGCGCCGGTGCGGCCGGGCGACACGGTGACGGCCAGGGTCACCGTCGCCGAACTGAAGCCGGAGCGCCGCCAGGTCCGATTCGACTGCGTGTGCCTGGTGGACGGCAAGACCGTGCTCGACGGCGAGGCGCTCATCCTCGTGCCGGCGCGCGCGGCGTAAACCCACGATGCCCGGCGCGGAGAGCCCTGCCCCATGAAGCTGTTCCGGCATCTGGACGGCCTGCCGGCCGACGTGCTGGGCTCGGTGATCGCGTGGGGCAATTTCGACGGCTTTCACCGCGGCCACCAGGCCGTGGTGTCGCGCGCCGCGCGGATCGCCCGCGAGCGGGGCGCGCCGCTCGCGGTGATGACCACCGAGCCGCACCCGTCCCAGTTCTTCCGGCCGGACAGCCCCTCGTTCCGGCTGATGACCCTGCGCTCCAAGGCACAGGCTCTCGAAGCGTTCGGCGTCGAGGTGCTGTTCGTGCTCGCCTTCGACGCGGCGCTCGCCAACACCCCCGCCGAGGACTTCGTGCGCGGCACCCTGGCCGGGCGGCTGCAGGCGCGCCACGTGGTCACGGGCTACGACCAGCGCTTCGGCAAGGGACGGCAAGGCGACGCGGAACTCCTCAACCGGCTGGGCGGCGATCTCGGATTCGGCGTCACCGTCGTGGACCCGCTGGTGATCGACGGCGAGGTCTGCTCGTCGTCCCGGGTGCGCGAGCGCCTGCGCGAGGGCGAGACGGGCGGCGCCGCCCTGCTGATGGATCATTGGTGGCGGATCGAAGGCCGCGTCGAGCATGGCGACGCCCGCGGCCGACAGATCGGCTTTCCCACGGCGAACTTGAGCTGGGGCGATTACCTCGAGCCTGCCCTGGGCGTCTACGCCGTGCGCATGCATGTAGAGGACGGCCCCCATCGCGGCGCCTATGATGGCGTCGCCAACCTGGGCCGGCGTCCCACCTTCGGCAAGACCGACATCTGCTTCGAGGTGCACCTGTTCGATTTCGACGGCGACCTCTACGGCGCCCATGTGGGCGTCGACGTGATCGGGTTCATCCGCCCCGAGCGGAAATTCGACGGGCTGGAGGCCTTGAAGGCGCAGATCGCCGCCGACGCCGCGGCGGCCCGGCGCCTGCTCGCCAGCCCCGAGGGGGCGCCAGGCCGGTTCCCGCCGGCCGGGCGAGAACCCTCGACAGCCACCGGCCACACCTGATACACACGCCCACCGAAACCAGCCCGCCGGCCCGATGAACCGTTTCGCCAGACACCCCTCCAGGCGCCCCGCCGGAAGCTTTCGCCGGTGAGCCGCCGCATCGCCATCGGCATCGCCGTCGCGCTGCTGCTCCTGGCTCTCGACCAGGCGGTGAAGTGGTGGCTGCTCAACGGTTTCGACATTGCCACGCGGCAGCCCATCGAACTCACCCCATTCTTCAACCTGGTCCTCGTCTGGAACAAGGGGATCAGCTTCGGCATGCTGGGCGACCACGGCGAACTGGCGCGCTGGCTGCTGGCCGGATTCGCGGGGGCCGTTTCGGTCGCGCTCATCGTCTGGATGATGCGCGCGGAGACCCTACTTCTTACCGTGGCGGTCGCCTGCGTCTTCGCGGGCGCCGTCGGCAATGCGATCGACCGGGTGGTGCGCGGCGCGGTCGCGGATTTCTTTGATTTTCACGTGGCAGGGTGGCACTTTTGGGCCTTCAATGTCGCGGACAGCGCGATCTCGGTGGGCGTCGCCCTGCTGATATTGGACGCGGTCCTGGGGGCTACCCGGCGGCAGAGCGCGTAACGGAACAGGACGGACACATGGTGGCACGGAAATCTGTCGGCCTCTCCCTGGCCTTGGCCCTGGTCGCGGCCGGCTCCCTCAGCGGATGCGGCGGCGTCAAGGATGCGCTCGGCGCCAGCAAATATCCGCCCGACGAGTTCGCCGTGGTGTCGAAGCGGGCGCTGGTCATCCCGCCCGACTACAATCTGCGCCCGCCGGGACCGAACCAGCCCAAGCCGAAGGAAGCCGACCCGTCGGAGATGGCGCTGCTCGCCATGTTCCCGGAAGCCAAGAGCCAGCTGCCCTCCGGCTCGCCGGCGGAGACCCAGCTGCTCAACGCCAGCGGCGGCGCCACCGCCGACGCCGACGTCCGCTCGGACCTGTCGCCCCAGGGGACGGTGGTGAACAAGGGCGGCTTCACCGAACAGCTGCTGTACGACAACCAGATGGAAGGCGGCGCCGCCACCACCATCCAGCGAGAAGGCTCGGGCCAGGCGGCCCCGGCTACCCCGCCGACCAAGCAGTAACGGTGGCCGCCCTGAGACAGGACGCGGGCCGTCTCCGCCGCCTCTTCGGACCGCTCCTCGCCCTGCTGACCGTCGCCGCCATCACCGGCGGCGCGCGGGCCGGCGAACCCATCGATGCCCACGAGTACACCCTCGACAACGGCCTCCAGCTGCTGGTGATCGAGGACCATCGGGCGCCCATCGTCACCCACATGGTGTGGTACAAGGTGGGCGCCATCGACGAATACGCCGGCAAGACCGGCCTCGCCCACTTCCTCGAGCACCTGATGTTCAAGGGCACCCCCAAGGTGCCGGCCGGCGAGCTGTCCAAGATCGTCGCCCGCAACGGCGGCGAGGACAATGCCTTCACCACCTCGGACTACACCGCCTACTACCAGCAGGTGGCGGCCGACAAGCTGCCCCTGGTGATGGGGCTGGAGGCGGACCGCATGGTCAACCTCAACATCGCCCCCGACGAGGTGGACGACGAGCGCAAGGTGGTGATCGAGGAGCGCCGCACCCGCACCGACAACTCGCCGCCGGCACTGTTCGGCGAGCAGCTCGACGCCGTCCAGTTCCTCGCCCATCCCTACCGGGTGCCGGTGATCGGCTGGATGCACGACATCAAGTCGCTCACCCGCGCCGACGCCATGGGCTTCTACAAGCTGCACTACGCGCCCAACAACGCCGTCGTCGTGGTGGTGGGCGACGTCAAGGCCGCCGACGTCAAGGTGCTGGCCGACAAGATCTACGGCGTCGTGCCGCGCAAGGACGTGCCACAGCGCAACCTGGGCAACGAGCCGCCCCAGCTCGCCGCGCGCCAGCTGGTGATGAAGGACGCGCGGGTCAGCGAGGCGAACTGGATCCGGACCTACATGGCGCCCAGCAACCAGTACGGCGAGACCAAGTACGCGGTGCCGCTCGACGTGCTCAACGAGATCCTCGGCGGCGGCACCACCAGCCGGCTCTACCAGCAGCTGGTGGTGAAGCAGAAGCTGGCGGTCAGCGCCGGCTCCAGCTACGGCGACGACGGCCTGGGCCCGTCGACCTTCGCCATCAGCGTGACGCCCCAGCACAACGATACCGGCCCGATTCCCGACGCCGTGGACGCCGTCATCGAGGACGTGATGAAGAACGGCGTCACCGACGAGGAAATGGAGCGGGCCAAGCGGTCGCTGACGGCCGCCGCCGTCTACGCCCGCGACAGCGGCATCGGCCTCGCCAACATCTTCGGCTCGGCGCTGGTGCGCGGCCGCACTGTGCAGGACGTGCTCGACTGGCCCGACCAGGTCGAGGCGGTGACCAAGGAAGACGTCCAGGCCGCCGCCCGCTACGTCTTCGTGGCGGAGCATTCGGTGACCGGCGAGCTGCTGCCCGTCGAGGGCGCCTCGCCGCCGCCGGGCGGTGCGCCGGCCGGCCCGATTCCCGTGGGCGGCGGCATCATGAAGGAGCATCCGTGATGGTGGCGCGCATCCTGGCCGTGCTGCTGCTGGTGCTGGCGGGCGCCGCCCGCGCCGACGCGGTTGAGATCAAGGAAGTGGTGAGCCCGGGCGGCATCAAGGCCTGGCTCGTCGAGCAGCACACCATCCCGCTGATCGCCATGGACTACGAGTTCGAGGGCGGCACGTCGGTCGAACCGAAGGGCAAGGAGGGCCTCGCCTACCTGGTCTCCGGGCTGCTCAACGAGGGCGCCGGCGACATGGATTCCCTCGCGTTCCAGAAGGCGCTCGATTCGCGGGCCATCCGCATGAGCTTCGACGCCGGCCGCGACACCTTCACCGGCGAGGTCAAGACGCTCACCGGCGAGAAGGACGAAGCGTTCCGCCTGCTCGGCCTGGCGCTTTCGGAGCCGCGCTTCGACGCGGACGCCGTGGAGCGGGTGCGCGAACAGGTGCATTCCATCCAGCTCTCCGAGGACGACGAGCCGCGTTCGGTCGCCTCCAAGGCATGGATGAAGGCGGCCTTCGCCGGCCATCCCTACGCCCACAATCTCACCGGCACCCCCGAGAGCCTGGCGGGGCTCACCGTCGACGACCTACGCGGCTACGTGAAGGACAACTTCGCCAAGGACCGGCTGATCGTCGGCGTGGTCGGCGACATCACGCCCGAGGAGCTGGGCCCGCTGCTGGACAAGGCGTTCGGCGCCCTGCCGGCCAAGGGCGAGACCATCGACGTGCCCGAGACCGGGCTCGATCATCCGCAGCCCTCGGTCGACGTCATCGACCGCGACATCCCGCAGAGCGTCGGCGTGTTCGGCATGGCGGGCATCAAGCGGGACGACCCCGACTGGTACGCCGCGCTGGTGATGAACCACATCCTGGGCAGCGGCGGCTTCTCGTCGCGGCTGATGGAGGAGGTGCGCCGCAAGCGCGGCCTCACCTACGGCGTCTACACCTACCTGGTGCCCTACGACCACGCCGGCCTGCTGCTGGGCACCGTCGCCACGGTCAACGCCCGCATGGGCGAATCCAAGTCGGTGATCGAGAACGTGATCGCCAACATGGCGCACAACGGGGCGACCGAGGACGAGCTGAAGGACGCCAAGACCTACCTGACCGGCTCCTACGCCCTCAACTTCGACACCAGCGGCGCCATCGCCGGCCAGCTTGTGGGCATCCAGCACTACGGCTTCGGCCGCGACTACATCGACAAGCGCAACAGCTACATCGAAGCGGTGACGCTCGACGACGTGAACCGGGTCGCGAAGCGCCTGCTGAAACCGGATTCGCTGTTCTGGGTTATCGTCGGCGAACCCAAGGGGCTCGACAAGACCCCGGGGGCCAGCATGAAGACGCCGGAGACCAGCACGCCGTGACCGACCTCCACCAGAGCCTGGACGCCTGCTTCGACGCAGCCATCGGCCCGCACGGCATGAGCCGACAGGCCTTCGAGACCGCCCGCGGCAAGGCGGCCAAGGGCGTCGCCCGCATCCGCAAGGCCTACAAGGACTCCAGCCTGCCGCTGTTGCGCCTGCCCGAGGAAACCGCCGACCTGCTGAGCCTCGCCGACATCGCCGGCCTGATGTCGCGCCAGAGCCGCCGGGTGGTGGTGATGGGCATCGGCGGCTCGAGCCTGGGCGGCCAGACGCTCACCTCCCTGGCGCGGCCCCGCGCCACGCCGACCGTCGAGTTCGCCGACAATCTCGACCCTCAGGCGCTGACCGAGCTGCTCGCCGACCTGGATTTCCTCAGCACCAGCTTCATCGTCGTCTCCAAGTCGGGCGGCACGCCCGAGACGCTGGCCCAACTGCTGGTGCTGCTCGACGCCTACCGCCAGCGCGGGCTGGAGGACGAGGTGGGCGCGCGGGTGATCGCCATCGCCCAGCCCGGCGCCAGCCCGCTGCGCGACCTTGCCAAGCACTGGTCGATCCCCGTGCTCGACCACGACCCGGACCTGGGCGGGCGCTATTCGGTGCTGTCCTGCGTCGGCCTGCTGCCGGCAGCCATCGCCGGCCTCGACATCGAGGCGATCCGCGCCGGCGCGGCTGGCGTGCTGCGCGACGTGCTGCAGTCCGACGTCTCCGGTCCGGCGGAAGGCGCCGCGGCCATCGGCGCGCTGGCCGAGGAACGGGGCGTCTCGACCCTGGTGCTGATGCCCTATGCGGGCCGGCTGGAGCGGGTGAGCCACTGGTACCGGCAACTGCTCTCGGAGAGCATCGGCAAGGATGGCAAGGGACTGACGCCGCTCGCCGCGCTGGGCCCCGTCGACCAGCATTCCATGCTCCAGCTGCTGCTCGACGGTCCCGACGACAAGATGGTCACGGTAGTGACCGCCGACATCAAGGGGACCGGCCCCGTGGTGCCCGCCGACCTGGCCCAGGACAAGGCGCTGTCGTTCATGGCAGGGCGCAGCATCGGCGACGTGGTCGACGCCCAGGCGCGGGCCACCATGGACGCGCTCAAGCAGAAGGGCCATCCGGTGCGCCACCTGCAGGTGAAGCGGGCCGACGAGCGGGCGGTCGGCGCGCTGCTCATGCACTTCATGCTGGAAACCATCATCATTGGCGATATTCTGGATGTGGATCCCTTCGACCAGCCGGCCGTGGAGCTGGGCAAGGTCCTGACGCGGGAATACCTCCAGAGCACATGAGCATCCGCCTGCTGCCCGAGACCACCGTCAACCGCATCGCCGCGGGGGAGGTGGTGGAGCGGCCGGCGAGCGCCGTCAAGGAACTGGTGGAGAACGCCATTGATGCCGGCGCGCGCCACGTCGACGTGGTGCTGAACGGCGGCGGCATCGCGTATATCGGCGTCACCGACGACGGCGTGGGCATGGCCCGGGAGGACCTGGAGCTGTGCGTCGAGCGCCACGCCACCTCGAAGCTCCCCGACGACGACCTGCTGCACGTGGCCTATCTGGGCTTCCGCGGCGAAGCGCTGCCGTCCATCGGCGCGGTCAGCCGCCTGTCCATCACCAGCCGGGCGCAGGGCGCCGGCGAGGCCTGGCAGATCGGCGTCGACGCCGGGCGGCGCATCCCGGCGCGACCGGCGGCCCTCAACCAGGGCACCAAGGTGGAGGTGCGCGACCTGTTCTACGCCACGCCGGCGCGGCTGAAGTTCCTCAAGGCCGAGCGCACGGAACTGAACCATGCGCTGGAGACCATGCGCCGGCTGGCCATGGCCAACCCGGACGTGGGCTTCACCCTCAGCCACGACGGCCGGGTGGCGCTGCGGGTGCCGCCGGCGCCGGGCGACCTGTTCGACCAGCGGCTGCTGGCGCGGCTGTCGGCGCTGCTCGGCGCCGACTTTGCCGACAACACCCTGCCGATCGACGCCGAGCGGCGCCGGTTCCGGCTCACCGGCTATGCCGGCGTGCCCACCTACAACCGGGGCAACGCCCAGCAGCAATACCTGTTCGTCAACGGCCGGGCGGTGCGCGACAAGCTGTTCGTCGGCGCGGTGCGCGGCGCCTATGCGGATTTCCTGGCCCGCGACCGGCACCCGGTGCTGGCGCTGTTCCTCGAGTCCGACCCGGAGGACGTGGACGTGAACGTCCATCCCGCCAAGGCCGAGGTGCGCTTCCGCGAGGCGGGCGTGGTCCGCGGCCTGATCGTGGGCGCGCTGCGCAACGCCCTGGTGGCCGCCGGCCACAAGGCGTCGACCACGGTGGGCGCGGCGGCGCTGGGGGCGATCCGCCGCGAGACGCCGTCGGCCGCGCCGTCCTTCGCCGAGTTCCACCGGCCGCTGGGCATGCCGGCCGGCTTCGGCGAGCCGCGCGGGCAGGCCGCGTTCGGCTATGCGGACGAGCCCTCCGCCCGGGTCGAGACCGCGCCGCCCGCCGCCGCGCCCGATGCGCCGGCGCCGGTCGAAGCGTCCTATCCGCTGGGCGCCGCCCGCGGCCAGCTGCACGAGACCTACATCATCTCGCAGACCGAGGACGGCATCGTCATCGTCGACCAGCATGCCGCCCATGAGCGGCTGGTCTACGAGCGCATGAAGCGGGCGCTGACCGGCCAGGGCGTGGCACGCCAGCTGCTGCTGCTGCCGGAGGTGGTGGAGCTGGACCCGGCGGCCGCCGACCGGCTGGGCGAACGGGCCGCGGAGCTGGCCGAGCTGGGCCTGGCTATCGAGCCGTTCGGGCCGGGCGCCGTGGTCGTGCGCGAGGCCCCGGCGCTGCTCGGCGACTGCGACATCAGGGGACTGGTGCGCGACCTGGCGGACGACCTGGCCGAGCTGGACGAGGCGCTCAGCCTCAAGGAACGGTTGGAGGACGTGTGCTCGACCATGGCCTGCCACGGCAGCGTGCGCGCCGGCCGGAGGCTTACCGTGGCCGAGATGAACGCGCTGATGCGGGAAATGGAGGCGACGCCCCATTCCGGCCAGTGCAACCACGGACGCCCCACCTATGTGGAGCTGAAGCTCCGGGACATCGAGCGGCTATTCGGCCGGCGCTGACCTCGGCGGCGGGGGCACCCGATGCTCGGCGCGGCCGGCATGGACGCCGTCCATTTCCCTGATCGCGGAATCCGCCTCGCGCACGGCAAGGCGAAGGTACATGGCGACGCTTTCGGCGCCTACCAGCTTCGCATCCTGTTCCAGGTACAGGACAGCCCGAGAGATAGCCTCGAGCGTGGCACGCTCTGTCATGTTGCCCAACCTTGTTCGTTTTTAAATGAGTGGCCCAAGGAAATGCTAGGAAGCGTAGTGCAACTTCCTGCAGCGGACAACGCCAGTGGCGTCAGTTTGTTGCGCACCGCACAATCAAAATCACGCTATCGCCGTAGCGCCGCCGGTCGAAAACCGCAAAACCGTCCGGCAGAGCAACCACTTCGCGCGCCGGCGCCTCGATCACCACGACCGCGCCCGGGGCCAGCCACCCGCCCTTTCGGGCGGCCGTCAACGCCGGCTCGATCAGGTTCCGGCCGTAGGGCGGATCGAGGAACGCCAGCCCCGCGGCCGGCCCGCCGGCGGCGAGGCGGGTCGCGTCGGCGCGCAGCATCCGGCACTCGTGCACGACCCCCAGCGCCTCCGCGTTGGCGCGGACGAGCGCCAGGGATCGGGGGTCCGAATCGACGAAAACAGCCCGCTCGGCGCCCCGCGACAGGGCTTCGAGACCAAGCGCCCCGGTGCCCGCGAACAGGTCGAGCACGACCGCGTCCTGCAGCACGGACGGCTCCATGTGGACGAGGATGTTGAACAGGGATTCGCGCACCCGGTCGGTGGTGGGGCGCACGCGGTCGTCGTCGGGCGCCTTCAGCCGGTGGCCGCGGAAGCGTCCGCCGACGATGCGCACGCCTACCGAACCTTGATGGGAAAGGCGGCCCCCAGCTGCTGGCGCAGTACCGGCCGCGTCACCTCGCGCACCTCGCCGCGCTCCAGGGCCCCGAGCTGGAACGGCCCGTAGGCGACCCGGATGAGCCGGCTGACCTGCAGGCCGGCATGGGCCAGCAGCTTGCGCACCTCACGGTTCTTGCCCTCGCGGATGCCGAGGGCGAGCCAGGTGTTGGACGCCTTGCGGCTCTCCACCGCGATCTCGGCCGGCGCATAGCGCAACCCGTCCACGGTGACGCCCTTGCGCAGCGCCTCGAGCCGGCCCTCGTCCAGCTCGCCCCAGGCCCGCGCTCGGTAGCGCCGCTTCCAGCCGGTCTTCGGGCTTTCCAGGTGGCGCGCCAGCTCGCCGTCATTGGTCAGCAGCAGCAGCCCTTCCGAATTGATGTCGAGCCGGCCGACCGAGATCACCCGCGGCAGGTCCTTGGGCAGGCTGTCGAACACGGTGGGCCGGCCCTGCGGGTCGCTGTGGCTGGTCACCAGGCCGGGCGGCTTGTGATAAAGCCACAGCCGCGTCGGCTCGGCGGCGGCAATGGGCTTGCCGTCGACGGTGACCACGTTGCCGGGGGTCACGTTGACGGCGGGGCTGTCGAGCCTGCGGCCGTCGACGGCGACGCGGCCGGCAGCGATCAGCGCCTCGGCGCCGCGCCGCGAGGCCACGCCCGCCCGTGCCAGCACCTTGGCGATCCGCTCTCCGGGTTGATCCGTCATGGCGCGCACCATAGACCGCTTCCCTCGGCAGGGAAATGGCGCGGTCCCCGCCAAGCAGCGAATTACCGGCGCCGGCCGCTTGACGCCGGCCGCGCCTCTGACCATCGTCGCGTCATGCAGACCCCTTTCATGCAGATGGCCCTCGACGAGGCCCGGGCGGCGGCGGCACGGGGCGAGGTGCCGGTCGGGGCGGTGATCGTGGGGCCGGATGGCACGCTGCTGGCGCGTGCGGGCAACCGCATCGTCGAGCTGAAGGACCCCACGGCTCACGCCGAACTGCTGGCGATCCGCGAGGCGGCACGGGGGCTGGGCTCCGAGCGGCTGACCGGCTGCGACCTCTACGTGACGCTGGAGCCCTGCCCCATGTGCGCCCAGGCGATGGCGTTCGCCCGCATCCGTCGGCTCTATTACGGCGCCGCGGACCCCAAGGGCGGCGGCGTGGACCACGGACCGCGCATCTTCGCCCAGCCGACCTGCCACCACGCGCCGGAGATCTATGGCGGGATCGCGGAAGCCGAGGCGTCGCGCCTGCTCAAAGACTTTTTCGCGGCGAGGCGATAAGCTTTTCCGATGGAGCTGTCGGAGACGATCCCGAAAGTCGAGGCCTGGCTGCACTTTGCACTGTCCTGGACGGTTGCGCACGTCCTGACGGTGCAGACTCTGGGCCAGGTCGTGGCCCTGGCGGTCACATTGGCGATCGCCCGGGCGCTTGCGCGCCCGGTCCGCGCATGGGCCCGGGCGATGCCGCTGCCCGGCGGCATAGCGGCGCGCACCCGCGAGATCGCGATGCCGCTGGTCACGTCGGGTTTCTGGCTGCTGATGCAGATGGTCCTGCTCTGGCTGGCCGACGCGCTGCAGCTTCAGCACTACGTGCTGCGGGTCAGCATCAGCCTGCTCACGGCATGGCTGGTGATCCGCCTGCTCTCGGCGCCGTTGCGCAACCCGATCATGTCGCGGCTGGTCGCCATCGTCGCCTGGTCGGTGGCCGCCCTGAACATCCTCGGCATCCTCCACCAGACGCTGAGGCTGCTGGACGAGGCCTCCGTTCCACTGGGTCCGGGATCCTCGCTCTCTCTGCGGGACGTGCTGGTCGGCGCCCTGTCGCTGGTGGTGTTCGTCTGGATCGCGCTGATCGCCTCGCAATTCGCCGAACAACGCATCTCCCGCCTCGAAGGCGTCAATCCCTCGGCGCGCGTGCTGCTGTCGAAGATCGCCAGCTTCGCGCTCATCACCATTGCCATCGTCGTCGGTCTCGGCGCCGCCGGTCTCGACCTGACGGTCTTCGCCGTCTTCGGCGGTGCGGTCGGCCTGGGGCTGGGCTTCGGCCTGCAAAAGGTGATCTCCAACCTGTTCAGCGGCTTCATCCTGCTGATGGACCGCTCGATCAAGCCGGGCGACGTGGTGGAAGTGCAGGGCACCTATGGCTGGATCAACAAGCTGGCCACCCGCTACACCTCGGTGATCACCCGCGACGGCACCGAGTACCTCATTCCCAACGAGGACATGATCACCCAGCCGGTGGTCAACTGGTCCCATTCCAACCGGCTGGTGCGCCAGCACGTGAAGGTGGGCATCTCCTACGACAGCGACGTCAACCTGGCCCGCAGCCTCGCCATCGAGGCCGCCAAGGAGACCGACCGGGTGCTGGAGACGCCGTCGCCCATGTGCATGCTGGTGAACTTCGGCGACAGCTCGGTGGACCTTGAGCTGCGCTTCTGGATCGAGGATCCGCAGAACGGCGTCACCAATGTGTGCAGCGCCGTCCGGCTGAAGATCTGGGAAAAGTTCCACGCCGGCGGTGTGCGTTTCCCGTTCCCGCAACGGGATATCCACCTGGTGGATGCGCCCGGGCTGAGAGGGTTGTTCCCGGGCGAGGGAACCTGACGCGTGAGCCTCGTCCGGGCGTTCCTGATCGCGATTGCGGTGGTCGCGACGGTCTATGGCGGCTTCCGCCTGCTGCGCGCCCTGGAGCGGCCGGAAACCCGGCTTGAAAGCGTCAGGTGCTGGTTCAACCCGCCGCCGCTGCGCAGTGCCCAGTGCTTCCGCTTCACCGCACCCGAAAGCCGGGAAACGGCCAGCAACCGCGTCGTGCGCATCCCCGTGGTCATCCTGCGCAGCCCCTCGACGCCGCCCGACGAGCCGCCGGTGCTGCACCTGATGGGCGGGCCGGGCCAGCCCGCCGGCATCGCCACCTCCCGGGGCGTCGCCGCCTGGGCGCGGCTGCTGAACCGGGACCAGTGGGCCCGCGACCGCGATCACATCCTCGTCGACACGCGGGGCGTCGGCGTGCTGGCCAGTCCCAGGCTGCGCTGCGCCGCGCTGAGCGATACCCGCTGGGCGCTCCGCCTCGACGCCCTGGGCGACGGGCCGGAAGCGATCCGCGAGATCGACAAGACCGTGGGCGCCTGCCGCGCCGCCTTCGCCCGGGCCGGAGTCGATCTTGGCGCGTACGACACCGAGGCGGCCGCCCGCGACCTCGCCGATCTGCGCCGCGCGCTGAAGCTGCCCGGCTGGACGGTCTACGGCATCTCCTACGGCGCCCGGCTGGCGCTGGAGCTCATGCGCATCGATCCCGGCGGCGTCCACGCGGCGATCCTGGATTCCGTTCCGCCGCCCGATCAGCCCTTGCTGACCACGCTGCTGCCCGACATGCAGCACAGCCTCGACCTGCTCTACGCCGACTGCCGCGCCAGCACGGAATGCCACGGCGCCTACCCCGAGCTGCGCCGGAGCCTGGAGCGCACCGTGATCCGGCTGCGCGGCCACCCCGTAAACCTATCGGTGAGAAAGCCCAAGGGGAGCGCAACCCTGAGCCTGCGCCTGGACGATGGCACCTATCTTCAGATCCTGGAATACGGCCTGATGACCGGCGGCTGGCTGCCCTTCCTGCCCGGCATCATCGACGACACGGCGAAGGGCGGCACCAAGCTGCTGGCCCACCTGGCGACCGCCGCAGCCTTCGATCCCTATGGCGAGACCGATTCCAACGGCGTGCTGCTGTCGAGCCTGTGCCGCGAGGAGCTGCCCTACAACCCGGAGAACGCGCTCGATCAGGCCCGGACCGGCCACCCGTTGCTGCGCGGCATGGACATGACGGCCATGCTGCGCGCGGAGTGCCGCGCCTGGTCCGTCGGCGAGGCGCCCCGCGCCTTCCGCCAGCCGGTGGAAAGCGACGTGCCCACCCTGTTCGTCAACGGCGCCTACGACACCCGGACTCCGCCGCGCTTCGCGGAGCGTCAGGCAGCGCACATGGCGAACGGCATCCGACTGGTGCTGCGCGCCCGCGGCCATGCCCCGAGCAGGTCGAGCGCCTGCGCCAAGGCCGCCATGGCCGCCTTCCTGGACGCGCCGCGCGGCGCCGAGCCGCCGGCCTGCGTCCGGTTCCAGGCTCCGCCGCACTTCCTCAGCCGCCGTGGACCGGAGGCGGCCATCAAGAATCTGTGACCACCCCGATGCCTTAGCATCTTCTGATACCCATGCGAATCGAATATATAAAATTTGAAATAAGACACCCAGGAAGTTCGGAGGGCCTGCATGTCTTGGCTGGATAAACTCGGATCCGCTGACGGATTCATGCCGCACGGCTACTGCTACCTATGGGAGCCGGGCGTCCTCTGGACGCACGTTGTGTCGGACGGCGTCATCGGCCTGTCCTACTTCGCGATCCCGCTGGTGCTGGTGACCTTCTCGGTCCGCCGTGGCGACCTGCAGCTCAATGCGGTGTTCTACGCCATGTCGGCGTTCATCGTCGCCTGCGGCCTGACCCACTTCTTCTCCATCCTCGTCGTCTGGCATCCGTTCTACGTCGAGGAAGGCCTAGTCAAGGCGATCACGGCCGCCATCTCGGCAGCGGTGGCCACCGGACTCTGGCTTGTCCTGCCCAGGCTGGTGGCGCTCCCCAGCCCGGCCAAACTGGCGACCGCCAACGCCCAGCTCAGCGAGGAAGTCACGCTGCGCCGGGAGATGGAGCAGCAGCTGGGCTCCCGCAACGCTGAGCTGACCGACACCAACCGCCAGCTCGCCATGCTGGACCATGCGCTGACCCATGCCGCCGGCGCCATCGCCATCGCGAGCACCGACGCGGTGGTGACCTACTGCAACGACGGGTTCGCGCAGCTGCTGGGCGAGCCGGACGCCGCGTCGATCATCGGGCGGAGCGTAATGGACTACGTCGCCGACCACTTCACCTGCTCGGACGAGATCTACGAAATTCTGCGGATTCCGCGCGCCGCCCGGCTTTCCTTCTCGAGCCTGCTCAAATTCATCCATCCGGAAGACCGGGAGCCCGTGCAGGCCGCCATGGAGCGCTGCCTGGAGGCACCAGGACGACCGCTCTCCGTCGAATACCGCGTCGTCCATCCGGACGGTGACACGAAGCGCATCCACGCACAGGCGGAGACGACGTTCGACGAGTCCGGCCGCGCCGTGCACATGACGGGCACGCTGCAGGACGTGACCGTCCACCGGGCGGCGGAAGCGGCAACCCGGCGCACCGAAACGTTCCTCGACCTGATCGTCGAGAACATCCCGGCCATGCTGTTCGTCAAGGACGCGGCCGATCTGAGATTCGTCACCCTGAACCGGGCGGGAGAGGCACTGCTGGGCCTCGCGCGCGCCGATATCATCGGCAAGAACGACTACGACCTCTTCCCCGCCGAGCAGGCCGACTCCTTCACTGCCGCGGACCAGGCCGTGCTGGAGGCCCGCCAGACCAAGGTGATCGCCGAGGAGGTGATCGACACCAGGGAACACGGGCGCCGGCTGTTGCGCACCATCAAGGTGCCGGTGTTCGACGAGGACGACAAGCCGCTCTACCTGCTCGGCTTCTCCACCGATATCACCGAGCAGAAGCAGCTCGAGCAGCAGTTCCTGCAGGCGCAAAAGATGGAGACCGTGGGCCATCTCACCGGCGGCGTGGCGCACGACTTCAACAACGTGCTGATGGCCATGCAGCTCAACCTGGAGGTCGTGCGGGACGGCACCCGGCTCGACACGGAAGCGGCCGAGGCCCTGGACATCGCCCTCAACGCCGTCCAGCGCGGCGCCGAGCTGACCGGCCGGCTGCTGGCCTTCTCCCGCCAGCAGCCGCTGCAGCCTTCCTTCGTCAACGTCAACAAGCTGGTCGGCGAGATGATGCGGCTGCTGCACCGTGCGCTGCAGGAAGACCTCAACGTCGAGACGGTGCTGGCCGCCGGCATCTGGTCCATCGAGATCGATCCGGCCCAGCTCGAGAACGCCCTGATCAACCTGGCGGTCAACGCCCGCGATGCCATGCCGAGCGGCGGCAAGCTCACCATCGAGACCGCCAACACCCGGCTGGACGACGACTACGTCAGCCAGTTCGACGACGTGCCGCCCGGCCAGTACGTGATGATCGCCGTCAGCGATACCGGCACGGGCATGACCCGGGAGGTGATCGAGCGGGCCTTCGATCCGTTCTTCACCACCAAGGAGGTGGGGCGAGGCAGCGGGCTGGGCCTCAGCATGGTCTATGGCTTCGTCAAGCAGTCGGGCGGCCACGTGAAGATCTACAGCGAGCTCGGCCACGGAACCACCGTGAAGCTCTACTTCCCGCGGGTGATGGCCGACGACCCGACGGAACAGGCGGTCGTGCTGCCGCCGGCCGAGGTGGGCAGCGAGGTGATCCTGCTGGTCGAGGACGACCCGAGCGTGGCCGCCTCGCTGCAGCGGTCGCTGGCGGCCTTCGGTTACGCCGTGCACACGGCGCGGACCGGCGCCGAGGCCCTGGCGCTGATCGGGCAGGGGCTGCGCCCCGGCCTGCTGCTGGCCGACGTGGTGCTGCCCGGCGGCATGAACGGGCCGGAGACGGCCGCCGCCGTGGAGGCGCGCTGCCCCGAGTGCCGCACCCTCTACATGTCGGGCTACACGGACAACGCCATCGTACATCAGGGACGGCTGGACCCGGGCGTCGCGCTGATCTCCAAGCCGTTCAGCCGGCGGGCGCTGGCGGCCAAGATCCGCGAGGTGCTCGACGCGCCGGCCGGTGACGCAAGCCGGGCCTGATCAGCCCGCCGTGCCGCCCCATAGTGCATAGACCGGATCGTCGGGTGCCCGGGCGCCGCGCAGCCGCAGGCTGGCGTAGACGCCGCGGTCCCACTGGGCCGTGGTCGGCCGGTTGACGTTCCAGTCCAGCACGAAGGCGCGGCCGCTGAGCTTCCAGACGCCGCCCCGCCGCTCGTAGCGGTCGAGGAACCGGCCGCCGATCACCCGGTCGATCGTCCCGGTCTTGCGCGGCAGCACCTCGAAGCGGGCGACCTGCGTCTCGCCCACCGCGCGGTCGCCATCGACCTGGAAGTAGTCGTTGCCGATCAGGTGGGTGATCCGCTCGAAGTGTTCGCGCACGCCCTCCCAATAGTCGCAGAACCCCTCATAGCCGCCCGAATATTCGCCATAGGACACCTTGGCGTCCGGGTGCCAGACGGCACGCAGCAGGTCCGGATCGGCCCTGTCGGCCGCCCGGCAATAGGCCGTGTTGAGCTCGTGCAGCGCCTGCTTCGACACCGCCCGGTCGATCGCCGCCTCCCGTTCGGCGGACGACAGTTCGGCGGGCGTGTCCGGCTGCTCCCGTGCCCAGGCATCCAGCATCCGGGTCACCGGATCGCCGGGGCCGCGCGCCCCCAGCAGCAGGCCCTTGTATCGCGGGCTCTCCAGGTCCATGGACCAGGGAAGGTTGATGTTCCAGTCGAGCACGAAAATGCGGTGGACGATCTTCCAGGCGCCGCCGCGCCGTTCCAGACGGTCCAGGTAGCGGCCGCCCATCAGCCGCTGCATCCGGCCGCCCTCGTCCTCCTCGTCGCGGTAGCCCAGGCCGTAGCTCTCCGCCACCGCCTTGTCGCCGTCGATGCGGATCCAGATGTTCGAGGTCCGGTGGGTGGTGAGTGGCCGGTCGAGCGGCGCGCCCGTGACCATGGCGCAGAATTCGGCGGCCGGGCCTGAGAAGACACCGTATTCCACCGTGGCGTCCGGGTGATAGCAGCCGGACATGAGCGCGTTGTCGGAGCGGTCTATGCCGCGGCCATGCTGGGTGAGGACCTGCTCGATCTCGTGCTTGCCGGCCAGGTCGCGGAGGGCCGCCTCCAGCGCGGCGCTCATTGGAACAGCCCGCTGTAGAGCAGGTCCGCCGGCTTGCGGTCGCCGCGCACGCCGAACCGCAGATGCCACTGCGCGGTCGACGGATTGTTCATGTTCCAATCCATGACCAGCATCAGGTGGGCATATTTCCAGACGCCGCCGCGGCGCTCGAAGCGGGCGGCGTAGCGCCCCCCGACGAAGCCCTCCACGCTCTCGTCCCCGGATTCGTAGCTGAACGCCGAGAACAGATAGTATTCGCCGGCCGCCCGGTCGCCCCTGATGTCGAACCATTCGTTGGCGAGGCTGTGTGCCGTCCGGCGCAGCGCTCCCATCACCTCGAGGACACGCGGACAGAATTCGGCGGCACCGGCTTCCACAATCCCGAAGGAAAAGGTCGCGTCCGGGTGAAACAGGCTGGTCAGCAGCGGCAGGTCGCACCTGTCGAGCGCCCGGCCATAGAGGGCGTTGAGATCGTGCAGCGCCTGGCGCGCCAGCACGGCATCGAGCAGGTCGGTCCCCTGGTCCGGCATGGTCACACTCCCCGTTTGCCGCATTCCGCTCCCCAGCGAACGCGCCGGCCAGCCACCGGTTGCGGGGCCTCGCCACGCGGCGGCCCGGTGCCGACCCGAACGGGAAATGGTAGCTCAATTGACGGGGGCGCGCGACCCTGACGCGCGGGGGCGGCTCAGGCGCCGGCGGCGGCCTTCGCGGCAGCGGCCGCCATGCCGTCGAGCACCAGCTGACCGGTCTCCTCGACGTCGAGCCAGCGCGCGATGTCGACCCACTTGCCTTTCTCCAGGTCCTTGTAGTGCTGGAAGAAATGGCCGATCTGCTCGCACAGGATCGGCGGCAGGTCGCGGTAGGAGCGGATGCCGGTGTAGAACGGGTGCAGCGCGTCCACCGGCACCGCGAGGATCTTTTCGTCGGCGCCCGCCTCGTCCTCCATCACCAGCGCGCCGATGGGGCGGCAGCGGATCACCGCGCCGGGCACCACCGGCACCTGGCTGATCACCACCACGTCGCAGGGATCGCCGTCGCTGGAGAGGGTCTGCGGGATGAACCCGTAGTTGCCGGGATAGTACATGGCGGTGTGCAGGAACCGGTCGACGTAGAGCGCCCCGGACTCCTTGTCGAGCTCGTACTTGACGGGCACGCCGCCCAGCGGGATCTCGATGATCACGTTGATGTCGGTGGGCGGGTTCTGGCCGGCGGATATCTTGTCGACGTTCATCGTGGCTCCTTGTCGTTGCAGGCGAGCCACGGCGCGGCGGACGTCCGGTCCATCCGGGACCGGTCGCTTCCGTTGCCGGATGCTCGCCGTTTCGCGGCGGTTCTAGTGGCCCAGCCGCCGGAAGGACAGCCCCAAGGCGGTCCTAGCCCCCGATTTTGCGGGCCATCTCCCATGCCTTTTCTGCAAGGGGCCGCGCCTGCCGGCCGGAGTCGGCCGCCTTGGCGCTGGCCGCCGTGCCCGCCACCACCCGGCCCATGATGCCCTGGGAGATCGCCGCCAGCCGGAAGATGTTGTAGACGAGGTAGTAGTCCCAGTTGTCGATGCCGTCGCGGCCGGTCCGTTCGCAATACATGCGGATGTACTCCTGCTCGCTGGGAACGCCGAGCGCCGCCACGTCCCGCCCCTCGAGGCCGGTGGTGTTGGCCTGGATCTTCAGGTGGTAGGGCATGCAGTTGTAGCTGAAGTCGGCCATCGGATCGCCGATGGTCGACAGCTCCCAGTCCAGGATGCCGATCACCCGCGGCTCGGTCGGGTGGAAGATCATGTTGTCGAGCCGGAAGTCGCCGTGCACCACGCAGGGGCCGTGGTCCGGCGGCAGGTGGGCGGGCAGCCAGTCCATCAGGTTGTTCATGGCCTCGATGGTCTCGGTCTCGGACAGCCGGTACTGCTTCGACCAGACGTGGATCTGGCGGGCGATGTAGTCGCTGGGCTTGCCGAAATCCTCCAGCCCGATGGCGCGGTAGTCGGCCTTGTGCAGCCGGGCCAGCGCGTCGACCATGCCCTCGTAGATGGCGCGGCGGCCTTCCTTCGGCACCTCCGGCAGGTCGGGCGTCCAGAAGATGCGGCCCTCCATGAACTCCATGACGTAGAACCAGGTGCCGATGACGCTGTCGTCGGTGCACAGCGCATAGGTCCTCGGCACCGGCACGTCGGTCTTGCCGAGGGCGGTGATGACCTTGTACTCGCGGTCGACGGCGTGGGCCGACTTCAGCAGCTCTCCCGGCGGCTTGCGGCGCATGACGTAGCGCTTGCCGCCGGCGTCGAGCAGGAAGGTGGGGTTGGACTGGCCGCCCTTGAACTGGGCCACGTCCACCCGGCCGGAGAAGCCCTCGACG
The DNA here is from genome assembly GCA_016124315.1 of Alphaproteobacteria bacterium. Classification (GTDB taxonomy): domain Bacteria; phylum Pseudomonadota; class Alphaproteobacteria; order SMXS01; family SMXS01; genus RI-34. The sequence goes on from WGNW01000023.1 coordinate 34,617, forward strand.
TTCGCTTCCATGAACGCCTGCAGCTTCGAGACGTCGAAGCGGTGCTGCTCGCGCACCTCCTGGGTGCCGGAAAATTCCTTTGCGCGGTCCGTCGCCATGCCTGTCCCCGTTACTGCCGGTTGTGCCGGTCCTTATTAGCGCAAATCGGCGATGAGTAAAGCGACGGCCTACGTCATTGTCCCCATTGGAAACCGGCGGGCGGCCACGTCACGCTGGGTTCGAGCAGAGGAGTATGGCGTGAGCATCAACGGTTCTGGGCGGCACGAATGGCCGGGCTCGGGCGCCATGATCGGTCCGGTGGCCATGGACTTCATCGACCCCACGCCGCGCTGCGTCATGACCACCCTGCCCCAGGCCGACCTGGCGAAGGACACGGCCATTTTCCGCACGGCCGCGGCATGGATCAAGGCGCCCAGCATCACCTTCGCACCGGGCGAGATGATGTCGGTGATCGCCGGGGTTCATGCCACGGCGACGACAGCGGGCGTAATCTCTGTGGGGGACATGCTGCGCCCATGGTAACCAGCCGTCATTCCCGCGCACGCGGGAATGACGGCTGGAAGGGGCCGAAGGTGTCGACTACCGGCCCACCGCGCGCCAGCCGATGTCGCGGCGGCAGAAGCCTTCCGGCCAGTCGATGCGGTCGACCGCCGCATAGGCGCGCCGCTGCGCCTCGGCCACGGTGGCGCCCAGGGCGGTGACGGCGAGCACCCGGCCGCCGGTGGCGACCACGTCGCCGTCGCTGAGCGCCGTGCCGGCGTGGAACACCTGCACGTCTTCGCCCGACAGGCCGTCCAGCCCGCGGATGACGCTGCCCTTCTCGTAGCCGCCCGGATAGCCCTTCGCCGCCATCACCACGGTGAGCGCCGCCTCGTCGCGCCAGCGCAGGTCGAAGCTGGCGAGCTGGCCGTCGGCCGCCGCCACCAGCGCCGGCAGGATGTCGGACTTCAGGCGCATCATCAGCACCTGGCATTCCGGGTCGCCGAACCGCACGTTGTATTCGATGAGCTGCGGGCCTGCCTCGGTGATCATCAGCCCGGCGAACAGCACGCCCCTGAACGGCCGGCCCTCGGCCTTCATGGCGGCGATGGTCGGGCGGACGATCCGCTCCATCACCTGGTCGGCCACCGCGCCGGTCACCACAGGGGCGGGCGAATAGGCGCCCATGCCGCCGGTGTTGGGGCCGGTGTCGCCGTCGCCCACCCGCTTGTGGTCCTGGGCGGCGGCGAGCGGCAGGGCATGCTCGCCGTCCACCAGCGCGAAGAAGCTGGCCTCCTCGCCGATCAGCCATTCCTCGATCACCACCTCGGCGCCGGCGGCGCCGAACCGGCCGCCGAAGATCTCGTCGATGGCCTCGAGCGCCTGGTCCTCCGTTTCGGCCATGATGACGCCCTTGCCGGCGGCCAGCCCGTCGGCCTTGACCACGATGGGCGCGCCCTTCTCGGCGACGAAGGCCCTGGCCGCGGCCGCCTCGGCGAACCGGCCGTAGGCGGCGGTCGGGATACCGTGGCGGGCGCACAGATCCTTGGTGAAGCCCTTCGAGCCCTCCAGCGCGGCGGCCTGGGCGCTGGGGCCGAACGCCTTGACGCCCGCCGCCTCCAGCCGGTCCACCAGCCCGGCGACCAGCGGCTGCTCGGGGCCGACCACCACGAAATCGATGGCGGTGTCGCGGCAGAAGGCGGTCAGTCCGTCCAGGTCGTCGGCGGCGATGTCGACGCACTGCGCCTCGGCGGCGATGCCGCCGTTGCCGGGGGCGCAATAGAGCTTCGTGCACAGCGGAGAGGCGGCGATCGCCCAGCACAGGGCGTGCTCGCGACCGCCGGAGCCGACGACAAGAACCTTCATGCTGCCCTTCTTTCATCCGGAGTGCGGCTCTTGTAGCATAGGCCCCCATGAGCACAACACCTGCGGCCGGCGCGGCCCCGAACGTCCCCGAATATTCGGTCGGCGAGCTGACAGCCGCCGTCAAGCGGACCCTGGAAGGCACCTTCGACCACGTCCGGGTGCGCGGCGAGATCACCGAGTTCATGGCGGCCCGCTCGGGCCACCTGTATCTCTGCCTGAAGGACGATGCCGCCAAGATCAAGGCGGTGGTCTGGAAGGGCACCGCCGGCCGCCTGTCGTTCCGGCCCGAGGACGGGCTGGAGGTGGTGGCGACGGGCAAGCTGACCAATTACGGCCCGCGCTCCGAATACCAGCTGGTGGTCGAGACCATGGAGCCGGCCGGCGCCGGCGCGCTGATGGCGCTGCTGGAGGAGCGGCGCCGCAAGCTGGCGGCCGAGGGCCTGTTCGACGACGCCCGCAAGCAGCCCATCCCCTATCTGCCCCGGGTGATCGGCGTGGTGACCTCGCCCACCGGCGCGGTGATCCGCGACATCCTGCACCGGCTGGCCGACCGCTTCCCGCGCCACGTGCTGGTGTGGCCGGTGCTGGTGCAGGGCCAGGGTGCCGCCGAGCAGGTGGCCGCCGCCATCGACGGCTTCAATGCCATCGCGCCGGGCGGGCCGGTGCCGCGCCCCGACGTGCTGATCGTCGCCCGCGGCGGCGGCAGCCTGGAGGACCTCTGGGCGTTCAACGAGGAGGTGGTGGTGCGCGCCGCCGCCGCCAGCCGCATCCCGCTGATCTCGGCGGTGGGCCACGAGACCGACACCACCCTGATCGACCACGCCGCCGACCGCCGCGCGCCCACGCCCACCGCCGCCGCCGAGATCGCCGTACCGGTGCGCGAGGAGCTGCTGGACCGGCTGGCGGGGCTCGGCCAGCGGCACCGGCAGGCGGCGCGGCGGCTGCTGCAGGAGCGGCGCACCGGCCTCGCCGCGGCGGCCCGCGCGCTGCCCGGCCTCACCGACATCCTGGGCATGCGCCAGCAGCGCTTCGACGAGCTGGCGGAGCGGCTGCCGCGCGCCCTGCTGGCCAATACCAACGCCCACCGCCACGGGCTGGCCGACGCGGCCGGCGGTCTACGGCCCGCCCTGCTGCGGGGACGCGCCGCGGAGGCGGGCCGCAGCCTCGAACAGGCCGCCGGCCGGCTGCCCCGCGCGCTGCGCGCCGGCATCCAGGCGCACGACCGTCAGCTCGCCGGCGCCGCGGCGGGGCTGCGGCCGGCGCTCATCGAGCGGCGGATGGCCGAGGCCGCCCGCCTGGTCGACGAAAGGGCCGCGCGCTTGGCGCCCGCGGTGGCGCGCGTCGCCGCCCAGAAGGAGCGGGAGTTCCAGCAGGCCGGACGGGTGCTGGAGAGCCTGAGCTATCATAACGTGCTCAAGCGCGGCTTCGCCGTCGTCCGCGACGGCGGCGACAGGCCGGTGACGTCGTCGCGGGCGGTGACGCCCGGCGAGCCGCTGAGCGTGGAGTTCGCCGACGGAAGGGCCGGCGTGGTGGCGGTGGGCGACGGCGGCGCCCGCCGGCCGGCCCCCAGGCCGAAGCCGCCGCGCTCCCAGGGAGACCTGTTCTGAGCCTGCGCCGCCGGATGCCCGTTCTCGCGGCGCTATGCCTGCTCGGCCTGTCGCTCAGCGGCGCCGCCCGGAGCGATCCGGTGATCCTGAGCGGTCCGCTGACCCAGGGCGGCATGGTGATCGGCCGGACCGAGCCGGACGCCAGCGTCACGCTGGACGGCGAACCCCTGCGGGTGGCTCCCGACGGACGGTTCGTTTTCGGCTTCAACCGCGACGCGGCGCCGGAGGCGACGCTGGCGATCGTCCATCCCGACGGCACGACGGAGACCCGAACGCTCGCAGTGGTGCAGCGGCACTACGACGTCCAGCGCATCGACGGCCTGCCGCCCTCCAAGGTGACGCCGCCGGCCGACCTGCTGGCGCGCCTGGCGCGGGAACGGGCAGCGGTGGCCGATGCCCGCGCCGACACCGGCGACGGCATGGCCTGGGCGGCCCCTTTGGCGTGGCCGGCCGTCGGCCCGGTCACCGGCGTCTACGGCAGTCAACGTATTCTCAACGGCGAGCCAAGGCAGCCACATTACGGCGTGGACATCGCCGCGCCGGAGGGCTCGCCGGTGCGGGCGCCCGCCGCGGGTCGCGTGGTGCTGGCCGAACCGGCCTTCTACTACGAGGGCGGCATCGTGATCATCGACCACGGCTACGGCGTCTCGTCGACCCTCTTCCACATGCAGCGGGTGGACGTGAGGGCGGGCGAATCGGTGTCGCAAGGCCAGCCGATCGGGCTGCTCGGCGCCGCCGGGAGGGCTTCCGGTCCCCATGTGGACTGGCGGATGAACTGGAACGGGGTGCGCCTGGACCCCGCGCTGCTGATGGGGCCGATGCCTGCAAAATAGCCGGCGGGAGGCGAGGATTTGTGCCCATTTTGTGACCTGCCTCTATTTTGGTGTTCAAAAAATAGTCAAAAATGGGTGTTGCGGCGCTGCAACGCAGAAGCGCAAATGCAGCAGAACGATCGGACGAAATCACTACAAACCATTGACGTTCTTACGAATTATCGGCATTCCGCAATGCGTCAAGAGTCACTGGCACGTCTCTTGAATAGAGGTAGGTCAGAGCACGAACGGCTCTAAACAAACAACGAGCCCCAAGGGTAAGGAAGGACACATGATCAAATTCACGAAGGCACTTGCACTCGCCGGCCTCGCCGCCGGGCTGATCGCGACCAGCGCACCGGCCATGGCCGACGACGCTCCGGCGAAGGAATTCACCTTGTCGGGCAGCATCGCCGTCACCAACGACTATGTCTTCCGCGGCTTCACCCAGACCAAGGAAGACCCCGCCATCCAGGGCGGCCTCACCCTGAACCACAAGAGCGGCGCCTATATCGGCATCTGGGGCTCGAACGTCGAGTTCGGCGACCAGAACGGCAGCGGCAATTCCACCTCCATGGAACTCGACGTCTTTGGCGGCATGTCCGGCAAGTTCGGCAACAGCATCTTCGGCTATGACGTGGGCGCCATCTTCTACTCGTATCCGGGCGATCCCACCGGCCAGCACTTCAACTACTGGGAATTCTACGGCAAGGTGAACGCCGACTTCGGCTTCGTGACCGTTGGCACCGGCTTCGTCTACTCGCCCAATTTCTTCGGTGACACAGGCGACGCGATCAACGTTCCGCTTGACGTCAGCGTTCCGATCCCGCTGGGCAGCGACAAGTTCAGCCTCAGCATCAGCGGTGAGCTCGGCTACAACAAGTACACCCAGACCGGCGCGACCTGGGACGGCATCCACGACGATTACTTGAACTGGAACATCGGGGCGACCCTGTCCATCACCGACTGGTTCGACATCGACGTGCGCTACCACGACACCAACCTCGACAGCGTGTTCTGCAAGAATCTCTGCGACGGCCGCGTCACCGTGATGGTGAGCCGCTCTCTCTAACACCCAGCCAGCTTCTCTCCCAACTGCGCCCGAGCGCCGGCAACCCCGGCCTCGGGCTCTTTGTTTCCGGCATCCAGGAGGCTCAGGAGGCGGGCTGCTTCGGCACCTTGGGCTCGAATTCCCGCAGCTTGTCGACCAGCCTGGCCTGCAGCACCGGATTGGCGGCGATGACGTTCTGGTTCTTGCCGCCGCTGCCGTGGAAGCGATAGGGGTCGCCGTCCCGGTTGGTGCAGACGCCGCCGGCCTCGCGCAGGATCAGTTCGGCGGCGGCGATGTCCCAGTCGTTCTGGGGCTTCAGGTTTATGCAGGCGTCATGATCGCCGCGCGCGACCAGCACCAGCCGGTAGGCGATGGAATTCACCATGTCGACCTTCACCCTCGGCCAGGGCGTCCGCCAGTGCTTGGCGTCGAACATGGCGCGGTAGCCGATGATCCGCGCGTCCTTCAGCTCGGCGTGGCTGCTGACCGCGATCGGCTCGCCGTTGCAGCGGGCGCCGCCGCCCGCCTGGGCCTCGAACAGTTCGCCGGTGGCCGGGTTGAGCACCGCGGCGAGCAGCGACGTGCCGTCGCCGACCAGCGCGGCGCAGATGGTGAAGTGGGGCTTGCGGTCGATGAAGGCGCGGGTGCCGTCGATGGGATCGACGACCCAGGTAAAGGGCTGGTCCGGCGCATGGGGCGAACGGGCGGATTCCTCCGACAGCCAGCCGTCGCCCGGCAGCGCGCCCAGCAGCCGCTCGCGCAGCAAGGCGTCGACGGCCAGGTCCGCCTCGGTGACCGGATCGTCAGCCGCCTTCTCCCATTTCTTGGCGCCGGTGCGGAAATAGTCCATGGCGAGGACGCCGGCCTCGCGCACGGCGTCGAGCATGACCCTGCGGCGGTCGCTGAGGTCAGTTGCCGGCAACGGTCATGCCGTCCACGCGCAGCGTCGGCGCGTTGACGCCGTACCGGAAGGTCAGATCGTTGGCCGGCGTCAGCGCCTTGTACATCTGCCTGAGGTTGCCGGCGATGGTCATGCCGCTGACCGGAAAGGTGATTTCGCCCTTCTCGATCCAGAAACCCGACGCGCCCCGGCTGTAGTCGCCGGTGACCCCGTTGACGCCCATGCCGATCAGTTCGGTGACGTAGAAGCCGTCCTCGATCTCGCCGATCAGCCCGGCGGGCGTCACGCCGCCCGGCTCCATGTAGAGGTTGGTCGGGCCGGGCGAGGGTAGGCCGGTGCCGCGGCTGGCGTGGCCGGTGGTCACCAGGTTCAGCTGGCGCGCCGAGGTGCAGTCCAGCAGCCAGGTCTCGAGGCGTCCGTCGGCGACGATGTTCCGCCGCTTGGTCGGCACCCCCTCGCCGTCGAACGGCTTCGACCGCTGGCCGCGGCGGCGGTGCGGGTCGTCGACGATGGTGATGCCCGGCGCGAAGATGGTTTCGCCCATGCTGTTCTTCAGGAAGCTGGTGCCGCGGGCGACGGCGCTGCCCGAGATGGCGCCGACCAGGTGGCCGAGCAGGCCGCCGGCGATGCGCGGGTCGTAGACCACAGGCACGCGGCAGGGCTTGCGGGTGCGCGCGCCGAGCCGGCGCACCGCGCGTTCGCCGGCCCGCCGGCCGATCGCCTCGGGCGATTCCAGGTCGGCCCAGTGGCGCGCGCTGTCGTATTCGTAGTCCCGCTCCATGGCGGTGCCTTGGCCGGCCAGCACCGACACGCCGAGCGCGAAGCTGGTGTTCTCGTAGGCGCCGGCGAACCCCTCCGAGGTGGCCAGCGCGATGCCGCCCCGGCTCCAGCTGGCGCTGGCTCCCTCCGAGTTGGTGATGCCGTCGATGGCGCGGGCCGCATTCTCGGTTTCGCGCGCCCGGGCGAACAGGGTTTCGGCGTCGGGCTCGCCGGGATCGATCATGTCCAGGTTGTCGGGCCAGTCCCGCGCCAGCAGCGACGGATCGGCGAGGCCGGCATAGGGGTCCTCCGGCGCGTAGCGGGCCATGGCCACCGCCCGTTCGGCCAGCAGCTCGAGCGAAGCGGGCTCGGCGTCGCTGGCGGACACCACCGCCTGGCGCTGGCCCAGCAGCACCCGCAGGCCGACGTCGCGGCCTTCCGAACGTTCCAGGTCCTCCATGTCGCCGAGGCGGCAGGAGACGCCCAGGGAGGCGCTCTCCAGCAGCACCGCGTCGGCGGCGTCGGCGCCGGCCTTGCGCGCCAGGCCGAGCAGATGGTCGAGAATGTCGAGGGATGGCCCCCGTTCGCTCATGATGCATTCCTTGGTAGTGGCCAGGGCACACTATAGGGGATTCGGCCCGCCTGAACACCGCTAACAGGCCCGGAGGCCGGGCTTTTGCCGTCCGCCGCTTCTGGTGTTACAGAGGTCCGTCTGTGGTGTAGATTGTCACACAACGAAAAACGAACCGTACCCCGGCACAAGTCCATATGGCTCAACGAGACGCTGAAGCGACCAGAAAGAATATTCTCCGGGCGGTGGGGGTGGTGCTGGAGCGCGACGGCTTCGTCGGGCTGGGCGTCAATGCCATCGCCAAGGAGGCGGGGATCGGCAAGCCGCTCATCTACCGGTATTTCGGCGGCCTGGCGCCGCTGCTGGAGGAGTTCGGCAAGGACGCCCATTTCTGGCTGGGCGTCGCCGACATCGCCGACGAGGCCGACAAGGAGGCCGGCGGCACGCGGGTCGACGACTACGCGGAACTGGTGCGCATGGCGATCGTCTGCTACACGCGCATCCTGCGCCAGCGGCCGATGATGCAGGAGATCATGGCCTCGGAGCTGACCTCCCCGGCCGAGCTGATCGAACCGCTGGCCCGGGCGCGACGCGGCGCCGCCCGCGAGGCAACCCGCAAGTTCATGCACGGCGTCGAGCCGCCCGCCGGGGTGGATGCCGACGCGGTCTACGCCATCCTGCTGTCGGGCTTCCAGCACCTCGTGCTACGGGCGCGGGTCGCCGAGGACTTCTGGGGCCTGCCGCTCAGGTCGGACGAGGACTGGAAGCGGTTCGAGAAGGCCATCGGCTTCATCATCCACCGGGTGTTCGACCCGCCCGCGTCCACGGACGACTGAACCGCCTTCGGCATTTCCCGCCGCACCGCTTCCTGTTACATCGAAGGCCATGAGCCCGCCGATCCTCGCCCTGAAGCAAGCCGGACTGAGCTTCGGCAGCGCGCCCCTGTTCAGCGGCGTGGAGATCGCCGTGTCGCCCGGCGACAAGATCTGCCTGGTAGGCCGCAACGGCAGCGGCAAGTCCACCCTGCTGAAGGCGCTGGCCGGCCTGATCCAGGTGGACGAGGGCGAGCGATTCGTGCAGCCGGGCACCCGCATCGCCTACCAGCCGCAGGACCCCAGCCCCGACCCGGCGCAAACCGTGAGCGATTATGTGGCCGGCGGCCTGGAGCCGGACGACCAGGAACAGCGGCTCTACCGGGTACGCGACCTGATCGGCACCATGGAGCTCGACCCGGAAGCCGCCATGGGGACGCTCTCGGGCGGCGGACGCCGCAAGGCGGCGATCGCCCGCGCCTTCGTGGCCGATCCGGACGTGCTGCTGCTGGACGAGCCCACCAACCATCTCGACATCGCCACCACCCTGTGGCTCGAGCAGACACTGGCCGCCACGCCCATGGCGCTGGTGCTGATCAGCCACGACCGCGCGTTCCTGCGGGCGGTGAGCCGCCGCACCTTCTGGCTCGACCGCGGCGTCATGCGGGTGCTGGAGAGGGGCTACGAGGCGTTCGACGACTGGTCCGATGCCGTGTTCGCCGAGGAGGAGGCGTCGCGTGCCCGGCTGGAGAAGAAGATCGCCGAGGAGATGGAGTGGCTGCACAAGGGCGTCACGGCACGGCGCAAGCGCAACCAGGGCCGGCTGCGCGAGCTGAACCGCCTGCGCGAGCGCCGGCAGCGCCAGCTCAGGCAGCCCGGCAAGGTGGAGCTGGAGCTGGAGGACGGCCCGCCCGCCGGACGCCGCATCGCCGAGGCCCGCAACATCGCCAAGGCGTTCGGCGACCGGACGGTGATCGACGGCTTCTCCACCCGGATCATGCGCGGCGACCGGGTGGGCATCGTCGGCCCCAACGGCTGCGGCAAGACCACGCTGATCCGGCTGCTCACCGGCGAGCTGAGGCCCGACAGCGGCAGCGTCAAGCTGGGCACCAATCTCGAGATCGCCTATTTCGACCAGAATCGCACGAAGCTCGACCCCAAGACCAGCCTGTGGGAGACGCTGACCGACAAGCGCATCGGCAGCGGCGGCGATTCGGTCAACGTCCAGGGCCGCGTCCGCCACGTGGTCGCCTACCTCAAGGACTTCCTGTTCGACCCGAAGCAGGCGAGGCAGCCCGTCGGCTCGCTGTCGGGCGGCGAAAAGAACCGGCTGCTGCTGGCCAAGCTGTTCACCAGGCCGTCCAACGTGCTGGTGCTGGACGAGCCCACCAACGACCTGGACATGGACATGCTGGACGTGCTGGAGGACACCCTCGCCTCCTACGCCGGCACGGTCATCCTGGTCAGCCACGACCGCGACTTCCTCGACCGCATCGTCACCAGCACCATCAGCTTCGACCCCGACGGCAGGGTGCGGGAATATGCCGGCGGCTATTCGGACATGCTGGCGCAGCGCGGCGGCGTAAGAGCCCTGGCGGCGCGCGCTGAGCCCGAAAAGGCCGCGGCGAGGCCGAGTCAGGCGGAGACGCCGCGCGCGCAGCCGAGGACGCGCATGACGTTCAAGGACCGGCACGAACTGGAGAAGCTGCCGGGGGAGATGGAGGCGCTGGAGCGCGACATCGCCCGCATCGAGGCGCAGCTCGCCGACCCGGCCGGCCTCGACGGCGCCGAGGCGATCGCGAAGCTGGGACGCCTGCTGGAGACGGCCCGGACGCTGCTGGAGCGCAAGCAGGACCGGTGGCTGGAGCTGGAGATGCGGCGCGAGGACGTGGAGGGCGCCGCGTGAGCGCCAGGCCGCCGCCGGCCGGCGCGACCTTCGGCACCTTCCGCGCCGACGACGGCGCCGCGCTGCGCTACGCCCTATGGCCCCGCGAGGCCGCGCGCGGCACGGCGATCCTGCTCGGCGGCTTCACCGAGTTCATCGAGAAGCACTACGAGAGCACCCAGGATCTGCTGGACCGGGGCTTCGCCGTGGCCGCCATGGACTGGCGCTGCCAGGGCCTCTCCGACCGGCCGCTGCCCAACCGCCAGAAGATTCACGTACGGGATTTCGGCCGCTACGTCGCCGACCTGGCGGCATTCCACGGCACGGTGGTAAGGCCGGCGCTGCCGGAGCCGGCCGTGTTCCTCGCCCATTCCATGGGCGGGCACATCGTGCTGCGCTACCTGCACGACCGGCCCGGGGCCGCCGCCTGCGCCGTGCTGTCGGCGCCGATGGTCGACCTGCCCTTTCCCAAGGCGCTGCGGCCGCTGGCCGAGGCGGCATTTCGCATCGCCGCGCGCGGCGGGCTCGCCGGCCGCTACGCCCCTGGCAGCCGCGACTACGGCCCCTGGAAGCGGCGGTTCGAGGACAACAGGCTCACCTCCGATCCGGAACGTTTCCGCCAGACCCACGACGAGATCGACGCCGACCCGCGGCTCGCCAGCGGCGGCGCCACGGTCGGCTGGGTCGACGCGGCGCTGCGCACCATCGCGCTGATGGCCCGGCCGGACTACCTCGCGGCGTTCCGCACGCCGCTGTGCCTGGTGGAGGCGGGGGAGGACCGCATCGTCAGCAACGCGGCCGTTGATCGCTTCGCCGCCGCCGTCCCCTGCGCCGAACTGCACCGCATCGACGGCGCCCGGCACGAGATGCTGCGCGAGCGCGACGAGCTGCGGAACCGGTTCTGGCAGATCTTCGACGAATTCACGGACCGGATGCTCGGGTCCGGCTGCCGTTGACCGGGCGGCTCAGCGCCCCTCGAGTCTGTCGATCCGCTGCATGATCTCCTCGCGGGTGCCCTCTGCCGCGTCGGCGGCCAGGGAGACGTAGAGCGCCATGAAGCAGCGCTTGCGGTATTCGGCGAGGGTGGCGCGGCGGTAGGTCCAGTCGAGCAGGGCCATCATCTGGCTGCTGAGGATCTGAATGTTGAGCGTCTCCGCCGGAATCCGTCCCAGCAGGGTGCCGATCTCCTGACCGCGGCGGATGACCCTGAGATGCCGGGCGACCGCGTCGCGCGTCATTTCCTCGATCTGGTCCTGGTAGGCGCCCTGCCGCCACAGATTGTCGAAGGCGATGTGCGCGGCCCGGCGCAGGTCGCGCTTGACCGGATCGGCGAGGTCGGTGGTCAGGGCGACGCTGGCTTCGAGCTTTTCCAGGGTGAGGTCGTCGTCGATCCCTTCGAGGGCGCGCTCGATGTCGTCGACCATGCCGCTGCACAGCTGGAGCATGACGGTGTTCTTGTCGCCGATCAGGTTGTAGATGGTCGTCGCGGAGACGTCGGCCCCCGCCGCGAGGTTCCTCACGCTGAAACTGTCCGCGTCGCCGTCGGCGAGCAGTTCGCGGGCACGCGCCAAGATGCGCCGCCGCCTTTCCTGCATGGCTTCCTCGGTCTGCATGGACGCTGCCTTCCCCCTGCCGGAAATGCCCCTCAGAACGCAACCGCCGCCTGAATATAGGCACTGGCGGAACGAATGCCAGCCACAGGTTCGGGAGCACGGGGCCGCGCTCCGGATTCATGTTGAAACACCGTTTCATTATATGTAATAACGGTGTTCCACTATAGACGCCTAGCAGGCACGCCGTTCGGGGGAGAGACGGATGGACAGGGGGGAAGCGTCTGCGCTCGATTTTCTGAGCCCGGAGGAGATGGCGGATCCGTCCGTCACCATCCGCCGCCTCTATGCGGGAGACCGCTGCCGGCTTTACGAGAAGTTCGAGCCGCCGTTCTTCGTGGTGTCCCGCTTCGAGGACGTGAACCACGTGCTGATGAATCCGACCCGCTTCCTCAGCGGCCACGGCCAGGGGCCCAACTTCGTGGCGCCGGCCGGAATCGTCTCCGACCCGCCCATGCACACCTTCTTCCGGCGCCTCGTCCAGGACGACTTCAAGCCCGGCGCCATCGCCGCACTGCGGCCACGGCTGCAGGCCATCGCCGACGACCTGCTCGACGCCGTGGCGGGCAGGGACGCCTGGGACCTGCACGACGATTTCGCCTTTCCGCTGCCCGTCACCATCATCTGCGAGATCTTCGGCATTCCGACCGACGACCTGGCGCAGTTCAAGATGTGGTCGGACGTGGCCGTCGCCGCCCTCTCGGCCCAGGACCCCGCGGGCTACGAGGCAGAGCTCCAGCGCATGGCCGGATACCTGCTCGACCTCGTCCGGGCGAAGCGGGGAAGCCCGGACGACGGCAGCCTGGCGGCCCGGATCGCCCGGGCCCGGCGCGACGGCGGCACAATCACCGACGAGGACGCCGTGAACCTGATCGTCCAGCTGTTCGTGGCGGGCAATGAGACCACCACCTCGCTGATCACCAACGCGATGATGCGGCTGCTGGCCGATGGCGGCCAGTGGCGGGCGTTCTGCGCCGGCGACGTGGACATGAACCGTCTGATCAACGAAAGCCTGCGCTTCGATCCGCCGCTGCTCGCCATGTTCCGCACGACGGCGGCCGACGAGACCATCGCCGGCACCCCGATTCCGGCCGGCACCAAGGTCATGGTCCACTACGCGGCCGCCAACCGCGACCCGGACGTCTGTCCCGAGCCGGGCGTGTTCGACGTGCACCGGTCGGTCCGCAAGATCATGTCGTTCGCCCTGGGGATTCATTTCTGCATCGGCGCCGAGCTCGCGAAGCTCGAGGCGCAGGTGATGCTGCAGGCGCTGCGCCGGCGGTGCCCGGACCTGTCGATGATCGACGCGGGCGAACGCATCGGCCCGTTTCTGTTCTGGGGGCGGCGCAAGCTGCCGGTGAGGTCGGGGATCCGCCCCTAGCCCGGCCGGCGCCGTCAAGGACTTCCCTCGCCGTTGCGTCCAGCGATGACGCGGGGGCCGACCCAAGATGGCGCAGCGGCCTCCGCGCCGTGGTCCTCGTGGGGGGAGGTCCGCCATTGCGTGTGTTTTGGTTCTTGTCTGGGGAGGAATGAATGAACATGCGTCGATATCGTGAGAAGCGTTCGAGCGCCGCGGCGAGGCCGTGGAGAGGGGTCTGCATGGCCGCCTGCCTGGCAGCGGCGGCGCTGGCCTATCCGGCGCTCGCCGAGGAGCCGCCCGCCGGCAGCGAGCGCGGCGCGCCGGCCGACGTCATCATCGTCACGGCGCGCAAGCAGGCCGAGACGCTGCAGGAGGTGCCGGTGACGGTGTCCACCATCAGCGGCAATATCATCGACAAGTTCCAGTACACCAAGATGGAAGACCTGGAGACCCGCATCCCGACCCTGCGCATCGGCAGCGGCGGCTCCGGCTCGGGGGGCCAGATCACCCTGCGGGGCGTCGGCTCCTCGGGCATCTCCGCCGCCTTCGATTCGGCCGTCGCGCTGGATTTCGACGGCGTCCAGGTCAGCACCATGCGCATCGTGCAGTCCGCCATCTTCGACCTCAGGCAGGTCGAGGTGCTGAAAGGGCCGCAGTCGCTGTATTTCGGCAAGAGCGCCTCGGCCGGCGTGCTCTCCTTCAAGTCGGCCAACCCGACCGACCACTTCGAGGCGGGCGGCAAGGCTTCCTACGAGATCGAGGAGCGGGGCTACACCCTCGAATCCTACGTGTCCGGGCCGATCAACGACGCAGTGTCGTTCCGTCTGGCGGCCCAGTACAACGACATCAGCAAGCTGCTCCACAACTCGGCGCCCGGCGTCGCCCATCCCGACCGGGGCGAGACCAACATCAACGTCCGCGCCACCTTCCAGCTCGACCCGGCCGACAACTTCTCCGCCAACCTGAAGCTGAACTACATCCGGCACGAGAACGACGGGGCGCTGCGCTTCTCCACCATCGACTGCGGTGCCAACGGCGTCGCCGACCCGGTGTACTGGCTGTCCGGCGCGGTCGTCCTGCCTGCCGGCTACCAGTGCGGCGTGCCGCTGGGCAAGCAGTTCTTCTACCCGGACCAGGCCCCACCGCTGGCCATCCAGGCGCCAGCGCAGGGTCCGAAGGGCAACGGCGGCGTGTCCTACGGCAACTCGGACATCTTCTTCGGCGTGCTGAGGCTGGACTGGAACCTGACGGACGCGCTGACGCTGACCTCGGTCAGCGGGTACATCGACCAGTCGGCCCAGGACCTGGACCAGTACAGCTTCGGCGGCGTGGTCGGAAACCAGAGCTACGGCGGCGGCACCGGCCTGACCGACAACCAGCTCCGGCAGTTCAGCCAGGAGCTGCGGCTGACGAGCCACCTCAAGGGCTGGATCAACTTCATGCTGGGGGCCTTCTACGAGCGGCGCCACTCCGAATTCAACACCAGCCAGAACGCCGTCAACATCTCGTTCTTCGGCGTCGACCCGATCACCGGCAACAGCTTCGACTGGTACAAGTCCCATCCGACGAACGGCGACGCGTTCTCCGTGTTCGGCAGCCTGAGCATCGACATCACCGACAAGCTCAACCTGTCGGGCGGCCTGCGGTGGACCCACGAGAAGAAGGTGAACCACATCCTCGTACCCTACGTGCACGCGTTCCTGTCCGCGGGCCCGGCGTTCATCAGCAGCGGCTTCGATTCGGGACCGATCCACTTCGCCGACAGCAACTTCTCGCCGGAAGCCACCCTCAGCTATCACGCCACCGACGACCTGAACCTCTATGCCGCGTTCAAGACCGGCTTCAAGTCGGGCGGCATCGACAACAGCGCGCTGCCCTCCGCCAACCTGCTGGGCTTCGCCAGTTCCGACCCGGCGGTGCGGGCGGCGACGGCCGAGGCCCTGGTCTACGGATCGGAGACGGCGAGAGGCGGCGAGGTCGGCGCCAAGTCCCAGTGGCTGGACCGGGCGCTGACCCTCAACCTGTCGGTCTACTACTACGTCTTCAAGAACCTGCAGGTGCAGAACTTCGACGCCGTGGCGATCCAGTTCCAGACCACCAACGCCGGCGAAGTGACCACCAAGGGCGCGGACCTGGACTTCAGCTGGCGTACGCCGCTGGACGGGCTGACCCTGTTCGGCTCCGTCGCCTACACCAGCGCCAAGTTCACGGCGCCCTACGACCCGATCCCCAACAACGGCATCGACGAGAACATCCAGGGCCGGCGGGTGGCGCGGGCGCCGAAATGGGCCGGCAATGTGGGCGCCGACCTGCGGGTACCGGTGGCCGACGGGCTGGAGTTCGGGCTCAGCGGCAACCTGACGTTCAGCAGCAACTACTTCACCAACGAGGACACGCTGACCGACTACATCCAGGGCAGCTACGTGACACTGGACCTCGCCGTGTCCATCGGCGCCCCGGACGACTCGTGGCGGCTGTCTGTGGTCGCCAACGACCTGACCGACAAGCTGTACGTGATGTCGCAGGACCCGAGGCCGTTCCTCCCGGTGGGCGGCGACGATTCGCTCCTGAGCATCAACCGCGGCCGCCAGGTGTTCATCGAGGGGTCCTTCCGGTTCTAGCCGGCGTTCAGCGCCTCGAGCGCCTGTCGGTGCACCCGCCTGTCGCCGGCGGCCAGGATTCGGCCGGCCTGCCAGGCGGGGTCGCCGTCCCAGTTGGTGACGACACCGCCGGCGCCCTCGACGATGGGGATCAGCGCCTGGATGTCGTAGGGCTGCATGGCGGCCTCGACGATCACGTCGACGAGGCCGTGGGCCAGCATGCAGTAGGCGTAGCAGTCGCCGCCGAAGCGGCGCAGCTTGACCCGCTGCTCGACCCGGCGGAACGCCGGCATCTCCCGTTCCGGCTCGAACATGTCGGGCGTGGTCGCATAGAGCACCGCGTCCTCCAGCCGCTCGCAGGGACGGGTCCGGAGGGCGAGGTCGCCCAGAAAGGCGCCGTCCGGGCCGCCGACGAAGCGCTCGCCCAGCACCGGCTGGTCCATGATCCCCAGGATCGGCCGGCCGTGCTCGGCAAGGGCGATCAGCGTGCCCCAGGTGGGAAAGCCGCCGATGAACGAGCGGGTGCCGTCGATCGGATCGAGCACCCACGTGAAGCGCTCGCCCCACTCGGCGCCGTGCTCCTCGCCGTAGACGGCATGGTCGGGATAGGTGCGGGCGATCAGCGCGCGCATGGCTGCCTCCGCCTCCCGGTCGGCGGCGGTGACC